>NZ_CP108080.1:3687500-3987500 GCF_036181745.1 Streptomyces sp. NBC_00259 | reverse complement strand
AGCGCTTCACCTACATCTCGATGGTGGCGTCGCTGGTCCTGCTGATCCTGCCGATCGTGCCTGGCCTGGGCGCGGACGTCTTCGGCGCCAGGATCTGGATCAGGGTCGGCCCGTTCTCCATCCAGCCCGGTGAGTTCGCGAAGATCGTGATCGCGGTCTTCTTCTCCGGCTACCTCATGGTGAAGCGGGACGCGCTGGCGCTGGCCAGTCGCCGGTTCATGGGGCTGTACCTGCCGCGTGGACGCGACCTCGGCCCGATCCTCACCATCTGGGCCGTCAGCCTGCTCATCCTGGTCTTCGAGAACGACCTCGGTACGTCGCTGCTGTTCTTCGGCATGTTCGTGATCATGCTGTACGTCGCCACGGAGCGGACCAGCTGGATCGTCATCGGTCTGCTGATGTCCGTCGGCGGCGCCGTCGGTGTGGCCTCCTTCGCCGGCCACGTCCAGGCCCGTGTCGCCGCCTGGGCGGACCCCTTCGGGGACTGCTACGCGGATTCGGCCGCCTGCCAGCAGATGGCGCAGGTGCTGATGTCCTTCGGCTCCGGCGGCACCCTCGGCACGGGACTCGGCCAGGGCGACTCGGACCTGATCGGCTTCGCCGCCAACTCCGACTTCATCTTCGCCACCGTCGGCGAGGAACTGGGCCTGGCCGGTGTCATGGCCTTCCTGCTGCTCTACGGCCTGATCATCGAGCGCGGCATCCGCACGGCCCTGGCCGCCCGGGACCCCTTCGGGAAGCTGTTCGCGGTCGGTCTGTCCGGCGCGTTCGCCCTCCAGGTCTTCGTCGTCGCCGGCGGTGTGATGGGCCTCATCCCGCTGACCGGTATGACCATGCCGTTCCTCGCGGCCGGTGGCTCGTCCGTCATCGCCAACTGGGCCCTGATCGGCATCCTCATCCGTATCAGCGACACGGCACGGCGGCCCGCGCCGTCCCCCGCCCCGTCCCCCGACGCCGAGATGACCCAGGTGGTCCGACCGTGAACAAGCCTCTGCGCCGCATCGCGATCTTCTGCGGCCTTCTGGTTCTCGCGCTGATGATCCGGGACAACTGGATCCAGTACGTGCGCGCCGACGAGCTCAACGCGCACGAGTACAACCGCCGGGTCCAGATCGAGCGCTACGCCTACGAGCGGGGCAACATCATCGTCGACGGCAAGCCGGTCACCGGCTCCGTCGCGACGACGAGCAGCGACTTCAAGTACAAGCGCACCTACGTGGACGGCCCCATGTGGGCCCCCGTCACCGGTTTCGCTTCGCAGGCCTTCGACGCCAACCAGATCGAGAAGCTCGAGGACGGGATCCTCACCGGCAACGACGACCGGCTCTTCTTCGACCGCACGATGGCGATGTTCACCGGCGAGAAGAAGAAGGGCGGCGACGTCGTCACCACCCTGAACGGCAAGGCGCAGGAAGCCGCGTTCGAGGGCCTCGGCGACAACAAGGGCGCCGTCGCGGCGATCGACCCGCAGACCGGAAAGATCCTCGCGCTCGCCTCCACGCCGTCGTACGACCCGTCGGTCTTCGCCGGCAACTCGGACAAGGACTCCGACAACCGCCAGAAGCTGCTGAACGACAAGAACAAGCCGATGGTGAACCGCGCGCTGCGCGAGACCTACCCGCCCGGCTCCACGTTCAAGGTCCTCACCGCCGCCGCCGCCCTCGAGCACGGCGTGGTCACGGACATCAACGCCGCGACGGACACCCCCGAGCCGTACTTCATCCCGCTGTCGCGCAAGCCGATGGTCAACCAGCACGGCGGATGCGAGAAGGCGAGCCTGAACCGGGCCCTGGAGGTCTCCTGCAACTCCGTCTTCGCCAACCTCGGTGACAAGGTCGGCCGGGACAAGATGGTGGAGACGGCCGAGAAGTTCGGCTTCAACAACCCGGAGATCGACACTCCGGTCCGCGCCGCGTCCTCCGTCTACGACAAGAACATGGACAAGGGCGGCAACGCCCTCTCCTCCATCGGTCAGTTCAACACCGCGACCACTCCGCTGCAGATGGCCATGGTCACCGCGGCGATCGCCAACGACGGCAAGCTGATGAAGCCGTACATGATCGACCAGCTGCGCGCGCCCAATCTGGACATCATCCAGTCGTTCGAGCCGGAGGAGATGAGCCGGCCGCTCTCGCAGGAGAACGCACAGCTCGTCCAGCAGATGATGGAGAACGTCGTCGAGAAGGGCACCGGCACGAAGGCGCAGATCAGCGACGTGACGGTCGGTGGCAAGACCGGTACCGCCCAGCACGGCGTCGGGAACAAGAAGCGCCCGTACGCGTGGTTCATCTCGTACGCCAAGACCGACAGCGGCTCCCCGGTCGCCGTCGCCGTCGTCGTCGAGGACAGCAACGCGTCCCGTGACGAGATCAGCGGTGGCGGTCTCGCCGCGCCGATCGCCAAGAAAGTGATGCAGGCGGTACTCGACAGCAAGGAGTGACGCATGTCACTGTCCTGGCCTCGCCCCGCCTCATAACCGCACAATGCGATACCGGTCGCATATCAGGTCCCGGCCATGGGCGGATGCGACGCCGCGTGCCCGGTAGCGTATGCGCGAACAGCACACCGCCGGAGCACACACACGGGTGCGGTCGGGACTGACGGAGAGGGCTGGAACTGTTATGGAAGAGCCGCGTCGCCTCGGCGGCCGGTACGAGCTGGGCTCGGTGCTCGGCCGTGGTGGCATGGCCGAGGTCTACCTCGCTCACGACACCCGGCTCGGTCGCACCGTCGCCGTGAAGACGCTGCGGGCCGATCTCGCCCGCGACCCGTCCTTCCAGGCCCGGTTCCGCCGTGAGGCCCAGTCGGCCGCCTCGCTGAATCACCCTGCGATCGTCGCGGTGTACGACACCGGCGAGGACTACGTCGAGGGCGTCTCCATCCCGTACATCGTGATGGAGTACGTGGACGGGTCCACGCTCAGAGAGCTGCTGCACTCGGGGCGCAAGCTGCTGCCCGAGCGCACGCTCGAGATGACCATCGGCATTCTGCAGGCGCTCGAGTACTCGCACCGCAATGGCATCGTCCACCGCGACATCAAGCCGGCGAACGTCATGCTGACGCGCACCGGCCAGGTCAAGGTCATGGACTTCGGCATCGCCCGCGCCATGGGCGACTCGGGCATGACCATGACGCAGACCGCGGCCGTGATCGGTACCGCCCAGTACCTCTCCCCGGAGCAGGCCAAGGGCGAGCAGGTCGATGCCCGCTCCGACCTGTACTCCACCGGCTGTCTGCTCTACGAGCTGCTGACGGTCCGGCCGCCGTTCGTCGGGGACTCCCCGGTGGCGGTCGCCTATCAGCACGTACGGGAAGAGCCTCAGCCGCCCAGCAACTTCGACCCCGAGATCACGCCCGAAATGGACGCGATCGTGCTGAAGGCGCTGGTCAAGGACCCCGACTACCGCTACCAGTCCGCCGACGAGATGCGGGCCGACATCGAGGCCTGCCTCGACGGCCAGCCGGTCGCGGCGACGGCGGCGATGGGGGCCGTCGGCTACGGCGGCGGATACGGCGCCCAGCACGGCGACGACCGCCCGACGACGGCGCTGCGCCAGACCGACCCGGGCGGCCAGACGTCGATGCTGCCGCCCATGAACCCGGACGACGGCGGATACGGCGGGTACGACGACCGTCCGGACCGCCGTCGGCAGAAGAAGTCGAACACGTCGACGATCCTGCTCGTGGTCGCGGGCATCCTCGTGCTCGTCGGCGCGATCCTCATCGGCAAGTCCGTCTTCGGCGGGGGCGGCGGCACCAGCAAGATCGACGTACCGCAGCTCGTCGGCAAGCCGTTCAAGGAAGCCGTGCAGCTCGGGGAGAACGCGAAGGTCAAGGTCGTCCGGTCCGGGGCCGAGCGCTGCGACCAGCCGAAGGAAGCCGTCTGCAGCCAGACGCCGGAGAGCGGCAAGATGGAACAGGGCGAGACGATCCAGGTCGTCGTCTCGCAGGGCGCGCCGCTGGTCGAGGTGCCGGACGTCACGGAGAAGTCCGAGGAGAAGGCCACCAAGCAGCTCGAGGACAAGGGCTTCCAGGTAGAGACCAAGTCGGTCGACTCCGACCAGGAGGCCGGCACGGTCGTCAGCCAGGACCCCGCGGGCAACTCCAAGGCCGAGAAGGGCACGAAGGTCACCCTGCAGATCGCCAAGCAGGCCAAGACCGAAGTGCCCGATGTGGTGGGCCAGCAGTTCGACAGCGCCAACCAGCAGCTGACGACCCTCGGCTACACGGTGGTGCGGCAGGACGTCGACTCGAACGAGCCGGCCAACCAGGTCACCGCCCAGACGCCGACCGCGGGCTCCAAGGAGGCCAAGGGCATCACGATCACCCTGCAGGTCTCGAAGGGCCCCCAGACGCCGCAGAACCAGGTGCCGGAGGTACGCAACCGGACCCTGGGCGAGGCCAAGGCCATGCTGCAGCAGGCCGGATACACCAACATCCAGGTGCAGGGCGACCAGAACGACAACGCCCAGGTGTTCCAGCAGCACCCGCAGCCGGGGACCCAGGCGGACCCCGCCGCCACTCCGATCACCCTGTTCACCATCGGTGGCGGCGGCAACCAGGGCGGTAACAACGGAGGCGGCTTCATCGGCGGTAACGACAGCGACTAGCCGGTCGTCCGCGCGGCACAGCCGCAAGCAGCGAAGAGCCCCGGCACCTGGATGGGTGCCGGGGCTCTTCGCTGTCCATGTGTGCGGCGCTTCCCGCAGCGACCTGCCGACTGCCGCCTGCGGCTTCTACGGCTGAGCCAGCTCCGCCGGTGGCGTGCGGTCCCTGTCGACCCTTTCCGTGCGCTCCAGCTCGCCCCACACGATGTACCGGTAGTCCGAGGTGTAGACGGGCGTGCAGGTCGTCAGGGTGATGTAGCGCCCCGGCTTGGTCTTGCCGGATTCCTTCGGGACCGGCTGGAGCACGTCCACGTTGTACTTGGACGTCTCCTTCAGGTCCTTGTAGACCTTGTAGACGTACCAGGTGTCCTTGGTCTCGAAGATGATCGAGTCGCCGGTCTTGACCTTGTGGATGTTGTGGAACTTCGCGCCGTGGCCGTCCCGGTGCGCCGCGAGGGTGAAGTTGCCCTGCTTGTCGGACGGGAGGGCCGACTTGATCGGGGTGGTGTAGTAGCCCGCGACACCGTGGTTCAGGGTCTTGCTGTCGGTGCCCTTCTTGACCAGGACCTCGCCGTTGCTCATGGCGGGTACGTGGAGGAAGCCGATGCCGTCCTTGGTGTCGAGCGCGCCCGGGCCCCCGGCCCAGCGGTCGCGGACGCGGTCACCCTGCTTGGTGGCCTCACGGTCGGCGAGGACGTTCGTCCACCACAGCGAGTAGACGACGAAAAGTGCCAGCACCAGCCCTGCGGTGATCAGCAGCTCGCCGAAGACACTGATGACGCCGGCGATCCGGCTGCGTGCACGTGCCACTGCACCTGTCCCTGTCCCTGTTTTTCTGTCGTCCTGAAGTACGTTCATCGATCAGCCGACGAGCGCGTCCGGCTTGCCCTTGCTGCGCGGGCGTTCCTCGACCATCTTGCCCCACACGATCATTCGATACGTACTCGTGAATTCGGGGGTGCAGGTGGTCAGCGTGATGTACCGGCCGGGGCCGGTGAAGCCGGCGCCGGCCGGTACCGGGGCGATCACCCCGACGTTCGACGGCGCGGTCTGCGGCAGGATGGACGCCATCTCGTACGTGTAGTAACTGTCCTGCGTCTCGACGACGATCGGGTCGCCCGGTTCGAGCCGGTTGATGTAACGGAACGGCTCACCGTGGGTGTTGCGGTGGCCGGCGACCGCGAAGTTGCCCTGCTTGTCCTCGGGCATCGCCGTCTTGAGCGCGCCATCGGCGTAGTGGCCGACCATGCCCCGGTCCAGGACCCGGTGCTTGTCGGTGCCCTCGGCGATCGGGACGACGACGTCGAGCTTGGGGATGTGCATGATGGCGAAGCCCCGGCCGGGCTCGAACGCGCCCGGAGCGCGGCCCTGCGCCCAGTCGTCCTGGATCTGGTCCGCCGCGGCGTTGGCCTGCTGGCCGGCGAGGATGTTGGTCCACCACAGCTGGTACGTGACGAAGAGCAGCATCAGCACGCCGATGGTGATGAACAGTTCACCGAAGGCGCGGCTGGCGATCACGGCCGGGCTGTCCTTGGCCGCGCGGGCCGCCCTGCGCGCTTCCACCCGAGAGAGCGGAGCGCCGCCCTCCGACGGCTTCGGCGGCGTGGCGGCGGCGGCACGGCGCTTCCCACGCCCCTTGGCGGCCCTGCGGCGCTCGGCACGGCCCCCTGTGGGCTGCTCGGGCGTCGCACCGCCGGTGTCGGACGTCCGGAGCCCCACCGTCTCGTCGTCGTCGGGCGCAGGCGCGGGCGCGGGCACGAACGGGGCCGCGTACGCCGACTCCTGCACGGACTCCGGCCGGTGCCGGTGCCGGGCCTGGAGCGGGGCCTGGGCCGGGGACTGGTGCTGCGGATAAGGCTCAGGCTGGGGGTAGGGCTGCTGTTGAGGCTGCGTCTGGGGCGAGGGCTGCGGCTGCGGCTGCGTGTAGGCCTGCTGCTCGTACCAGTCCTGCTGATAGGCCAGGGAGTATTCGTCGTAGCCCTGCCACTCCTGCGGCTCAGGCTGGTCCTGCGGCTCGCGCTGCCCGGGAACGTCCCCGGGATGGAACCACGGCGATCCCCCCTCGCCGTTCACGCCAGGGCCTTGCCCACCACCGGCGCGAGCCCTGACGAACGGCCCACCGCGCCCGTGTCACCGCACCGCACCAGCCAGTTGGCCAGCATCAGATGGCCGTGCTCCGTGAGCACCGACTCCGGGTGGAACTGCACACCCTCGACCGCCTTCTCACGATGGCGCAGCCCCATGATGATGCCGTCCTCCGTGCGCGCCGTGACCTCCAGCGCATCCGGCACGGTCGCCGGCTCGGCCGCCAGCGAGTGATACCGCGTCGCCGTGAACGGCGAGGGCAGCCCCGCGAAGACGCCCTGGCCCTCGTGCAGCACGAGCGAGGTCTTGCCGTGCAGCAGCTCCGGGGCGCGGTCGACGACACCGCCGTACGCCACCGCCATCGACTGCATGCCGAGACAGACACCGAACACGGGCACGTCGGTCGCCGCACAGTGACGCACCATCTCGATGCAGACCCCGGCCTGTTCGGGCGTACCGGGCCCCGGCGAGAGGAGCACGCCGTCGAAGCCGTCCTGCGCGTGCGCGGTGGACACCTCGTCGTTGCGCACGACTTCGCACTCCGCGCCCAGTTGGTACAGGTACTGGACGAGGTTGAAGACGAAGCTGTCGTAGTTGTCGACGACGAGAATCCGCGCGCTCACTGGCCGTCCACCGTCACATCGTTGAACGGAAGCAGCGGCTCCGCCCAGGGGAACACGTACTGGAACAGCCCATAGACGGCCGCGAGGACCAGCACGAGCGAGATGAACGCCCGCACCCATGCGTTGCCCGGCAGATGCCGCCAGATCCAGCCGTACATGCCGTCCCTTTCCGTTCGGTACGGGACCAGACTAAAGGGCGCCGGGGGCGCGTGGGTCAGCTGTGGAAAGCTTCCGGCTTGCCGTCGGTCACAGGCTGCGTGGCATCCAGGTGCGCCCAGACGACCAGCCGGTGGCTGCTTCCCCACTCCGGATCGCAGGTGGTGAGCGTCAGATAGCGGCCCGGCCCGTCGAATCCGGCCGCGTTCTTCTCCAGTGGCGCAGGGACGGCGTCGATGACCCCGACATCACCCGGAACGGTGCGGTACGGCTCGTTCCGTATCCGGTACGTGAACCAGGTCGTCCCGTCGTTGACGATCACCGCGTCGCCCGGCCGCAGCCGCGGGAAGTCCTTGAACGGGTCCCCGTAGGTGCGCCGGTGCCCGGCCACCGAGAAGTTCCCGGTCGCGCCGAGCCGTGCGGTGGACGCGTAGTGCCCGAGCCCCTTCTTCAGGGTCCGGGCCGCCGTCCCCTCCAACACGGGCCAGTCCCAGCCCTCGCCGAAGCGCGGGATGTACATGACGGCGAAGGGCCGACCGGTCTCGTACGGCTTCGCCGAAGGGGCGGGAGTCGGCGACGAGGAGGCGGGAGCCGAGGATGTAGGGGCGGGATCGGGGGACGGAGCGGCGGCGGGGCCGGAAGCCTGGGGCTCCACCGGCTGCCGGGCCCACTCCTCCTGGAGCCTGACGATCTCCCCGTCCGTCGCGCCCTGGGCCTTCACCCCGGTCCAGAACAGCACGTACACCACGAAGAGCACGATCACTGTGCCAACGGTGATGCAGATCTCACTGAACGTCCTGACGATCAGTCGCACCGACACCGGCCGGCCTCCCCGGGGCTACTGCACGGGCTTCGCGTGGTGGAGATCCACTGTGCCCGAGTAGCCGGGGAGAGTCACCGCCTCGCGCTCGTCGACTTTCCAGCCCAGTCCGTACGCCGTCACATACAGCTGGTAGTTCTGGATGGCCGGGGAGGCGGTCAGCGCCCGCTTGAGCCTGTCCGGGTCGCCGACGGCCGTGACCTTGTACGGCGGCGAGTAGACACGGCCCTGGAGGATCAGCGTGTTGCCGACGCAGCGCACGGCGCTGGTGGAGATCAGCCGCTGGTCCATGACCTGGATGCCCTTGGCCCCGCCCTGCCAGAGGGCGTTGACCACGGCCTGCAGATCCTGCTGGTGGATGACCAGATCATTGGCCTGCGGTTCCGGGTAGCCGGGTGCTGCCTGGGCGTTCTGGGGAGCATCATTGAGGGTGACGGAAACGGCCTGACCGCTCAGCTTCGTGGTCCCCGCGGCGGCCTCCAGCGCCCGGAGTTTCTCGTCCTCGGCCTTGGTGGAGCCGTCGTCACGGCCGGCGAGAGCGTCGACGTCCTTGCGGACCGCCGCCGTGGACTCGTCGAGCTTCGCGTTCTTGTCGCTGCGCTGCTGGATGAGATCGGAGAGCTTCAGCAGCGAGTCGTCGGTCCGGAGGTTGGTGCCCTTGGCCGTGTTGAAGCTGGTGACGAAGATCAGTCCGGCGAGTGCGAAAACGGCAGCCGTCAGCAGCCGGACCGGCCGCCACGAGAAGCGACGGACCGGCCCACCGGGGGAGTCGGCGGAATTGCTCAACGTACCCTTACCCTTCAGGCGCCGTGGAAGCACTACGCTAACGGACGCCCGGGGGAGGCCCAGGTCCCCCTCGCCCCCGCCCGGCGCCAGCCACAGTTTCCCCTGCGCGGTCACGCAGCGCATCGACAGGAGAGTCCCTCGTGCCGAAGTCACGTATCCGCAAGAAGGCCGACTTCACGCCCCCGCCGTCCTCGAAGCAGGCGACCAACATCAAGCTGTCGAGTCACAGCTGGGTCGCTCCTGTGATGCTGGCGCTGTTCCTGATCGGACTGGCGTGGATCGTCGTCTTCTACGTCACCGACGGCCGGCTGCCCGTCCAGTCGCTCGGCAACTGGAACATCGTGGTCGGCTTCGGCTTCATCGCCGGCGGCTTCGCCGTCTCCACACAGTGGAAGTAGCGCCGAGCTAGTCGTTGTCAAGCTCTGCCCTGAAGTTATCCACAGCGTCGTCCACAGCCGTGGGAAAAGGTCTGACGATCTGTGGATAACTCAGGGAGGGTTGACGCCGATGTGACTGCTGAGGCCATTCCAGCGACATCGGATGCCTCATCCCGCCCCTTGTCGTTACTGGGAAAGCCCAGTTCAGCGACAAGGGGCACAGTTGTTCTCCACGGCATGCACAAGATCCACCACACGCTGTGGACAACCTTGGGGAAAGCTCACGCTCAGCTGAGCGCGGCGGTCCTCAGTACGACGATGACGACGATGACGGCCAGGACGAGCGCACACGTCCCGTACTGCACGAGGGCCCGCCGCTCTCGCGGGGCGTGCACCATGCCGAAGGCGATGGCGGTGCCCGCGACCAGCCCGCCCACGTGCGCCTGCCAGGAGATGCCGCCCCAGGTGAAGGTGAAGAGCAGGTTCAGCACGAGCAGCGCGAGAACCGGGCGCATGTCGTAGTTGAGGCGGCGCATCAGCACCACGGTGGCACCGAGCAGACCGAAGACGCCGCCGGAGGCGCCCAGCGTCCCGGTCGTCGGATCGGCGAGGAGATAGGCGGCCGCGCTGCCCGCCAGGGCCGACAGCAGGAAGAGCGAGAGGTAGCGCAGCCTGCCGAGGGCCGCCTCCAGCGGGCCGCCGAGCCACCAGAGCCCCAGCATGTTGAAGGCGATGTGCCAGATCTCCTGGTGGAGGAAGGCCGAGGTGAGCAGCCGGTACCACTGGCCGTCGGCGACACCGTCGACCACGAAGTACGGCGGCGCGGGCCAGGCTCCGACCAGGATCAGCTCGCTGACCACCCGCTGCCGGTCGACGAGGACCGCGATGAACACGGCGAGATTCAGGCCGATGAGGATCTTGGTGATCAGCCGCGGGTCGCCGGCCGTGACCGCGCCGCCCGCGATCGTCCGAGGACGGCTCGCGCTCGCGGCGTGCCCCGTGCCGGATCCGGTGCGGACGCACTCCGGGCACTGGAAGCCGACCGAGGCGCTGACCATGCACTCCGGACAGATCGGCCGCTCGCAGCGGGTACAGCTGATGCCGGTCTCCCGGCCCGGGTGCCGGTAACAGCTCGGCAGCCCCTGTGCCGCCTGGGGCTGGTCCGGGCTTCCTGGCGCCTGATCCATGACGTCCCCTCGTCTTCAGCGTCCGGCGGGTCTTCCGCGCAATGCTTCGCCCCGCTCGTCTTACGGACGAGCGGGGCGGAAAGGTTCCCGGGCCGGGAAGGGCCCGGACGGGCTCAGCCCTCGCGGGTCTCGACCACGACGGACTCGATCACCACGTCGTTCAGCGGGCGGTCGGTGCGCGGGTTGGTCTGCGCCGCGGCGATGGTGTCCACGATCTTCCGGCTGGCCTCGTCGGCGACCTCACCGAAGATGGTGTGCTTGCGGGTCAGCCAGGCGGTGGGGGCCACCGTGATGAAGAACTGCGAGCCGTTGGTGCCCGGGCCGGCGTTGGCCATGGCCAGCAGGTACGGCTTGTCGAAGGCCAGGTCCGGGTGGAACTCGTCGGCGAACTCGTAGCCCGGGCCGCCGGTGCCGTTGCCCAGCGGGTCGCCGCCCTGGATCATGAAGCCGCTGATCACCCGGTGGAAGACCGTGCCGTCGTACAGCTTGTCCGTGGACCTCTTGCCGGTCGCCGGGTTCGTCCACTCACGCTCACCCTTGGCGAGCTCGACGAAGTTCTTGACCGTCTTCGGCGCGTGGTTCGGCAGAAGCCGGATGTCGATGTCGCCGTGATTGGTCTTCAGGGTGGCGTAGAGCTGCTCGGCCACGATGTGCCTTCCGTAAGTCCTCTGTGACGTCACCCGATCCTCGCACGGAACGGCCGCCCAAGAAGAAAATGACCCGGATGCCCGTCCCGCATGCCGAGCCCGACCCCAGCAGGCATGATTTCGAAAAGGGTGGAAAGGCGCACTGTGCCTTGGCTGGGTCTACAACGCCCCAGACCCCCGCGAACGCCACCGAGGAGGAGGATCCCGTGACCCGCATGGACAGCGTGCGCGCCGCGACCGACACGGCGAAGGAGAGCGTGCTGCACGCCGCGGAAGTGGTGGCGCCCTACGCCGGTACGGCCAAGGACCAAGCCGCGCAATACGCGCACGAGGCTCGGGTGCGCCTTGGGCCGAAGGTGACGCGAGCCGCGCATCAGGCTCGCCGTCAGGCCCGTGTTCAGTACGACTCCTATGTCGCACCGCATGTTCCGCCGGCGGTGGACGACGCGGCACAGCGGGCCGCCGTCATGACCCGGAATGCCGCACGTCAGGCGGCGGAATACACCACGCCGCGATTCGAGCAGGCGGTCGCCGTCGCTCAGCCTGTCGGGCAGGAGGCCGTCACCCGCTCCGCTGCCGCTCTGGCCGCGTTGCGTGGTTCGGTCTCGGCGGAGGACATCAGGAAGCTTGCGAGGAGGAACGAGCGTCGTGCCACGTGCGGTCGTGCCGTGAAGGGTGCGGTCGTGCTCGGCGTCGTCGCCGCTGGACTGTTCGCCGCGTGGAAGTGGTGGGACAAGCAGGCCAACCCGGACTGGCTGGTCGAACCTCCCGCGCCGACCGAGGTGTCGGACCGTCCGCTGTCGTCGGTGGACGGCAACGACCGTTCGGTGCCGGACCCGGAGGTTCAGGCGAAGCAGTCGGAGGACGAGACCGGTTCGGACCGCGAGGACCGTCGCTGACCGACTTTCACCACACGTCGTTCGGGGCAGCGGGCGCCGGGAGAGCCGAAAGCTTCCCGGCGCCTCATGCTGCCGCCGCGACGGGCGCGGCGTCGTCGCTCATGAACGAGGAGTCCTGAGCCTCGGCGTCCAGGGCGGGCAGGTGCCGGACGGCGGGGGAGGAACCATGGGCCTCGGCACCGATGCGCTGCTTGATGGTCGGCGGCAGCGAGCGTTCGCGGGGAGTCCTCGCGCGGACCACCTGCTGCCAGAACCCGTGCAGCTCCGCGGCAGCCGTATGCGCCGTATCCGTTCTCCGGAGATGCTCCTGCGCGCCGGCGTTCCGCGCGCCGGGGACGGTGGGCTCCTGCTCGGCGGGGCCCTCGGGCTGCCGAGGGGCAGGCTGCTGAGCAGCCTTGGCGGAGGTGGCGAATCCCAGGGAGGCGAGCAGGGTGACGAGCAGGGAGATGAAGGCGGTCCACAACGTGGTGACCTTGACGGCGGCCATGGCCCCTCACTTTCGGATTGGGCGTTTTACATACCTTCCTCATGATGTGGACGCATCTTGGGAATCGTGGGACCTGCGCCACGGGTCGGCGGATCTTCCGATGAACACCACCCGTCCGGAGCAACTGCGGGTGCGGACCACGGCGGAGTGGTTGTAGAGGGACTTCGCCGGCCCGGGGGCGGCCCTCCAGGGCCCCGGCCTGCCGAACACCTGATGGTGGCGGATCCGCCACGCACCTCGACAGGCCTGCCACCTGCGGCGATGTCCGCACGGACCGGGGACGCTGGGCGTCGCCGGGCACTCGTTCCCCTCGGCGTCGGAGAAAAGGGTCGCGGGCGCTTGCGCCGATGAGGTGCTCCCGGCGCGGAACGGGCTTACTAGAGGTCGACCACCGGCTGCCGCGGGGACCGCGTCCCCGGCGCCTGCGGGACCGAGGCGACCGACGCGATCGACGCGGCCTCGTCCGCCTGACCGGTACGGACCGCACGTTCCGCCTCGGAGCGGCCCGCGACCAGCGACGCCTCCTCCAGCAGTCCCCGTACGCCTTCGACCGCCCGGTAGTAGATACGCGTCCCCTCCCGCCGGGACGCCACGAGACCGGCGGCCCGCAGCTTCGCCAAATGCTGGGAGGTCGCGGCGACATGGGCCCCGAGCATCTCGGCGAGCCCGCTCACCGGAAGCTCCTGCCTGCTCAGCGCCCACAGCAGCCGGTAGCGCGAGGGGTCGGCCACCGCCTTGAGCACCGTCACCGTGCGGTCCGCGGCGTCCGCGTCCCACGACTCTCCTTGCACGCTCATGCAAGTAGGTTAGCGGTGCATAACGGGAAAAGCCCCTCCGATCCGCGTTCTCGCAGTTCAGAGGGGCTTCCGGGTTGTGGAGCCTAGGGGAGTCGAACCCCTGACATCTGCCATGCAAAGACAGCGCTCTACCAACTGAGCTAAGGCCCCGGAACGGAGACCAGAGTACCGGGTCACCCCCGAGATCTCACAAAAGGATTGGGGCTCCCGGTATCCGACCACGCTCCGTAAGATGCTCGTCGGGTTCGCATCAGCGAAGCCACGCCAGGGGAAGCGATGGGGAGACGCACATGGATGCTGCACAGCAGGACGCAACCGCCAGAGCCAGAGAGCTCCAGCGCAGCTGGTACGGGGAGCCGCTGGGGGCGCTCTTCCGTCGGCTCATCGATGATCTGGGCCTGAACCAGGCCCGGCTTGCGGCGGTGCTCGGGCTGTCGGCTCCGATGCTCTCCCAGCTGATGAGCGGTCAGCGCGCCAAGATCGGCAATCCGGCGGTCGTCCAGCGCGTCCAGGCCCTGCAGGAGCTGACCGGTCAGGTCGCGGACGGAAGCATCAGCGCGGCGGAGGCCACGGCTCGCATGGACGAGATCAAGAAGTCGCAGGGCGGATCCGTGCTGACCGGGACCGGGCAGACCACGACCAGCTCGGGCGCGCCGACGGTACGCCGGGTGGTGCGCGAGATCCAGTCGCTGCTCCGCTCCGTCGCGGCGGCCGGCGACATCATCGATGCGGCGGACTCCCTCGCCCCGACCCACCCGGAACTGGCAGAGTTCCTCCGGGTGTACGGCGCCGGGCGCACGGCGGAGGCGGTCGCCCACTACGAGTCGCACCAGAGCTGAACGAACCAGGACGCCGAAGCAGGGAACGGGGAGCGGGCGCAGCGCAATGGGTGAGGTCTTCGCTGGTCGGTACGAGCTGATCGACCCGATCGGACGCGGTGGGGTCGGCGCGGTGTGGCGTGCCTGGGACCATCGGCGGCGGCGCTATGTGGCTGCCAAGGTGCTGCAGCAGAGCGACGCGCACGCGCTGTTGCGCTTCGTCCGCGAGCAGGCACTCCGCATCGACCACCCGCATGTCCTCGCCCCGGCCAGTTGGGCCGCGGACGACGACAAGGTGCTGTTCACCATGGATCTGGTGAGCGGCGGGTCGCTGGCGCATGTCATCGGCGACTACGGGCCGCTGCCGCCGCGCTTCGTCTGCTCCCTTCTCGACCAGCTCCTGTCCGGTCTCGCCGCGGTGCATGCGGAGGGGGTCGTGCACCGCGACATCAAGCCGGCGAACATCCTGCTGGAGGCCACCGGGACCGGGCGGCCGCATCTGCGGCTGTCCGATTTCGGCATCTCCATGCGCAAGGGCGAGCCCCGGCTGACCGAGACCAACTATGTGGTGGGAACGCCCGGTTACTTCGCGCCCGAGCAGATGATGGGCGCGGAGCCGGACTTCCCGGCCGATCTCTTCGCGGTCGGACTGGTCGCGCTCTATCTGTTGCAGGGCCAGAAGCCCGACTCGCGGGCTCTCGTCGAGCACTTCGCGGCGCACGGCACGCCGGGCGCCCCGCAGGGCATTCCCGAGCCGCTGTGGCAGGTCCTCGCGGGCCTGCTCCAGCCCGATCCGCAGACCCGGTTCCGTACGGCCACGGGCGCGCGGAAGGCGCTGACGTCCGCGGTCGAGATGCTGCCCGAGCCCGGCATCGACGACGAGCCGGTCGAGGTCTTCGACCAACTGGGGCCGCTGCCGGTCGGCTTCGGCCCGGACGGCCCCACCGCGCACGGCAAGGCCACCACGGATGCCGAGAGCGGCCGACGTGGCCAAGACGCCCTGGACGCCCTGGACACACCAGCCGCACAGGGCACGCAGGGCGCTCCGGGCGGCGCCCCGGTGCCGGCCGCCTCCGAGACCGGTTCCTTCCATCTCGCCCCGCCGCCCTACCAGCCCACGCCACCGCCGCAGCCGCAGCCGGTCCAGCCCTCCGTTCCCGCCCATGCGGCCTCCCCCCATCACCCCGCGGCGCAGGACTTCGCCCAGGCCCGGACGGCCGCGGTTCCGTACGAACAAGCTCTCACCCGTCAGTACACCGACCAGGGCCCTCAGGTTCCCCCTCAGGCGCACATGGCGTCGCACGCGCTCTCGCACGCGCCGTCCCACGCCCCCCTGGTCGCGCGGCAGAAGCGACCCGGACCGCCCCCGAAGGTCGCGATCCCGGTGCTGCTCGTGGCACTGATCTGTTTCGCGGTCGGCATCTGGGCCTTCACCCAGGCCTGACTCCCCGCTCGGCCGAAGGTCTCACCAGGAGGCGGGCGGCCCGTACGGCGTCGGGGTCGTACCGTCCCCGGGTCCCGCCTGCCCCTGGCCCGCGGCCGGTCCCGGCACCGCACGCCGCCGCGCCAGCAGCGTCCATGCCCCGAGCCCGAGCACCAGCACCGTCCCCGCGCCCACCCCGGCCGCGCCGACGAGCTTCATCGTGTCGCTCTTCTCGGCCTTCTCGCCCTCGGAGACTCCGAGGTCACCGAGCGGCTCGGTGTACGGCGGCGCCGCCTTCGCGTCGCCCTCGACGTTGACCCGCAGCGTCACACCGAACGGCTTCTTGCCGAACTTGTCGGCGAGTTCGGGGTTCAGGCTGACGGCCAGGTAGTACTCGCCTCCGAGCCGCATGCCCTGGACATCGTCACCACTGCCGAATCGGTTCTCGTACGCGACCGGCGGCACCGGATCCAGCGCGGCCTGCTTCTGCTTGCCGTCGTACGTCGTGTAGGCGTCCTCCACCAAGCCGCGCAGCGGGTTGTACAGCCGCATCGTCAGCCCCTGGCTGACAAAGGCGTAGCCCTCGGTGTTCGTGCTCCCCAGAGAGGCGGTCCCGAAGAACCGCTGGCCCCAGTCGACCTTGACCCGGAAGAAGTAGGTGCGGCCTGCCTCCATCGGGCTGTTCCACTCGCCCTCGGAGATCTCTGCGGCGTCGTTGAAGCTCGTGCCGCCGGCGGCCTTCTTCGTTCCGCCACCGGGAAGGCCCGGGGAGGCGGAGGGCCACTGGGTCGGCGCCTCCGTGGGCCCGGCCTCCTTCAGCCCGGGCTCCGTGACATGGCGGATCTCAAGTGCCCAGTCCCCGGGAGTGGAGGCCTCCGCGCTGGTGCGCTCGACCAGGACGTTGTAGGCGCCGGCCTCCTGGCAGCTCGAACCGTCC
This sequence comes from Streptomyces sp. NBC_00259, assembly GCF_036181745.1. Lineage (NCBI taxonomy): Bacteria > Bacillati > Actinomycetota > Actinomycetes > Kitasatosporales > Streptomycetaceae > Streptomyces > Streptomyces sp. NBC_00259. The sequence goes on along the minus strand of NZ_CP108080.1, from coordinate 3,970,851 downwards.
TTCTCGATGGTGCGGTGGGCGTAGGCGGCGAGCGGCTGCGCGAAACTGCCGGACCCGACGGTGGCGGTGGCGTCGCTGCACGTTCTTCCCTGGCTGTCCTGCAGGGTCACCTTGATGCCGTCGGAGTACTCGAGCTTCGCCTCCAGCCTGGGGGCGGCGACGACCGAGACGTACGCGTTCTTCTTGGCGTCCAGGTCCACGCGGAAGTTGAGCTTCCCCTCGGGCCCGATGGACGAGCGGTACGTCGTGTCCTCCGTCAGCGCCTCGGCGTCCGCGGTGCTCTCCGCACCCTTGATCACCTGCGCGTCGGCATCGAAGCCATACGCATACGGCTTCGGCTGCCCGGCGGCCTGGGCCGGAACGGCGGGCAGCGCCGCCACCGCGCACACCGCCGCCGCCCCGGCCAGCGTCACCCGGCCCTTGCTGCGCTGCCTCATCTCCGCGCTTCCCCCTGTCGTCTCCGTTGCCGCCTGCCGTCGCGGCGGTCGCGGTGCCGGTCCATCCTGCCCCGGCACTGCTACCGCTGTCTTCGCGTGCGGCCGAAACACCACCCTTGTCCGGCTTCTTCACCAGCACCGGGGCGTCGCGCCGGGGGACCGGATCTCTCGTCACCGAGGACCGCCACCTCAACACGACACCGATCTGCGGGTTCTCGACTTTGCCCACGCAAGCTATTCATTCGCGTAAGCGAACTCAAGAGGTCTCGGCGTCACGGTCCCGCAACACCACCACGCAGGCACGAGCCGCACGCACGAGCAGCAGGCACGCACGCACGCAGGGGCAGTACGCGCGACAGCACGGCCCGCGAACAGCGCGGAGCCCCGGCCGCTCGGCGGCCGGGGCTCCGTCACTCGGACTGTCTGCGTCTCACACACCCGAACCTGCGGGCACGGAGTCGGTCGCCTCCGTCCACAGATCCTGCTCGGCGCGATCCGCCTGGATCTGGCGGTACACGAGGAGCCCGCCGATGGCGGCCAGTGCGACCAGGAGGAGCTTCTTCACCGCGCGACCTCGTCTTTCCTTGACGTAGGGGACTTCTGCCGCCCGACTATACACACCGACCGATACCGTTCGGTGACCTGCGTACGGCCCCGCCCCCGCCCCGGATCGGACCGGCGGGCATCCACCCCGGTGTGCCGGGCGACCCTCAACTCGCCCCTGCCGAGCGGGCGCCCGTGCCCGTGCCGTCCGGGCCGCGGCTACGTCGAGCGAGGCTGGACCGTCGGGATCCTCGAGGTGAAGAACATCGCCAGGACCGCGGCGAGCGCAAGGACGGCGAGTGCGGCGCGCAGGCCGTCGAGCCGGGCCTCGGCATTCGCGTCCAGCGCGGCCTGGGTCACCTGCTCGCTCGTCCCGGCCTTGTCGAGAGCGGTCTTGAGCTGGGCGTCCGACAGGAAGGTCACCCCGCTTTGAAGCTCGACGGCCGCCTGGCTCTTGACCTCGGCAGGGACCGCCGGATTCTGCTCGACGCCGGCCAGGAACGACGACGCGAGCGTGGCGATCAGGATCGAGCCGGCGAGTGCCGTACCGATCGAGGAGCCGAGGTTGGTGACGGCGTTCTGGATGCCACCGACCTCCGCACTCTGCTCGTCCGGTACCGCGGACACGGTGACCGACCCGAGCTGGGACGCCAGCGCACCCATGCCGAGCCCGATCAGCAGGAGCGGGATGCCGACGATCTCCGCTCCGGCGTCCGCGTCGAGCGCGGCCATCAGGACCACCGCTCCGGCGAGCAGCGCAAGGATCCCGAGCCGCACCACCCGCCGCGGCGAGACGTCCGGGAAGAAGCGCGGGATCAGGATCGCGGCCGCCAGCAGTGTCAGTGAGAGCGGCAGGAGGCGTGCTCCGGTCTCGAGCGCGGACAGGCCCAGGGCGACCGACAGGTAGAGCGGGACGACGAAGAACACGCCCATCTGCACGAGGTACTGGAAGAAGAACATGGTCAGGCCGCCGGTGAGCTGTCTGTTCTGCAGCATCGCCGGATCGATGAGCGGCTCCCGGTGCCGCTCGACGAGGCGGGCCTCCCAGCGGAGGAAGAGCCAGACCAGAAGCAGACCCGCCAGCATCAGCCACACGACCAGCGAGACACCGAGCCACGAGGGCGCGTCGGGCTTCGGCCGGAACCAGCCCCACTCGCCGGAGCGCAGCACGCCGTAGACGAAGATCCCGAGCCCGAGGGCGGACAACACGCTGCCGATGAGATCGATGTGCGGGCGCTCACCGCCCGGGACGTCGGCGATGCGGCGGGCGAAGACCAGGATGCCGAGCACCACCAGGACCTCACCGGCGAAGACCCATCGCCAGGAGAAGTACGTCGTGGCGAAACCCCCGATGAGCGGCCCGAGCGCGATCGCCACGGCGCCGGCCGCCGCGACGAGTCCGTAGGCGGCTGGACGCCGTTCGGCGGCGAAGTTGCCGGCCACGAGCGCCACGATCGCGGGCAGGATGAGCGCCGCCCCGATGCCCTCCAGAAGGGACCAGCCGAGCAGCAGCACGGGCAGGTTCGGCGCGATCGCCGTGATGAAGGAACCGCATCCGTAGACGCAGCAGCCGATCATGAACGCGCGTCTGCGGCCGATCAGCGCCCCGACCTTGCCGCCGGGGATCATGAACATCGCCATCACGAGCGTGTAGGCGGTGATCGCGCCCTGAATCCCGGTCACCGTCGTGCCCACGTCGTCGGCCACCGTCGCGATCGAGACGTTCATGACGGAGCTGTCGAGCGCCATCAGGAACTGACCCGCCGCGAGAGTCCACAGGACGAGCCTCGCCCTTGCCGAACCCTCGGCAGTGCCTGTCCCGGGTGTCATGGGCGCATCGTTCCAGCTGCCCGGGAGACGGATCAGCGACCCGCCACGGGGATCAGCCGCTTGGCGGGCGTGGAACCGACGAAGCCGCACGCGGCCGATGTCGGCCGTATACGCAGAAGACCCCCAACCGTGATCGGTTGGGGGTCTTCGAGCTGGTGGGGCTAACAGGATTTGAACCTGTGGCCTCATCCTTATCAGGGATGCGCTCTAACCAACTGAGCTATAGCCCCGCCGCGCTGCGCGCTGACTCCTGAAGGTTAGCGCACGTGGGGGGCAGTCCCAAAATCGGTTCCTACCCCCCGGGACCTTCGCCTACTCGTCCTCGGCCAACGTCAGCTCGACTCCGCCCACGAACCCGGCGGAGAGGTTGTAGATGAAGGCGCCCAGCGTCGCCAGCGCCGTGGCCAGCACGACGTCGATGACCGCGATCACCGAGGTGAAGACGAGCACCCGAGGCAGCGAGAGGAACGACTGCAGATCGAAGCCGTTGCTCTCGTTCGAGCCCGTCGCCTCGCTGATCGTGCCGCCGACCGTCGAGAAGACCCCCATGGCGTCCATGACCATCCACAGGACCGCCGCCGCGACGATCGTGCAGATGCCCAGCGCGATGGAGAGCAGGAAGCTGACCTTCATCACCGACCACGGGTCGGCCTTGGCCACCCGCAGCCGTGCCTTGCGCGTCCGGGGCTGTGTGCTCGCCCCGGTGCGGGGCCGACGGACGGTCGCGCCCGCTGCCGTCTGCTGGGCAGGGCCCTGCTGGCCGCCCTGGGTCCCTCCCTGGGGGGAGGGATACGCCTGCGGCGGATGGTACGGCTGCGTTCCCTGCTGCACCGGCTGCTCCCCACCATAGGTTTCGTAGGGGGCTTGTTGCCCCCGGGTGTCGGTCACGGTCATTGCCCTGCCCTTGGAGGGGACGCCCCCACCCTGGGAGTCCGTGGCGGAGCCACTGGCACCGTTCGATCCAGAAGCATCGCCGGCAGCGGCCGATCCGGCGCCGGTGGCTCCACTCACGCTTTACTCCTCGTGCTCCCCGGCCGAAGGCTCCGTGCCCTCGGCGGCCTCAGCAACCTCGGAGGTCCCGACCGCGACGCCTCCGTCGGCGCCCTCGGTCCCGTCGACCTCTTCGGCCTCGCGACCGGCCTCGGCGTTGCGCGCGATGCCGACGACGGCATCCCGCTTGCCCAGGTTGATCAATTGGACGCCCATGGTGTCACGGCCGGTCTCCCTGACTTCGTTGACTCGCGTACGAATCACACCACCGGACAACGTGATGGCGAGGATCTCATCGCTCTCCTCGACCACCAGCGCGCCGACCAGAGAACCACGGTCCTCCACGATCTTGGCGGCCTTGATACCGAGGCCGCCGCGACCCTGGACGCGGTACTCGTCGACGTCGGTCCGCTTCGCGTAACCGCCGTCCGTGGCAGTGAACACGAAAGTACCCGGCCGCACCACATTCATCGAGAGGAGTTCGTCGCCCTCACGGAAACTCATGCCCTTGACGCCCGATGTGGCACGGCCCATCGGGCGCAGCGCCTCGTCCGTCGCGGTGAACCGGATCGACTGCGCCTTCTTGCTGATCAGCAGCAGATCGTCGTCCGCCGACACCAGCTCCGCGCCGATCAGCTCGTCGTCACGGCCGTCCTCCGTCTCCCGGAGGTTGATCGCGATGACGCCGCCCGAACGCGGGGAGTCGTAGTCCTTCAGCGGGGTCTTCTTCACCAGGCCGCCCTTGGTGGCGAGGACCAGGTAGGGCACGGCCTCGTAGTCGCGGATCGCGAGGATCTCGGCGATCTGCTCGTCCGGCTGGAAGGCCAGCAGGTTGGCCACGTGCTGGCCGCGGGCGTCCCGGCCGGCGTCCGGCAGCTCGTACGCCTTGGCCCGGTAGACCCGGCCCTTGTTCGTGAAGAACAACAGCCAGTGGTGCGTGGTCGAGACGAAGAAGTGGTCGACGATGTCGTCCTGCTTCAGCTTCGTGCCGCGCACGCCCTTGCCGCCGCGCTTCTGCGAGCGGTAGTCCTCGGTCTTGGTCCGCTTGATGTAGCCGCCACGCGTGATGGTGACGACGATGTCCTCCTCGGCGATGAGGTCCTCGATGGACATGTCACCGTCGAAGGGGACCAGCTTGGAGCGCCGGTCGTCGCCGAACTTCTCGACGATGACGGCCAGCTCCTCGCTGACGATCTGACGCTGCTTCTCGGGCGAGGCGAGGATCGCGTTGTACTCGTTGATCTTCGCCTGCAGCTCGTCGTGCTCCTGCACGATCTTCTGGCGCTCCAGGGCGGCCAGCCGGCGGAGCTGCATCTCCAGGATCGCGTTCGCCTGGATCTCGTCGATCTGCAGCAGGCCCATCAGGCCCTCGCGCGCGACCTCGACCGTGTCACTGCGCCGGATCAGCGCGATGACCTCGTCGATCGCGTCGAGCGCCTTGAGCAGACCGCGCAGGATGTGGGCCCGCTCCTCGGCCTTGCGCAGCCGGAACTTCGTCCGACGGACGATGACCTCGATCTGGTGCGTCACCCAGTGGCGGATGAACGCGTCGAGGGACAGCGTGCGCGGCACACCGTCGACGAGCGCCAGCATGTTGGCGCCGAAGTTCGTCTGCAGGTCGGTGTGCTTGTAGAGGTTGTTGAGGACGACCTTGGCAACGGCGTCGCGCTTGAGCACGATGACGAGGCGCTGGCCGGTCCGGGAGGAGGTCTCGTCGCGGACGTCGGCGATGCCGCCGACCTTGCCGTCCTTGACGAGGTCGGCGATCTTCTGCGCGAGGTTGTCCGGGTTGACCTGGTACGGAAGCTCCGTGACCACCAGGCACTGGCGGTTCTGGATCTCCTCGACCTCGACGACCGCGCGCATCGTGATGGAGCCGCGGCCGGTGCGGTACGCCTCCTCGATGCCCTTGCGGCCCACGACCAGCGCGCCGGTCGGGAAGTCGGGCCCCTTGATCCGCTCGATCAGCGCGTCGAGAAGCTCCTCGTGGGTGGCCTCCGGGTGCTCCAGCGCCCACTGGGCACCGGCCGCGACCTCGCGCAGATTGTGCGGCGGGATGTTGGTGGCCATACCGACGGCGATACCGGCGCTGCCGTTCACCAGCAGGTTCGGGAAGCGCGCCGGCAGGACCGTCGGCTCCTGGTTGCGCCCGTCGTAGTTGTCCTGGAAGTCGACGGTCTCCTCGTCGATGTCCCGGAGCATCTCCATGGACAGCGGCATCATCTTGCACTCGGTGTACCGCATGGCCGCGGCCGGGTCGTTGCCCGGGGAACCGAAGTTGCCGTTGGAGTCCACGAGCGGCATCCGCATCGACCACGGCTGCGCGAGGCGTACGAGCGCGTCGTAGATCGAGGAGTCGCCGTGCGGGTGATACGTACCCATGACGTCGCCGACGACGCGGGCGCACTTGTAGAAGCCCTTCTCGGGCCGGTAGCCGCCGTCGTACATCGCGTACAGCACACGGCGGTGGACGGGCTTGAGTCCGTCCCGTACGTCGGGCAGCGCGCGGGACACGATGACGGACATCGCGTAGTCGAGGTAGGAGCGCTGCATCTCGGTCTCGAGCCCGACGGGCTCGATCCGGACCTGCTGGCCTTCCTCTTCGGGCTCGGTGGTCACAGGAGTGTTCTCGTCGGCCATTGCTGGTCTTCAGTCCTTTCGTGCGGTCAGCTGAGACCGACTCAGATGTCGAGGAAGCGGACGTCCTTGGCGTTGCGCTGGATGAACGAGCGCCGTGCCTCGACGTCCTCGCCCATCAGCACCGAGAACAGGTCGTCGGCCTGCGCGGCGTCGTCCAGGGTGACCTGGCCGAGAACGCGGTGCTCGATGTCCATGGTGGTGATGCGCAGCTCCTCGGCGTTCATCTCACCGAGACCCTTGAAGCGCTGGATCGAGTCTTCCTTGATGCGCTTGCCCTGCTGCTTGCCGAGCTCGACGAGCGCGTCGCGCTCACGGTCCGAGTACGCGTACTCGAAGTCGTCCCGGCCCCACTTGATCTTGTACAGCGGCGGGCGGGACAGGAAGACGTGCCCGGCCTCGACCAGCGGACGCATGAAGCGGAAGAGGAACGTCAGCAGCAGCGTGTTGATGTGCTGGCCGTCGACATCGGCGTCCGCCATCAGGATGATCTTGTGATAGCGGAGCTTGGTGATGTCGAAGTCCTCGTGGACTCCGGTGCCGAAGGCCGAGATCAGCGCCTGGACCTCGGTGTTCTGCAGGATCTTGTCGATCCGTGCCTTCTCGACGTTCAGGATCTTGCCACGGATCGGCAGGATCGCCTGGTACATCGGGTTGCGGCCGGACTTGGCGGAGCCGCCGGCGGAGTCACCCTCGACGATGAAGATCTCGCACTTGGTGGGGTCGTTCGACTGGCAGTCGCTGAGCTTGCCCGGCAGCGAGGCGCTCTCCAGCAGGCCCTTGCGGCGGGTCAGGTCGCGTGCCTTGCGGGCGGCGACCCGGGCGGTGGCCGCCTGGATCGACTTGCGGATGATGTCCGCGGCCTCGTTGGGGTTGCGGTCGAACCAGTCGGAGAGGTGCTCGTGCACGACCTTCTGTACGAAGGTCTTCGCCTCGGTGTTGCCCAGCTTGGTCTTCGTCTGGCCCTCGAACTGCGGCTCGCCCAGCTTGACCGAGATGATGGCCGTCAGACCCTCGCGGATGTCCTCACCGGTGAGGTTGTCGTCCTTCTCACGCAGCAGCTTCTTGTCGCGCGCGTACCTGTTCACCAGGCCGGTGAGCGCCGCGCGGAAGCCCTCCTCGTGCGTACCGCCCTCATGCGTGTGGATCGTGTTCGCGAAGGAGTACACGCCCTCGGTGTACTGGGAGTTCCACTGCATCGCGATCTCGACCGAGAGCATGCGCTCCTTGTCCTCGGCCTCCACATCGATCACGGTCGGGTGGATCAGCTCACCCTTGCGGGAGTTGAGGTACTTCACGAAGTCGACGATGCCGCCCTCGTAGTGGTACTTCACCGTCCTCGCCGGCTGCTCCTCGGCCGCCTCGGCGTCGGGGTCGTCGGCGTTCATCGTCGCCTTGGCCGACTCGCGCTCGTCCGTGAGCGTCAGGGTCAGGCCCTTGTTGAGGAAGGCCATCTCCTGGAAGCGGCGCGCGAGCGTCTCGAAGGAGTAGTCGGTGGTCTCGAAGACGTCCGGGTCGGCCCAGAACGTCACGGTGGTACCGGAGTCCGCGACCTGCTCGTGCTTGGCGAGGGGCGCGGTGGGCACGCCGAGCTTGTAGTCCTGCGTCCAGCGGTAGCCGTCCCGCTTGATCTCCACGGAGACCTTGGTGGACAGGGCGTTGACGACGGAGACACCCACACCGTGCAGACCGCCGGACACGGCGTAGCCGCCGCCGCCGAACTTGCCGCCCGCGTGCAGGACGGTGAGCACGACCTCGACGGCCGGCTTCTTCTCGACAGGGTGGATGTCCACCGGGATACCCCGGCCGTTGTCGACGACGCGCACGCCGCCGTCGGCCAGGATCGTGACGTCGATCGTGTCCGCGTGACCGGCGAGGGCCTCGTCGACGGAGTTGTCGACGACCTCTTGCACAAGGTGATGAAGCCCACGCTCACCGGTCGAGCCGATGTACATGCCGGGCCGCTTGCGGACCGCGTCCAAACCCTCGAGGACGGTGATCGCGCTGGCGTCGTACGACGACGAAGAGGTCGGTGCCTCGCCGTTCCCGTCGGCAGCAGTGGAAGGAATGTTCTCGTTGGGGTTGCCGGAATCGGCCACGAAGCGCCCTTTCTGGCACAGCACAAGCCGTTCTCCGGGCAAACGGGACCGGCTGCGTCGTTCGGCAGTAATCGACGTGTCCCGCAGGTCGGCGGGATTGTCCACCAGTCTACCGGTACCGCCGACTGGAATGGGGGTTTGCCGGTGCCTGAGTCCGCATGTGCCGCCCTCAACGGGCGCCTACCGACTCCCCATATTCGGGAAGGGGCTCCAAGAGGCTCACACCGGCATTGAGCGCTTCGGCCTGTCAACCTCCGGCTACGGTGAGGGACGCCCCATGAGTCACAGGCGTGCCGGCGCGTGCGGGGCCCCGGAGCGAGCGCCCGCGGGACGGGCTGAGGACGCGGTGCGGAGGGCGGCGCGGAGAGGGTGCGGACGTGGCAGGGGCGCGGTGCGGGCGCGGGCTTCCGGGTGCCGCGACGCGCGACGGAGGTGCGCCGGAGGGGCGGGCGCGGGGATGCCTGCGCCGGACCTGTAGGCGCGGCAGCAGGGCCCCGGGCCGGGAGCCCTGGGAGAGAGATCAGCCGTATGTGTCGCCCGGGCCCTTGCTGCCCGGCGCGCGGAGCGGGCCGTACCGGTGCGCGGGGCCACCGGGGCCGAGGACCTTGATCAGGCGGACCGTGCCCTGGCCGAGATCCTCGTTCAGCCGGGCCACGAGTCGCGGCGCGAGCAGTCGCAGCTGTGTCGCCCACGCCGTCGAGTCGCACTGCACCGTCAGCACCCGCTCGTCGGGATCCTCGTCGTACCGCAGCGGTACGCAGTGCTTCGCCAGGTCCTCGCCCACGATCTGCGGCCAGCGGCCCATCACACCGCCCACCGCCGCGGGCGTCTCCCAGCCCCGCTCGGTGATCAGCCGGTTGATCGCCGCACCCAGCGGCAGCGGATCCCGGCCGTCCGACCGCGCTCCGGACCGCAGACCGCCGCCCCGCCTGGCCTGCCGCTTATCCTGCGCGGCCGCTCCTCGTGCCCGGGCCTGCTCCTTGGCCGCGCGCAGCGCGACCCGTGCCAGGTCGACGCCCGACGACTCGGGCGCGACCGGTCCCGCCGGAACCGCCGGGAGCTCGTGCTCGCTCATACGCGCTCCACCGCCCCGTCCGCGACCGCGTACCGCGCTCCCGCCAGCACTCCCGGAACGTCGTCGTCGACCGCCGCCGTCACCAGCACCTGCTCGCCCGGAGCCACCAGCTCCGCGAGCCGCTCCCGGCGCCGCGCGTCCAGCTCCGCGAAGACGTCGTCGAGCACGAGCACCGGCTCGTTGCCCTCGGCCCGCAGCAGGTCGTACGAGGCCAGCCGCAGCGCCAGCGCGTACGACCAGGACTCGCCGTGGCTCGCGTAGCCCTTCGCGGGCAGCTCGCCCAGCTTGAGCAGCAGCTCGTCACGGTGCGGCCCGACCAGCGTCACCCCGCGCTCGATCTCCTGCTTGCGCACGTCGGCGAGCGCGGCGATCAGCTGCTCGTACAGCTCGTCACGCGTCTGTGCCGAGCCCTCCGCGGCACCGCCTGGCGTACCGACTGCCGCACCGCCCGCCGGGCCTTCCGCCGAGCCGCGGTACTCCAGTGCGATCGGCCCGCCCCCCGGCGCCAGCTGCTCGTACGCCTTGTCGGTCAGCGGCTGCAGCGTCGCGATCAGATCCAGTCGCCGCGCGAGCAGCTCCGCCCCGGCCCGTGCCAGGTGCTGGTCCCAGACGTCGAGCGTCGACAGGTCCATCGAGCGCCCGCCGTGCCGGCGCGCCATCGCCGCCGACTTCAGCAGCGTGTTGCGCTGCTTGAGCACCCGCTCGTAGTCCGAGCGCACCCCCGCCATCCGCGGCGAGCGCGCGGTGATGAGTTCGTCCAGGAAGCGCCGCCGCTCTCCCGGGTCGCCCTTCACGAGGGCCAGATCCTCCGGCGCGAACATGACGGTCCGCACGATGCCCAGCACGTCCCGGGGCTTGACCTGCGAAGACCTGTTGATCCTCGCGCGGTTCGCCCGGCCCGGATTGAGCTCCAGCTCGATGAGCTGGGACCGCTCGCCCTGGGTGACCGCGGCCCTGATGACCGCCCGGTCCGCCCCCATCCGTACCAGCGGCGCATCCGACGCGACCCGGTGGCTGCCGAGCGTCGCGAGATAGCCGACGGCCTCCACCAGGTTGGTCTTGCCCTGCCCGTTCGCCCCCACGAAAGCGGTGACGCCCGGCTCGAGCGGGACCTCGACCCGGGCGTACGAGCGGAAGTCGGCCAGCGACAGATGCGTGACATGCATGGTGGACGCCGACCTCCCCCGGCTTACCTCTTACCGCTCACAGCTGTGCCAACAGCCTGTGGATTACTTCTTGCTCTCGACCGCGTGCCCGCCGAACTGGTTGCGCAGGGCGGCGATCATCTTCATCTGCGGGGAGTCGTCCTGCCGGGACGCGAACCGCGCGAACAGCGACGCGGTGATCGCCGGCAGCGGCACCGCGTTGTCGATCGCGGCCTCCACGGTCCACCGGCCCTCGCCGGAGTCCTGTGCATAACCGCGCAGCTGCTCCAGGTGCTCGTCCTCGTCCAGCGCGTTGACCGCGAGGTCGAGCAGCCAGGAACGGATGACCGTGCCCTCCTGCCACGAGCGGAAGACCTCGCGCACGTCCGTGACCGAGTCGACCTTCTCCAGCAGCTCCCAGCCCTCGGCGTAGGCCTGCATCATGGCGTACTCGATGCCGTTGTGGACCATCTTCGCGAAGTGACCGGCACCGACCTTGCCCGCGTGCACCGAGCCGAAGTCGCCCTCGGGCTTCAGCGCGTCGAAGACGGGCTGCACCTTGGCGACATGCTCCTCGGAGCCGCCGTACATCAGCGCGTAGCCGTTCTCCAGGCCCCAGACACCGCCCGACACACCGCAGTCGACGAAGCCGATGCCCTTGATGCCCAGCTCGACGGCGTGCCGCTCGTCGTCGGTCCAGCGGGAGTTGCCGCCGTCCACGACGATGTCGCCGGGCGACAGCAGCGCGGCCAGCTCGTCGATCGTGGCCTGGGTCGCGGCACCCGCCGGGACCATCACCCACACCACACGCGGTCCCTTGAGCTTGTCCACAAGCTCCTGAAGGCTGTGGACATCGGCGAGATCCGGATTGCGGTCGTAACCGATGACGGTGTGGCCTGCGCGGCGAATGCGCTCGCGCATGTTGCCGCCCATCTTGCCGAGGCCGACGAGACCGAGCTCCATCAGACAGATTCCTTACGGTGTGGCGTTTCGTACCCGCGTCCGAGCCTACGCCGGGACACGGGCACACACCTGTGGGGTCGGCCGCTCAGAAGTGGGGCCGTGCAGGGGCTCAGCCGCTCAGACGCACCGGCATGATCAGGTACTTGTACGCCTCGTCCGCCTCCGCGTCGACCGCCGGCTTACCGCTCAGCAGCGCGGGCTTCGTGGAGGTGGTGAAGGACAGCTGGGCCACCGGGGAGTCGATGGCGCTCAGTCCGTCGAGCAGGAACGTCGGGTTGAAGGCGATCGAGATGTCGTCGCCCTCCAGCTGCGCGTCCACCCGCTCCACAGCCTGTGCATCGTCGCTGGAACCGGCCTCCAGGATCAGCACACCCTGCTCGAAGCTGAGCCGGACCGGAGTGTTCCGCTCGGCGACCAGGGCGACACGCTTGACGGCCTCGACGAACGGGGCGGTCTCGATCACCGCGACCGAGTTGAACTCGGTGGGGAAGAGCGTCCGGTACTTCGGCAGGTCACCCTCGAGAAGCCGGGTGGTGGTGCGGCGACCGGCACCCTCGAAACCGATCAGACCCTCGCCGGCACCCGAACCGGAGAGCGCCAGGATGACCGTGTCACCGCTGGTCAGCGCCTTGGCGGTGTCCAGGAGCGTCTTCGCGGGCACCAGGGCGACCGCGGAGGCGTCGGGGGACTCGGGCTTCCACAGGAACTCGCGGACCGCGAAGCGGTAGCGGTCGGTGGAGGCCAGGGTGACGGTGTCGCCCTCGATCTCGATCCGTACGCCGGTGAGGACGGGCAGCGTGTCGTCCCGGCCCGCGGCGATGGCGACCTGGGCGGCGGCCGAGGCGAAGACCTCACCCGGGACCGTGCCGGTCGCGGTCGGCATCTGCGGCAGCGCCGGGTACTCCTCCACAGGGAGCGTGTGGAGGGTGAAGCGGGAGGAGCCGCAGACCACGGTCGCCCGTACACCGTCTGTGGAAATCTCCACCGGGCGGTTGGGGAGGGCACGGCAGATGTCGGCGAGAAGGCGGCCGGAGACGAGCACCGTCCCGTCCTCCTCGACCTCCGCCTCGACCGAGACCTTCGCCGAGACCTCGTAGTCGAAGCTGGAGAAGCTGAGGGCTCCGTCCTCCGCCTTCAGAAGAAGGCCCGCGAGAACGGGCGCCGGCGGACGTGCCGGGAGGCTCCGGGCCACCCACGCCACCGCCTCCGCGAGTACATCGCGCTCCACCCGGATCTTCACCGGAACCGCCTCCTGCTGTTGCTCGCTCGCCCTGCTGGCCTTCGTGTCGGCAGGGCTCCCGACGGATGGCGGGGCCCGATGCCGGAGACCAGTCTGACGCACCGCACCGACACTCGGTGCGGCTCGGGGTCAAGTCGAGACAAGAGGCAGCCGAGGCTCCGGCGGCGAGTTGTGCACAGGCCCCTCTTCGAAGCAGATTCCCGGGTAACTAAGAGTGGGAGTAGTAGTAGGGGCTGTGGAAACCGTGGATAACCCCGTCCGCGCAGGTCAGACCCGTTTTTTTGTCCACGGGCCCTGTGGGCGGCAGCAGTGGACAACCGGGCGGATCTGTGGACGGCGGAAAGTTCTGCACACCCGATGCACAGGCCGCTGGGACTTCTCCCCAGTGCCGTCCCCAGCTTTACCCAGGTTCCCCACAGGCCAACCCAGCACCTTGGTGTGACGCCTTTCACTCGGTCCGGTGAGCCGGGGTGTTTCGTTGCCGAACAGTGGACAGGGGTGTGGAGAAGCTGTGGGCAACGGAGCCGCGCCTGTGGGCCGGGTGGGGACAACCCAGGATCACGCCTTGTGGACGAGCCGGGCGTCCACAGTCTGTGGAGCGCGGTTGGACACAATTCCACAACCGGCTGACCTGGAGTGATCACCTCTCGGCCCCCACGCCTGTGGACGCAATCTGGACAACTTCGCAGTCCCCAGGCTGTGGACGGAAGATCTTCCGGATCTCTGTGGAGAACGGGCCGTCGACGACAGCTATTCGAACACCACGATGGCCCGTTGATGGCGGCGCAGTTGCGCGGGGGCGTCCCCGAAGCCGCGAAGGGCGCCCCGGAATCCGTCCCGGGGCGCCCTTCGGAGCCGAGTGCACAGCCTGTACGGAGCTCTGTGGAAGCTCGCGTCAGCCGTTCTTGATGCGGTTCGTGAGCTCGGTGACCTGGTTGTAGATGGACCGCCGCTCGGCCATCAGCGCGCGGATCTTCCGGTCCGCGTGCATCACCGTCGTGTGGTCGCGGCCGCCGAACTGCGCACCGATCTTCGGCAGTGACAGATCGGTGAGCTCCCGGCACAGGTACATCGCGATCTGCCGAGCGGTGACCAGTACCCGGCTGCGCGAGGACCCGCAGAGGTCCTCCACGGTCAGCCCGAAGTAGTCGGCGGTCGCCGCCATGATGGCGCTCGCGGTGATCTCCGGAGCGGCGTCCTCGCCGCCCGGGATGAGGTCCTTGAGGACGATCTCGGTGAGCCCGAGATCGACCGGCTGCCGGTTGAGGCTCGCGAAAGCCGTGACCCGGATCAGCGCACCCTCCAGCTCACGGATGTTGCGTGAGATCCGGGAGGCGATGAACTCCAGTACTTCCGGCGGGGCGTTGAGCTGCTCCTGCACCGCCTTCTTGCGGAGGATCGCGATCCGCGTCTCCAGCTCGGGCGGCTGCACATCGGTGGTGAGACCCCACTCGAAGCGGTTCCGCAGCCGGTCCTCCAGCGTCATCAGCTGCTTGGGCGGCCGGTCGGAGGACAGCACGATCTGCTTGTTCGCGTTGTGGAGCGTGTTGAAGGTGTGGAAGAACTCCTCCTGCGTCGACTCCTTGCTCGCGAGGAACTGGATGTCGTCGACCAACAGGATGTCCACATCGCGGTAGCGCTTGCGGAACGTGTCGCCCTTGCCGTCGCGGATCGAGTTGATGAACTCGTTGGTGAACTCCTCGGAGCTCACGTACCGCACGCGGGTGCCCGGGTAGAGGCTCCGCGCGTAGTGCCCGATGGCGTGCAGCAGATGCGTCTTGCCGAGGCCCGACTCCCCGTAGATGAAAAGGGGGTTGTACGCCTTCGCCGGCGCCTCGGCCACCGCGACGGCGGCGGCGTGCGCGAACCTGTTGGACGCGCCGATGACGAAGGTGTCGAAGAGGTACTTGGGGTTGAGCCGGGCGTGCGGCTCGCCGGGGCCCGGAGCCGGCGCGGGCTGTGCGCCGAGAGGGCCGGGGACGCCACCGCCGCCCGCGTGGCCGCCGTGGCCACCGTGGCGCGGGCCCTGCGACTCCGGCATGTCGTGCCGGTCGGGGCGCTGGTCGTACTGCCCGCGGTCGGGCATCGGAGAGCGGTAGTCGTGCTGCGGCTGCTGGGGGCGGGCCGTCGCGTAGGGGTCACGCTCCTGGAAACCGCCGAGTCGCGGCTGCTGCCAGGACAGCTCTTCCTGGGTGCGCGGCCACGCTCCGGGCTCGGGGCGGTGCTGCTGGTACTCGGGGTAGGCGGGGCGGACGGTCGGCAGCCCGTCGTCGTTCGCGGGGCGGTGACCGTATCCCTCGTAGGTGTCGTTCTGGCGCGGCCCGTCGTGGTGCGGACCCTGGTAGCGGGACTGCTGCGCGGAGGGCGCCGGCGGGGGCGCGGGTTCGCCGGCGGTGTCGTCGACGGTGATCGCGATCCGGATCGGCCGACCGCACTCACGGCTGAGGGTTTCGCTGATCAGCGGGGCGAGCCGGCCCTCGAGGACACGCTTGCCCCACTCATTGGGGACGGCGAGGAGTGCGGTGTCGGCCACCAGCGCGAGGGGCTGGCACCGCTCGATCCACTGCTTGTCCTTGGGCTCGATGCCTTGCTGGCCTTCTCCGAGGAGCTGTTCCAGCACTCGTGGCCATACTGCGGCAAGATCGGCAGGTACGTCAGCCACAAGGCACGCTCTCTCACAGGTCCCACGAATGTGTGGTTCTCGGGACGGGTCGGTCAGGCCCGGCAGGCGGGTAGGAAAGGAATTCGAGTCCAGTCACGGTAGTCAGGGCGACCCGCGTGGTTCAAGTTGTTGTCCACAGCCTGTGCACAGACGGGGCCACCGTGACCCTGGTTTGACCGGATGGCGTAGCCGCGCGTACCGTAACCAGGTCGAGTTGTCGATGGCTGCTGCCGCCTGCCTCCGATGGGCAAAGATCACGATGAGTGATCGTGAAGCGGTGCACTCGGGCGTATTGCGAGCTACTCGTGGGCGCACGGTGACAGCCAGGCGATGCCCCGCCGCCACACGAATCATTACTGGAGCCCCCGAGTGAGCAAGCGCACCTTCCAGCCGAACAACCGTCGTCGCGCGAAGACCCACGGTTTCCGCCTGCGCATGCGTACCCGTGCCGGCCGCGCCATTCTGGCGAACCGCCGCAGCAAGGGTCGCGCCAACCTGTCCGCCTGATCGCCGTCAGGTCATGACGTGCTGCCTACCGAGAATCGGCTGAGGCGGCGCGAGGACTTCGCGATCGCGGTACGCCGAGGACGCCGGGCCGGACGCCCGCTTCTCGTCGTCCATCTACGCAGCGGTGCAACGGACCCGCACGCGCCTGGGGAGAGCGCTCCCCCGACGCGTGCGGGTTTCGTCGTGAGCAAGGCGGTGGGTGGCGCGGTCACACGGAACCAGGTGAAGCGGAGACTGCGGCACCTGATACGCGAACGACTGTCCGAGCTGCCCCCCGGTAGCCTGGTGGTCGTACGGGCGCTGCCCGGTGCGGGTGACGCCGATCATGTACACCTGGCCCGAGACCTGGACGCCGCTCTTCAGCGGCTGCTGGGAGGGGGCGCGCGATGAAGTACCCGCTGCTGGCTCTGATCAAGCTGTACCAGTGGACGATCAGCCCACTGCTGGGGCCCGTCTGCCGGTACTACCCGTCGTGTTCTCACTACGGGTACACCGCCATCGACCGGCATGGCGCGGTGAAGGGCACGGCGCTGACCGCCTGGCGGATTCTGCGGTGCAATCCGTGGTCGCCCGGCGGTGTGGACCACGTCCCTCCCCGTAAACGACCTCGTTGGCACGAGCTGCTGCGCGACTACCTGCGTGGCGGCAAGGGCGGGCAACCCCCTGAGACCAGCCCGGCCGCAGAGACCTCGCCCAATGCTCAAGGAGCCTGATTAGTGGACACGATTGCCAGTCTCTTCAGCTTTATCACCACACCCGTTTCCTGGATCATCGTCCAGTTCCACTCGTTGTACGGGGCGCTCTTCGGCCCCGACACGGGCTGGGCCTGGGGACTGTCCATCGTGTCCCTGGTGGTGTTGATCCGTATCTGCCTGATCCCGCTCTTTGTGAAGCAGATCAAGTCGATGCGGAACATGCAGGCGCTCCAGCCGAAGATGAAGGCGATCCAGGAGCGCTACAAGAACGATCGACAGCGTCAGTCCGAAGAGATGATGAAGCTGTACAAGGACACGGGCACCAACCCGCTGTCCTCGTGTCTGCCCATCCTCGCGCAGTCGCCGTTCTTCTTCGCGCTCTACCACGTGCTGAGCAACATCGCCAGCGGCAAGACGATCGGCGTGCTCAACCAGAACCTGGTGGACAGCGCGCGGCAGGCCAAGATCTTCGGTGCCCCGATCGCCGCGAAGTTCACGGACTCGGAAGACAAGGTCGCCGCGCTCCACGCGTCGCTGACCGATGTCCGCGTCATCACCGCCATCATGATCGTCCTGATGTCGGCGTCGCAGTTCTACACGCAGCGCCAGCTGATGCAGAAGAACGTCGACCTGTCGGTCAAGACGCCGTACATGCAGCAGCAGAAGATGCTGATGTACATCTTCCCGATCATCTTCGCCGTCATGGGCATCAACTTCCCGGTCGGTGTCCTCGTCTACTGGCTGACCACCAACGTGTGGACCATGGGCCAGCAGATGTACGTGATCAACCAGAACCCGACGCCGGGTTCCAAGGCGCAGGACAGCTACCTGCAGCGTCTGCTGAAGGGTGTCTCGGCCCACGGTGAGGTGCGCGGCCGCCGCAAGCGCAACATCGTCCAGGCCATCGTCGCCAAGGGCTCGGACCGCAACGACAACGAGCGCAAGTTCATCGCCGGCCTGGCCAAGGCGGGCTACGCCGCTCAGGCGGACGGCACCGTGATCAAGAGCGACACCGTCACCGCCGACGCCGATGCCGGCGCCGCCGCGCGGCGGCAGCCCAAGCGCCAGAGCAAGTCTCAGCGCCAGTCCGGTGGTGCCCAGCAGACCGGTGAGGACAAGCTGTCGCTGCAGAAGCAGGACGAGCCGCAGGACACCAAGCCGAAGCCGGCGGGCAAGACTGCCCCTGGTAACGCCCGCCAAGCCAAGTCTGGACAGCGCAAGGGCCAGCAGCGGCCCAAGCACCCGTCGTCCAAGAAGTAAGAAGGAGTCCATCCGTGACGGAAGGCACCACCTCCGCCGCCGAGGGTGGCGACACCCTGACCCGCCTGGAGCAGGAAGGGGAGATCGCCGCTGACTACCTCGAGGGCCTGCTCGACATCGCCGATCTCGACGGCGACATCGACATGGACGTCGAGGCGGACAGGGCCGCGGTCTCGATCATCAGCGAAGCGGGCAGCCGGGATCTCCAGAAGCTCGTGGGCCGCGACGGCGAGGTGCTGGAGGCGCTCCAGGAGCTGACGCGACTTGCGGTGCACCGGGAGACCGGCGACCGGAGCCGACTGATGCTGGACATCGCCGGCTACCGCGCTCAGAAGCGTGCCGAGCTCGCAGAGATCGGCGCCAAGGCCGCGGACGAGGTCAAGAACAGCGGTGAGCCCGTGAAGCTGAAGCCGATGACCCCGTTCGAGCGCAAGGTTGTGCACGACGCGGTCGCGGCCGCCGGTCTGCGCAGCGAGTCCGAGGGCGAGGAGCCGCAGCGCTTCGTCGTCGTGCTCCCGGCCTGACCTTCGTCGTTCTGTCGGCCCCGTCTGTTCGCAGGCGGGGCCGAATTTTGTCAGCCTGTTAATCAGCCACCACAGCGCGGTAGTGCGGTACGGAAGGACGGTTCCGGTGACGGAGGCAGCAGAGCTTCCCCAGGCACCAGAAGAAGCTCGGACGGTGTTCGGTGAGTTCTTCCCCGAGGCTGTCAGGTACGCGGAGCTGCTCGCGGATGCGGGAGTCAAGCGCGGTCTGATCGGCCCCCGTGAAGTGCCGCGGCTGTGGGAGCGGCACCTGCTGAACTGTGCGGTGCTCTCGGAGGTGGTCCCGGAAGGCGTCACGGTGTGCGATGTCGGCTCCGGTGCCGGCCTGCCCGGCATTCCACTGGCTCTCGTTCGCCCGGATCTCAAGATCACGCTTCTTGAGCCGTTGCTGCGACGGACGAACTTCCTCCAGGAGGTCGTCGAGCTGCTGGGGCTGGACCATGTCACGGTGGTGCGCGGACGGGCCGAGGAAATGCTCGACAAGCTGCCGCCCGTACATGTCGTCACGGCACGTGCGGTGGCGCCGCTGGACCGGCTGGCAGGGTGGGGCGTTCCGCTGCTGCGCCCTTACGGGGAGATGCTGGCCCTCAAGGGCGACACGGCACAGGAAGAGCTCCATGGCGCCCGTGCGGCCCTGAGCAAGCTCGGGGTCGTGGAGACCTCCGTGGTCCAGGTCGGTCAGGGGATCGTCGATCCGTTGTCCACAGTGGTGCGAGTCGAGGTCGGGGAGAGCCCTGGCGGTGTGCGGTTCGCGGCCAAGCGGGCCAAGGCCGCGAGGACGGGGCGCACTCGCCGCCGTCGTTGATCACGGTGACTTCCCTTGCCTGCCGGTTGTCGGCCTGCGTCCTCGTACGTACGCATTTCGGAGTGTCGTAACGCTGTGACCGTGCGGCGTGTGCATCGTGTTTCACGTGAAACGTCGCTCACTGCTGCAGGGAATCATCAGCCGCGGCCGTGTGGCCGCTACGCCGCGCGACCGCAAGCCCCTCTCAAGGGTCACGGAGTTGTCCACAGAGGTGGAATTCTCCACAGAACCACCGGCCTCGCTGGTTCACGACCCCGAAAGCATGGCAGGCTCTGTTCATCGCGAGCCTGAAGTCGAGGAGAGTGAATCCTTGCGGTCCGACGCCAACATCGCGGGACCGATGACCGATCCGGTCCCTGGTCCCCGTACCGAGTCCACGGGGGAGGATGTTTCACGTGAAACACCTCCGCCGATGGACGACACTCCCATTGGTCGTGCTGCCCAACTGGCGGTGGAGGCTCTGGGTCGTGCCGGTGAGGGCCTCCCCCGACCTGAGCAGACCCGCGTCATCGTCGTCGCCAACCAGAAGGGTGGAGTGGGCAAGACCACCACAACGGTCAATCTTGCCGCTTCGCTCGCGCTGCACGGTGCGCGCGTTCTGGTGATCGACCTCGACCCCCAGGGCAATGCCTCCACGGCCTTGGGGATCGACCACCACGCCGAAGTGCCATCCATCTACGACGTCCTGGTGGAGAGCAAGCCGCTCTCTGAAGTGGTCCAGCCGGTTCCAGACGTTGAAGGCCTCTTCTGTGCCCCAGCCACCATCGATCTCGCCGGTGCGGAGATCGAGCTGGTGTCTCTGGTGGCACGGGAGAGCCGGCTGCAGAGAGCGATCCAGGCGTATGAGCAGCCCCTGGACTACATCCTCATCGACTGTCCGCCGTCGCTGGGTCTGCTGACCGTCAACGCACTCGTCGCCGGTGCGGAGGTGCTGATCCCGATCCAGTGCGAGTACTACGCGCTGGAGGGTCTCGGACAGCTCCTGCGGAACGTCGACCTGGTACGCGGTCACCTCAACCCCACGCTGCATGTGTCGACGATCCTGCTCACCATGTATGACGGTCGCACCAGGCTCGCCTCACAGGTCGCGGACGAGGTGCGCAGTCACTTCGGGGATGAGGTTCTGCGGACCAGCATTCCGCGGTCCGTGCGTATCTCCGAGGCACCCAGCTACGGGCAGACGGTGCTCACCTACGACCCGGGCTCCAGTGGCTCGCTGTCGTATCTTGAGGCTGCCCGTGAGATCGCGCTGCGCGGTGTCGGGGTTCACTATGAGGCCCAGCCCGCGCATGTGGCCGGCCAGAACAGTCAGCAGAGTAAGCCGAAGGGGATCCAGTGAGCGAGCGACGTAGAGGTCTGGGGCGTGGGCTCGGTGCACTGATCCCGGCCGCTCCGCAGGAGAGGCCGGGGCCTTCCGAAGGGGCAGGTTCGTCCTCCTCGGGTGCGGCTCCGGTCCTGACGACGGAGCGAGGCGTGGCGGCGGCGAAGCTTGCCACGCTTCCCTCGGCACCCATGGCTCCCGAGCAGCGTGCGGCCGAACCGGACACGGAGGACTTCACCGAGCCCGTGTCGCCTGCCGGTGCGCACTTCGCCGAGGTGCCGCTGGACTCCATCACTCCGAACCCTCGCCAGCCGCGTGAGGTGTTCGACGAGGACGCGCTCGCCGAGTTGGTCACCTCCATCAAGGAGGTCGGGCTCCTCCAGCCTGTCGTCGTACGGCAACTGGGGCCTGAGCGGTACGAGCTCATCATGGGCGAGCGTCGCTGGCGCGCTTGCCGTGAGGCGGGCCTGGAGCGCATCCCGGCGATCGTGCGTGCCACGGATGACGAGAAGCTTCTGCTGGATGCCCTTCTGGAGAACCTCCACCGGGCCCAGCTGAATCCACTGGAAGAGGCAGCCGCCTACGACCAGTTGCTCAAGGACTTCAACTGCACACATGACCAGTTGGCCGACCGCATCGGACGCTCACGTCCGCAGGTCTCCAACACGCTGCGTCTGCTGCGCCTCTCGCCTCCCGTTCAGCGCCGGGTCGCCGCAGGTGTGCTGTCCGCGGGGCATGCCAGGGCGCTGCTCTCTGTGGATGACTCGGAGGAGCAGGACCGGCTGGCACACCGGATCGTCGCCGAGGGACTCTCGGTGCGAGCCGTCGAAGAGATCGTGACGCTGATGGGTTCGCGGCCCACGAGCTCGCCCAGGGCGAAGGGCCCACGGGCGGGCGCCCGGCTGTCGCCGGCACTCACCGATCTTGCTTCTCGGCTCTCCGACCGGTTCGAGACCCGAGTGAAGGTCGACCTGGGTCAGAAGAAGGGAAAGATCGTTGTCGAGTTCGCCTCGATAGAGGATCTCGACCGCATTCTCGGCAGCCTCGCTCCGGGCGAGGGGCGGGTCATGGAGAAGGCGCTCTCCGAAGAAGGCGCGGAGGACGACGAGGCCTGAGGCCTCTCGCACGCATCAGGGCGGATCGTGTCCGGCAGACGGCGGACACGATCCGCCCTTTGCCGTCTCACGGTAGGCGTGTCCTCGCTGGGTGGATACGATGCGTTCTGGTATGGCGCATCCACCTTGACCCATCTCAGAGGAAGGCGAGCCATGCGACCGGTGAGCCGCGGCCACCTACTTACAGCCGGCCTGAGCATTGGCGCAGTCGGCGGATTCATCGGCAGCCTGCTTCGGGAACGGAGCGCGCTGTCCGCTGCTCTTGGCGCGGCAGTCGAAGGAAGCGAGGAACAGCCTTCATGGGCCGTCGGCTCGTACCGCTCACACTGGACAACCTTTCAGACCTCCCCAAGCGCTGCCGAGCCTGTGTCTTCTGGGAGCTTGATCCAGTCAGCGGAGAAGCAGCAGTAAAGGCGGGAAGACCCGAGCTGGAGAAGGAGGCCTGGATCTCCGCCGTCCTGCTCGAGTGGGGATCGTGCGGCCGCGTCGTCTATGTCGACGAGGTCCCGGTCGGATTCGTGCTCTACGCCCCGCCCGCCTATGTGCCGCGCTCCACGGCCTTTCCGACGAGCCCTGTCTCACCGGATGCCGTGCAGCTGATGACCGCCTGGATCACGCCGGGGTACCAGGGGCAGGGACTGGGACGTGTCATGGTGCAGACCGTCGCCAAGGACTTGCTACGTCGGGGCTTCAAGGCGATCGAGGCGTTCGGAGACGCCCGCTGGACCGAACCGGCCTGCGTCCTTCCTGCCGACCATCTCCTGGCGGTCGGCTTCAAGACGGTCCGCCCGCATCCCACGCATCCCAGGCTGCGGCTGGAACTACGCACCACGCTCTCCTGGAAGGAAGACGTGGAGCTGGCGCTGGACCGGCTTCTGGGAGCCGTCCAGAAGGAACCCGCGCTTCGGCCGCTCTGATCGATCCGCGGCAACGGCGCCCTGTCCAGAGACACCGAATGGGCCGACCCCTTGAGGTCGGCCCATTCATGTTTCACGTGAAACGGAGCGCTTCAGGCCTTGGCGACCTCATCGCCGATGAAGGCGTCGAGCTCGCGGACGAGCATGGCCTTCGGCTTGGCGCCGACGATGGTCTGGGCGACCTCGCCGTCCTGGTAGACGTTCAGCGTCGGGATGGACATGACGCCGTACTTGGCAGCCGTGGCGGGGTTCTCGTCGATGTTGAGCTTGACGACTTCGAGCTTGTCGCCGTGCTCCGCAGCGATGGCCTCCAGCGACGGGGCGATCTGGCGGCACGGACCGCACCACTCGGCCCAGAAGTCCACGAGCACAGGCTTGTCGCTCTTCAGGACGTCCTCTTCGAAGGTCGCGTCGGTCACTGTCTTGAGGGCCACGGTGGCCTCCTTCACTTGTGGGGTGTGGGGTGATGGGGTCTAGGTGAGTCAGACGGTCGCTGCCGCGGCCTTCTCCTCGTCGGCGAGAGCCGCCAGGAAGCGCTCGGCGTCCAGAGCGGCGGAGCAGCCGGTGCCGGCCGCGGTGATGGCCTGCCGGTAGGTGTGGTCGACCACGTCACCGGCCCCGAAGACGCCCGTGAGGTTCGTGCGCGTGGAAGGAGCGTCCACCTGCAGGTAGCCCTCCCCGTCGAGCTCCAGCTGCCCCTTGAAGAGCTCGGTGCGCGGGTCGTGGCCGACGGCGATGAACAGGCCGGTCGCCGGCAGCTCGGAGGTCGCACCGGTCTTCGTGTTGCGCAGAGTCAGCCCGGAGAGCTTCTGGTCGCCGTGGATCTCGGCGACCTCGCTGTCCCAGGCGAACTTGATCTTCGGGTCGGCGAAGGCGCGCTCCTGCATCGCCTTGGAGGCGCGGAGGCTGTCGCGGCGGTGGACGATCGTGACGGACTTGGCGAAGCGCGAGAGGAAGGTCGCCTCCTCCATCGCGGTGTCGCCGCCACCGACGACGGCGATGTCCTGGTCCTTGAAGAAGAAGCCGTCACAGGTGGCGCACCAGGAGACTCCCCGCCCGGAGAGGGTGTCCTCGTTCGGAAGGCCGAGCTTCCGGTGCTGGGAGCCCGTCGTGACGATCACGGCCTTGGCCTGGTGCACGGTGCCGGCGGTGTCCGTGACGGTCTTGATGTCACCGGTCAGATCCACGGCGATGACATCGTCGGGGACGAGTTCGGCGCCGAAGCGCTCGGCCTGCGCCCGCATGTTGTCCATCAGGTCCGGCCCCATGATGCCGTCACGGAAACCGGGGAAGTTCTCCACCTCGGTGGTGTTCATCAGCGCACCGCCGGCGGTGACGGCGCCTTCGAACACCAGCGGCTGCAGCGACGCACGCGCGGTGTACAGCGCGGCGGTGTAGCCGGCCGGCCCGGAGCCGATGATGATCACATTACGGACGTCGCTCACGGGTTTCTTCCTCGTCTCTGCGGACTGCCTACTGCCTACTGGGGCGTCAACGTCTCTCACCCCACCCAACGGATCCTACGGGGCATGCATTCCCGTGGTGTCCGAGCGGCACGGAGGCGGTTTCAGCGGCGAGGATAGGTCCGCGTCAGCAAGAGCTCACCCTTGCCTGCCGGCGCCGTGTCGACGCAGGTGGCAGCCACAACGTAGGCCTGGACCTGAGAGGCGTCGCGGGTGTGCGGCAACACGATGAGATAGGCCCGAGTGCCGTCATATGTGCCTTGCTCGACGGCCATGGCCGGTTCGACGCGGCCGGTGCCTGCCTGGACACAGGCCGGCACCGCAGCGGCCGACGAGCGTAGGGGGGTGTTGGGAGTGGACTCGGTGCCGACGGAGGAGTCCTTCTCCAGACGAGGAGCGGGCTTCGTTCCGCCCGGAGAGGTGTCCTTCTCCGTCGCTCGGGTGTCCAGGAGCGACTGCACGTGTGCCTGAAGCGTGTCCTGCGAGAAGTCGGATGACGCATCTGCCGCGCTGACGTCACCGGCGGTCTTCTCAGCGCTGTTGCCTCCGGTGCCCATGGACTGGAACAGCAGAACGCTCAGTCCGACGGCCGCAGTGCCGAAGGCGGCAGTCAGCACAGTGACACGGCGACGCCTACGGGCCGAATGGCTGCGCCCTGGGCCGGTGGTCGCACGAGGGCGTCCTGCGGGGCGATCGGCGGGCACGGTCTCAGGGTGCTTCGGCGAAGACGCTGTTTCACGTGAAACATCCGCCGGAGTGTCATCCGGGACAGTGGCGTTCAGCAGTGCCTCGGCAGCCAGCGCCGCGTCGATGCGGCCGGCGATGTCGGCCGGCATCCGCTGCGGGCCGGGAAGGGTGCCGAGCAGACCCCGGATCTCCTCCAGCGAGGCGCGGACATCGGCGCACAGCTCGCAGCCGTCGAGATGCCGCCTCACGGCCGCCTGCCGGGTTGGTGAGAGGAGTCCCTCGGTGAGATCAGCGATCTCCGAAACGTCCGGGTGCTGAGCCGTGCCGGTCGTGGAGGTCACGCGCGCCCACCTCCGCCCTTCACAGCAGCAGGATCGCTCGGTCCTGCATCCTTTGGTCCCGTCGCCGGTGGGACGGATGTCCCTGGCGTCCGGTTCCTTCCCCTGGAGAGGCCGCCGTTATCCCTGGTGTCACCGCGCTTCCCGGTGTCACCGCGCAGATGCGTGAGCAGCGGAAGCAATCGTGCCCGGCCACGTGCGCAGCGGCTCTTCACGGTTCCCGTAGGGATGTCCAGCACACGAGCAGCCTCGGCCACCGGATAGCCCTGCATATCGACCAGCACCAGGGCCGCCCGTTGATCGGCGGGCAGTGTCGCCAGTGCGGCCAGAAGCTCTCGGTGGAGGTCCTGACGCTCCGCGGGCGCCTCGGCGGACTCATGGGGCTCGAGGAGCTGCTCCAGCCGCTCGGTGTCGTCGACGGGTGAGGTCTTGCGGGAGGCCGCCTTGCGGGCGCGGTCGAGACAGGCGTTGACCGTGATCCGGTGGAGCCAGGTCGTCACGGCGGACTGGCCCCGGAAGGTGTGGGCGGCCCGGAAGGCGGAGACGAGTGCGTCCTGCACCGCGTCCGCGGCCTCCTCCCGGTCCCCCAGGGTGCGCAGCGCCACGGCCCAGAGCCGATCGCGGTGGCGCCGCACGAGCTCACCGAAGGCATCCGGGTCCCCGGCGACATGGCGATCCAGGAGTTCCTGGTCGCTCGCGTCGCCAAGTGTGGCGTTGTCCAACGGTGAGCCCCCTCCCCACTTCTCGCTGATGTCAGCCGGTGAACTTCACGTCCGTGATGCCCTGCTTGTAGCCCTCGGAGCTGAAGTCGTCCTGCGGTGCGTGCGGCACGGCGGTCATCCACAGCAGGACGTACTGGCTCTTCACCGGCTCCTTGGCCGTGATCTTCAGTGCTGTGCCGCTGGTCTGACCAGTGGCGATCTTCTTCATGGATTCGACAGGACCGGACGGTGCCAGCGAATCCACCGCATAGAGCGTGACGGTGGTGTGGTCGCCCGTATAGCGGAGCCCTATCGATGCGGCGGTGACGTCCCGCTCGCCACCGAGGTCGTAGACGATTCCGACGCCCTGCTTGAACGGGGCGAGCTCGGGTCCGTCGAAGTACTGCTTGGTGCGCCAGAACGAGGATCCGTCGTTGTCGTGGGTATTGCCGACGTTCGCCGGGCTCTGCGGCTTGCCGTCGGGGGCGTACTCCTGGGCTCCCTGGACGGTCAGAGGCAGCGGTGCCTTCGACTTGTCGTCCTGGTCCTCGTCCGTCGTCCGGCTGTTCCCGGGGTCAACAGCGGGTGGGTCACGGTCGAGGAGCTTGTCGGCGATCTGCCAGCTGCCGAGCCCCAGCGCGGCGATGAGGAGAGCGGACACCGTCCACTTGAGGAGCCTCCCGGTGCGGCTCTCCAGCGGCGCCGGCGGGGGCGCCACGGGCTGGGTGGCGGGCCCACCGGGGTGAGCCGAGGGCCGGCCGTAGGTGCCCTGCTGGTACGTGGTGCGCTGATACTCCGGCGGGGCGGTGAAAGCCGGCTCCGGCGGGCGGATCCGGGGCATGGCCGAAACTGCCTTGGCCAGCTCGTCCGGGGTGGTGCAGGGAAGTTCCTGCCGGGATGCCGTGGCCCCGTCGTTGACCAGGGCGCGCATGGCGAGCTCGGACAGCCCGCGGTGGACGCCTGCCCTCACCTGGTCGGGGGCGATGAGTCCGACGCCCTTGGGGAGCCCGGAGAGGCCGTACGCGTCGTTCTCGTACGGCCAGCGGTGCGTCAGCGCGGCGTACAGCAGGGCGCCGATCGCCTCGGTGTCCGTGCGCTGTGGACGGTCGGTGCTGATGCCCCGCAGTGCGGCGTTCACGGCGAGCCCGCGGATCCGGTACTGCCCGGTGGAGCTGCGGAGCACGGAGCTGGGCGTGAGCCGCAGATGGGCGAGGCCTTCCCGGTGCGCCGCGGCCATGGCCTGGGAGATCTGGCTGACGAGCTGGTAGGCGTCGTGAGCCTCCATCGGCCCTGCCGCGAGCAGTGCCGTCAGTTCGGTGGCGTCCGGCAGCCACTCGTGGACGACGTAGACGAATTCGTCTTCCTCGACGGCGTCCAGGACCTGCACGAAGCGGGGGTCGCCGAGGAGAGCCGCGGAGCGGGCCGCGGCGAGTACGGATCGTGCTCTGGGATGGTCGCCGGGCAGGATATGAACGCCGACAGCCCGGCGCAGTTTCTCGTCGACAGCACGCCAACTGCTGAACCCGTCCAAACGGGTGACGCACTCCTCGAGTCGGTAGCGTCTGGCGAGCTTGTGCCCGCTGTGCAGTTCGGGCGTGATGATCGTGGGCTGCTCACGGTTCTTCCGTTCGCCGCCCTTGTCCTGAGCGTTCTGCTCCGCCGTATCGTCGTCGGCTTGCGCCACCCCGTCGGTCGCGGCCTTGTCCGCCTCGGCGGCCAGCGGGTCTTCGCCGCTGTTGTCGGCCACGTCGACGGCAGCCGTGCTACGTTCCGCCACCGTCGTTCCCTGCCTCCCCATCCGTTGCGCCATATCCAACAGCCATGCCAATTGTGCCCACAGTCCGCTGCTATGCACGACACACGGTGGCGGACGATGGTTGTGCGGGGTCGCGCGGTCTCTAGCGTCCGAGCCGGCCGCGCACCATGCCGACCAGGGCGTTGAGTTCCTCGATTCTCATCTTCCTCGCCGCGACGAAGAAGACTCCGAGCAGTACCACCCCGCCCGCCAGAAGCGCGACGAGCGAACCGAGTGCGTCCTCGCCGAGGGTTTTCAGCAAGAAGTAGCCCACCGCACCACCCGCCACGGCCGCCGGGACGGACGCGAGGCACAGCCGGGCGTAGGTGCGGATCACGTGGGAGCCGTCGAGGTCCCCGCCCAGCCGGTTCCGCAGCCTGCGCCAGGCGACACCGACGCCGACGGCATAGGCGAGACCGTACGAGGCGGCCATGCCCACCACTGCCCACCGGGGCGGCAGGAGGACGTAGCAGGCGGCCGAGGCGGCGGCATTCACGGCGGCCACGATGACCGTGTTGTAGAACGGCGTACGCGTGTCCTCGTAGGCGTAGAAGCCACGGAGGACGACGTACTGCACCGAGTAGGGGATCAGGCCGAGGCCGAACGCCATGAGGATGAAGCCCATGGACCGGGCCGCCTCGGTACCGGCGGACGCGTACAGCAGGGTGCACATCGGCACGCCCAGCGCCAGGAAGGTGAACGCGACCGGGACGATCGCGACCGCCGAGTTGCGAAGTCCCTGGGAGATGTCGTCGCGGACCGCTCCGGGGTCGTCGTCGTGTGCGGCGCGGGAGATACGCGGCAGCAGAGCGGCCATGACCGACACCGTGATGATGGCCTGCGGCATGCCCCAGATGAGCTGGGCGTTGGTGTACGCGAGGAAGCCGGCCCCGTCCTTGCCCGATGCCTCACCTGCGGCGGTCGAGAGCTGGGTGACCACGATCACGCCGGCCTGGTTGGCCAGTACGAACAGCACGGTCCACTTGGCGAGCTTGACGGTCTTGCCGAGCCCCTGGCCCTTCCAGTCGAAACGGGGGCGGAAGCGGAAGCCCGTCTCGCGGAGGTAGGGGATCATCGCCAGGGCCTGGACGACCAGGCCCAGCAACGTACCGATGGCCAGCAGCCGCACGCCCTCCGGCGGGATGGTCCGCACGGTCATCTGGGATTCTGCGGAGGTGCCGTAGACCCAGATGAACAGCCCGAAGGTGAAGATGATGACGATGTTGTTGAGGACCGGGGTCCACATCATCGCGCCGAACTTGCCGCGGGCGTTGAGGATCTGGCCCATGACCACATGCACGCCCATGAAGAAGATCGTGGGAAGGCAGTAGCGGGCGAAGGTGACGGCGACGTTGTTCGCCGACGCGTTGTTGGCGATCGTCGGTGACATCGCCTCGATCAGCAGTGGTGCCCCGAAGACGGCGAGGACGACGATCGCGCCGAGCGCGACCATGACGAGGGTCAGCAGCCGGTTGGCATAGGCCTCGCCGCCGTCCTCGTCGTTCTTCATGGCGCGGACGAGCTGCGGTACGAAGACCGAGTTCAGACCGCCGCCCACCGTGAGGATGTAGATCATCGTCGGCAGGGTGAGGGCGATGGTGTAGGCGTCACCGAGCAGGGCGGCGCCGAGCGCACCGGTGATCACCAGGCTGCGGACGAAGCCGGTGAGACGCGACACCAGGGTTCCGGCGGCCATTATGGCGCTGGACTTCAGCAGTCCCGAAGCCCGGCCGCCCGCCTTCTTGGGCGGCGCACTCGCAGGCGCGGGTGCGGGCGTCGGTGCGGGTACGCGTGCCGACTCCGGCTCGGGCTCCGGCGCGGACCCCGTCACGGGCCGACCCGGGGCCTGCTGGTCCCGGTAGAGGTGGGCGAACGCGTCCGGCTCCGGATTGTCGTCGCCTGCCCTGGTCATCAGGTCGTCGACGCCGGTGAACTGCACCGTCCCGGCGTCGTCCCCGTACGGCAGACGCCGCGAAGGACCGTCCGGCTCGGGAGGCGGGGTCTGGGCCCAGATCCGGGGGTCCGGGGCGTGCTGTTGGACGGGCGGCTGCTGATAGAGCGGCTGTGGCCGCTGGTAGCTGCCCGGCGGCGGCGGAGGATGCGCGGCACGGTCGTAGAGCGCCTCCGACACCGGATCCTGCGCAGAGAGGTCCTGCGACCGGTAGGGATCGTGGTCGAAGGCGTCCTGCATGTACGGGTCAGCGGCAGCCTCGGGCAGGGGAGCCGGCACCTGACCGGCGGCCGGTGGCTCCGTCTGCTGTGGGCGGTGCGAGGGGTACGGAGCGCCCGGGGAGGGCGCGGTGTCGTCCGCGCCCTGCCCTCGGTCACCGTCGTACGGCGCGTTCATGGTTACCCCACCTCATCGTCCGGCCGGCCGGCCACGACATCGCTCAACGGTCCACTTTCTCACCAGCACCCGACGGCTCGGCGCTTTCCGGTCCGGTGTCCGGTGTCGGGTCACTCGGCTGCTCCGGAGCATCGTGCACCAGACCGTCGTCGCTCTCATCAGCCGCTTCATCGCCCGCGGCCGCCAGGCGGGCCGCCGCGCGCTTGCGCTGGGTATACATCCTGATGCCTGCGAGGACGAGCAGCAGTACGCCCCCGGCAATGACAAGCATCACGGTCGGGGTGATCTCGGAAGCCTTGACCGTGAAGGTCATCGGGTCGCCGTACAGCTTGCCGTCCTCCGTGTAGAGCTGCGCCGTCACCTGGACCGGACCGTTGGCATTGGCCGCGGCCGAGAACTTCACCGACTGGCTGTGACCACCGCCGATCTTGATCGGCTGTTCCGCGATCACATTGCCGTCGTCCAGCTTGAGGCGAGTGGGATTCGAGGACTTCAGCCGGAGGACGAGATTGTCGACCTCCTGGACCAGCTTGTTCTGCACCGTGACCGGGATCGTGGCGCTGCGGCCCGACAGGGTCAGGGCCGACTTCTGGATCAGCCGCACTTCCGTGGTGAGGCCCTCCAGATAACTGTGCACACCGTCGCGGTACCGGGCGGCCGGGGCCGCCTTGCCGCGCCAGGACGTGGACATCTCCCGGTTGATCGCATTGCCGAACGGCGTCACGACCCGGTCCGGGGACGTGAGGATGACCTTGAAGTTGTCGAGGGTCTCCTGCGTGGACTTGATGTCCTCGAAGGTCCTCACGGGCAGCTCGCGGGCCTTGAGCTTCTTCGGGTACTGGGAGGAGGCCGGCACCCGGGTCGTGGCGTCGGGGTCGGGCTTGGCCGACGCGGCCGCGATCAGGTCCAGCGGCTGGGTCCAGCGCTGGCCGGAGAGCCCGTCCAGTGCCTTCGCCATCGACTGGGCCTGGCCCGCCGTCGGCATCCGCTGGGGAGCGACCACGATGCTGCGCTGCGCGTCCGGTGCCTGAAGCGTGAGGGCCAGCGACTGGGCCAGGAACTTCTGGACCGCGAGTGTCGAGGTGCCCGCCTTGCTCATGTCCCCGTAGAAGGCCGTGGAGAGCCGGTCGTCCGCGACGACAGCCGTCGTACCGCCGCCGATCGGGCGCGCCGCGGACGGCGTGTACGAGACGGATCCGGTCTCCCGGAGACTGTCGCTACGGGCGATGATCTTGTGAGCGCCGGCGGAGGTCGCCACATCGACGATCGACGGGTCGATGGCGCCGTCCACGGGCCAGGCGAAGTCGATGGACGGCGTCACATGAAGGATGGTCTCGACCGTCGTCTCGGCCACCGCCGTAGCGGGCTGCAGATGGCTGAGGGACCCGGAGACGTCCTTGCCGCGGTGTGCGAGCGAGGCCAGATCGGGGTCCGCGAACGGCAGGGCGACGACCTTACGGTCCTGGACGGCCTGCTCGAGAGAGCTCAGCCACTTCTTGGCCACGGCCTGGTTCCGGCCCGGTGTCGTGCCGCCCTGGTCGTTCCTGATCCGGTAGTTCCGGCTCATCGCGTCGACCGTGGCGAGCAGGTCCGGGTCGATGACCCAGGTCACGGGTAGCTGACTGCCGAGGGAGACGAGCTGCTCCAGCCGACCGCCCGGTGCCAGCTCCGCGGCGAGGGCGTCGTCCTCGAAGACCGGGGTCTGCTGCTCGTCCGAGCCGGTCTCCGCGGACAGATGCGTCGTGGAGATCAGCGGCCAGAGGAAGGTGAGCTGGGTCTTCTTGCCGGCCGCTTCCGGCTGCCACGGCAGGAACGTGCGCTCGATGCCGAGTACCTGGTCGTACGGCTTGCTCGCGGTCTCCCCGGAGAGGGACACCCCGAGCTGGTAGACGCCTGCCTTGTCGAGATCGAGCTTGTTGACCGGGACGGTCAGGGTGAAGTCCGTGCTGATGCCGGACGCCAGCCGGTCGATCTTGATGCTGTACGGGTCGCCGAGCTCCTCGGGGTCACTCCCTGGCGTATGGCCGGTGCGCTTCGAGGCCTCGTCGATCTCCGGGCGGCCCGAGAGCCGAGGCCCGACCCGTAGATCGACATCTGCGTCCGTGACGGTTTCCTTGCCCTTGTTCGTCACGGTGCCCGAGATGGTGAGCGTGTCGTCTTTCACAGGGGCGCTGGGCGACAGGCCGTTCAGCGACACGTCAACGGTGCGGGAGCCGTCGGCGTCCGCCGCGGCATGCGCGGGCTGTGCCGCCGGTACAAAGAGGAGACCGGCGAGCAATGGCGTTCCCGCAAGGAGGGCGGCTGTGCGCCGCAGCCACCGGCGGGCAGGAGAATGACCCATCCCCTGAAATTGTGCCGCCTCGGCCACGCGCTCGTCCGTCCCTCGTCGTCTGTTGCCGTTGGTGGGTGTCGCTAGGTGTGTCCCCGCATGGTAACGAGGCCCGCTGTGACGAAGTGCTGGGGACTGCTCCACATGATCGGAAGAGCGGCGAGGATCCGGGGGAAACGGGGAAGCTCCGGTCCCTGCGGCCACGTACCCTTTTCTGTTGTGCCGAACGCCAACGAAGACAACCTCACCGAACTGAGCCAGGTGCAGCGCCGCGCCGTGAGCGAGCTGCTGCGCGTGTCCCCGGTCGCCGACGATCTCGCTCGCCGATTCCAGCAGGCCGGGTTCAGCCTCGCGCTGGTCGGGGGCTCGGTACGGGACGCACTGCTCGGCCGGCTCGGTAATGATCTCGATTTCACCACCGATGCCCGCCCCGAGGACGTTCTGAAGATCGTCCGGCCATGGGCCGACTCCGTGTGGGAGGTCGGGATCGCGTTCGGCACGGTCGGCTGCCAGAAGGACGGCCGCGTCGGAGACGCTGTGCAGCGCTTTGAGATCGAGATCACGACGTACCGGTCCGAGGCCTATGACCGGACCTCGCGCAAGCCCGAGGTGTCCTACGGCGACTCGATCGAGGAAGACCTCGTCCGTCGTGACTTCACCGTGAACGCGATGGCTGTCGCGCTGCCGGAGAAGGAGTTCATCGACCCGCACGGAGGCCTGGAGGACCTTGCGGCACGGGTGCTGCGTACTCCCGGCACGCCGGAGGACTCGTTCTCGGACGACCCGCTGCGCATGCTGCGGGCTGCGCGTTTCGCCGCTCAGCTCGACTTCGAGGTGGCTCCTGAGGTCATCGGCGCGATGACGGACATGGCCGACCGGATCGAGATCGTGTCCGCGGAGCGGATCCGTGACGAGTTCAACAAGCTGATCCTCTCCCCGCATCCGCGGAAGGGACTGGCCCTGCTCGTCGACACCGGTCTTGCCGCACACTTCGTCCCCGAACTGCCGGCGCTCCGCCTGGAGAGCGATGAGCATCACCGGCACAAGGATGTGTACGAGCACTCACTGACCGTGTTGGAGCAGGCCATTGATCTGGAGGAGAACGGGCCGGACCTCGTACTGCGTCTCGCCGCACTCCTCCATGACATCGGCAAGCCGAGGACGCGGCGTTTCGAGACGGATGGCCGTGTCTCGTTCCATCATCACGAGGTGGTGGGCGCCAAGATGACCAAGAAGCGACTGACGGCGCTCAAGTACTCGAATGACATGGTCAAGGACATCGGGCGGCTCGTGGAACTGCATCTGCGCTTCCATGGGTACGGCACCGGCGAGTGGACCGATTCCGCCGTGCGGCGCTATGTGCGGGACGCGGGCCCTCTGCTGGAGCGGCTGCACAAGCTGACTCGCTCGGACTGCACCACCCGCAACAAGCGGAAGGCGAGTGCCTTGTCGCGCGCCTACGACGGCCTTGAGGAACGCATCGCCCAGCTCAAGGAACAGGAAGAGCTGGACTCGATCCGCCCGGACCTGGACGGAAACCAGATCATGGAGGTCCTGGGGGTGGGTCCTGGTCCGGTGGTCGGCAAGGCGTATGGGTTCCTGCTGGAGCTGCGTCTGGAGAACGGACCGATGGATCACGACGACGCGGTCTCTGCCCTCAAGGAGTGGTGGGCGGCTCAGGGCTGAATCGAGCAGCGGGGTCATGTTTCACGTGAAACATGACCCCGTTTCCATGAGCGGTGACGGTGGCGCGGCGATGTTTCACGTGAAACACCGCCACCGTCAGGGGCTGACTCCCCTGCGCCGCCAATGGAGAAGTGCTGCAGCGGTGAGCCCGTAGAGCACGGCGATCATGAGGACCAACGGAGCGGAGCGTCCGTCCGGGGGCAGGATCAGTGCGGTGACACCTGCAGCGCCGACGAAGGCGACGTTGAAGAGCATGTCGTACAGAGAGAACACCCGGCCTCGGAATGCGTCGTCAATGGATGTCTGCACGACCGTGTCCGTGGTGATCTTGGCTCCCTGTGTGATGAAGCCCAGGACGAACGCGGCGATGAGGATCGGAACCGCGGCGAAGGTCAGCCCCAGGACGGGTTCGAGGACGGCTGCCACCCCGGCGCAGGTGGCCATCCAGCCGTACTGGCCGAGCCTTCCGACCGCCCAGGGAGTGACGACGGCCGCGGCGAAGAACCCGGCCCCGGATACGCCCACCGCCAGACCGAGAAGCCTCAGGCCTTCCGCCTCCGTATCCGACCAGGCGTACCGACAGAGCATCAGGACCATCACCGTCAGCCCGCCGTAGCAGAAGCGCAGCACCGTCATCGCGCCAAGCGCCTGGACGGCGGTGCGTCGTTCTGTCAGATGGCGCAGTCCATCCACGAGGCCGTGAGCCGTCGAGGTCAGCGCCGCGATCAGCCGTGGCTGCACCAGCTCCGGATCGGGGCCGAGCAGCTCCCGCCCCATGCTCAGCGACGACAGAGCGGCACACAGATAGAGCGTGGCGCCCAGCAGGACCACCACTGCATCCGAATCCGGGCCGGCCAGTCGTACGGCGAAGGCGAGTCCGCCTCCCGCCGTGGCGGCGAGCGTGCCCGCCGTCGGGGAGAGGGAGTTGGCCATGACGAGCCGCTCATCGTCGACGACGCGAGGAAGCGCGGCGGAGAGCCCCGCGAGGATGAAGCGATTGACGGCCATGACGCACAACGCGGAGGCGTAGAAGAGCCAGTCCGGTGCCGAGCCGAGGATCAGCACGGCGGTGCTACACGCCAGAACGGCCCGCAGCAGATTCCCGTAGAGGAAGACCTGGCGCCGTCGCCAGCGGTCCAGGAGGACGCCGGCGAAAGGGCCGACGAGGGAGTAGGGCAGAAGCAGCACCGCCATGGCGGAGGCGATCGCGCCGGGGGAGGTCTGGTTCTCCGGGGAGAAGACGACGTACGTGGCGAGCGCGACCTGGTACACGCCGTCCGCCGACTGTGAGAGCAGCCGTACGGTGAGCAGCCGGCGGAAATTCGTCAGGCGCAGGAGTACGCGCAGATCACGTACGACAGGCATGTGCGCAAGCGTCACACACGATGAGGGTCCCCGGGCAGATGCCACGGGGACCCTCATCAGTCAGGAGCGCGCGGAACGCGCTGCCCTGTGCCGAGTCAGCGCTCGACCTCGCCCTTGATGAACTTCTCGACGCTCTCGCGGGCCGCGTCGTCGAAGTACTGGACCGGCGGGGACTTCATGAAGTACGAGGACGCGGAGAGGATCGGGCCGCCGATGCCGCGGTCCTTGGCGATCTTCGCGGCGCGCAGCGCGTCGATGATGACACCCGCGGAGTTCGGGGAGTCCCAGACCTCGAGCTTGTACTCCAGGTTCAGCGGGACGTCACCGAAGGCGCGGCCCTCCAGGCGGACGTACGCCCACTTGCGGTCGTCCAGCCAAGCCACGTAGTCGGACGGGCCGATGTGGACGTTCTTCTCGCCGAGCTCCCGGTCGGGGATCTGGGAGGTGACGGCCTGCGTCTTGGAGATCTTCTTGGACTCCAGGCGCTCGCGCTCGAGCATGTTCTTGAAGTCCATGTTGCCGCCGACGTTCAGCTGCATCGTACGGTCCAGGATGACGCCCCGGTCCTCGAACAGCTTGGCCATCACACGGTGCGTGATGGTGGCGCCGACCTGCGACTTGATGTCGTCACCGACGATCGGGACACCGGCCTCGGTGAACTTGTCCGCCCACTCCTTGGTGCCGGCGATGAACACCGGAAGGGCGTTGACGAAGGCGACCTTGGCGTCGATGGCGCACTGCGCGTAGAACTTCGCGGCGTGCTCGGAGCCCACCGGCAGGTAGCAGACGAGGACGTCGACCTGCTTGTCCTTGAGGATCTGGACGATGTCGACCGGAGCCTCGGCGGACTCCTCGATGGTCTCGCGGTAGTACTTGCCGAGACCGTCGAGGGTGTGGCCCCGCTGGACCTTCACGCCCGTGGACGGCACGTCGCAGATCTTGATGGTGTTGTTCTCGCTGGCACCGATGGCGTCCGCGAGGTCGAGGCCGACCTTCTTCGCGTCCACATCGAAGGCGGCGACGAACTCGACGTCACGGACGTGGTAGTCGCCGAACTGGACGTGCATCAGACCCGGCACCTTGGCGGCCGGGTCGGCGTCCTTGTAGTACTCGACGCCCTGCACCAGCGAGGCGGCGCAGTTGCCCACGCCGACGATGGCTACGCGAACCGAACCCATTCCGGTTGCTCCCTGTGTGTTCTCGAGACCCTGCATGGACGCGGGGCCTCAGTTGGTGGTGTCTTCGGACGGATCCGGCGGATTGGGGCGCCCGGAAGCGCTCCCCTCGGGGGGCATTGCGCCCCGGTGCCGGGGCAGGCCGCCCGTCTCTCCAGATGTGTTGTCCTGCCGAGCGGCTTCCCCGGGAGCGGAGGATCGTCGCTGATCCCGCCCCGCCCGCTCGCTCTCGATGAGCTCGTTCAGCCAGCGCACTTCGCGCTCCACGGACTCCATTCCGTGCCGCTGCAGCTCAAGCGTGTAGTCGTCGAGGCGCTCACGTGTCCGGGCGAGGGAGGCGCGCATCTTCTCCAGACGCTCCTCCAGCCGGCTGCGCCGGCCTTCCAGCACCCGCATCCGCACCTCGCGCTCCGTCTGTCCGAAGAAGGCGAAGCGGGCCGCGAAGTGCTCGTCCTCCCAGGTGTCGGGGCCGGTGTGGGACAGGAGCTCCTCGAAGTGCTCCTTACCTTCCGCCGTCAACCGGTACACGATCTTGGCCCGGCGCCCCGCGAGCGAGGCGGCAAGGGCGTCCTCGGGAGCGCTGCCCGGCTCCTCGATCAACCAGCCGTTGGCGACCAGCGTCTTGAGGCAGGGGTAGAGGGTCCCGTAACTGAAGGCCCGGAAGATCCCCAACGAGGTATTGAGCCGCTTGCGCAGCTCGTAGCCGTGCATCGGGGCCTCACGGAGCAGGCCGAGAACGGCGAACTCGAGGATGCCGGAACGTCGGCTCATCGGTCGCCTCCTCTGCCTTCTCTGACTCTTATGCCGTGCTGATGTATCGACTCGATACATCCAGACGATAGAACCACACTTCTGCCGCGACAAGGGGAGTCATAGTGACCGGCGTCACATCGCCAATTCGCAGTAATCAAGTTGCCTGATTTGGGGTGAATTCGCCCCCTGGGTGGTTTTTGGCCATGCGTAGTCTGTGCGGCATGCAGACCACCGGGAACCGTGTGACACCAGGGAGCGTCCTCGTCCTGGATGCATCACGGATGAGCCCTTCGCAGGGCTGGTCCGTATTCATTTCGGGGGGACCGGATCTCAGCTGCCGCTTCCAGGCGTTCGCGCCTGCCCGAGGAGTAGTCGTTCGATGAGCGAGCACCGTCGCAAACCGCCGCAGCCCGAGGGCGGCGGACGTGCCGCGGCCCGACGCGCCGCCCAGCAGCCTTCGCCTGGCCGCCGTGGCGCCCGGGGCGCAAGCACCGGCTCCCCCTCCGCCGCGTACGGGGAGGAGCGAGCGTATGGAGGTCGGGCCGAGGCCCGGCGAGCCGCCCAGCGTGGCGGTGGTCGTAGAAGGGCCGCCGAAGGGGCCGGCGCGGGCCATGGCGGCCACGGCGGCCATGGTGGTGGCCGGCGCGGTGGCGGCGGACCTGGAGGTCCGGGCCGCGGCCGGGGTGGCAGCCCCGGCAAGAAGCGCCTGATCGACTATCCCCGGCACGACAAGTACGGGTGGCGGCGCTGGGTGCCGTCCTGGAAACTCGCGACCGGGCTGTGCCTCGCCTTCCTCGGCAGTCTCATGACCGCCGGGACCATCGCGTACGCGATGGTGGGCATCCCGGATCAGGACAAGGCGGCCGCGGCGCAGAACAACGTCTACTACTACGAGGACGGGTCCCAGCTGGCCGCCACCGGTGGTGAGGTCAACCGTCAGATCATCTCGATCGACAGCATCCCCGCCGACATGCAGGACGCGGTGATCTCGGCCGAGAACAAGACCTTCCAGAACGACAAGGGCATCGACCCGATGGGCATCGGCCGCGCCCTCTTCAACATGGCCATGGGCGAGCAGACCCAGGGTGGCTCGACCATCACGCAGCAGTACGTGAAGAACGCCATGCTGGGCGACCAGTCCCAGACCTTGAGCCGTAAGTTCAAGGAACTGTTCATCTCCATGAAGGTCGGCACGGAGATGGAGAAGCCCGAGATCATGGAGGGCTACCTCAACACCTCCTACTACGGGCGGGGCGCCTACGGGATCCAGGCCGCGGCCCGTACGTACTACAGCAAGGACGCCAAGAATCTCACCGCGAGTGAGTGCGCGTTCCTCGCCTCGCTCCTCAAGGGTGCGACGTACTACGACCCGGCCGGTGCGGCGGACATCGACCCCAAGGCCAACGCGAGGGACAACACGGAGCGCGCCACCAAGCGCTGGAAGTGGATCCTCGGCGAGATGCTCAAGGACGGCCACCTCGACGCTGCGGAGCACGCGGAGGCCATCAAGAAGTTCCCGATGCCCCTCAAGCCGAGGAAGGACGCGCAGCTCGGCGGCCAGACGGGTTACCTGGTCGACCTCGCCAAGGCCTACTTCATCTCCAACAACGACGGGGGCGTCACCGCGGAGGAGCTTGCCAAGGGCGGCTACGAGATCCACACGACCTTCAACAAGGCCAAGGTCAAGCAGCTCGAGGACGCGGTCAAGAAGGTCCGCAAGGAGAACATCGACCCGAAGAAGCGCCCGGAGAAGGACACCCACGTCCAGTTCGGCGGCGCCTCGGTGGAGCCGAAGACGGGGAAGATCGTCGCCATCTACGGCGGCGAGGACGCGACCAAGCACTTCACCAACAACGCGAACCAGACCGGTGCCCAGGTCGGATCGACCTTCAAGCCCTTCGTCCTGGCCGCCGCGATGGAGATCGGTGTCCGGGATCCGTCACTGGGCCCGGACCAGGGGCCGGACAGCCGTACCCGCGTCGATCCCGACAAGAGCAAGTACAACGGCGCCAACAAGCTCAAGATCAAGAACTATGACGGAACCACCTGGGAGAACGAGAAGGGTGAGCAGTGGCTCCAGACCAATGACGGTGGGGAGTCGTACAAGGACATCACCCTGCGCGACGCCATGGTTCGCTCGGCCAACTCGCCCTTCGCCCAACTGGGTATGGACATCGGCATCGAGAACGTACGGACGACGGCGATCAGGGCCGGCCTGTTGAAGGACAGCCTGGTCGATGGCGAGGTCCCGTCCTTCTCGCTCGGTATCTCCGACCCCAGCGCCATCCGCATGGCGGGCGCGTACGGGACCTTCGCCGCGGAAGGCAAGCAGAGCGATCCCTACTCCGTGACCAAGGTCGAGAAGGGGGGGGAGGTCATCTATGAGCACGAAGCCGCCACGAAGCAGGCCTTCTCGTCCGCCATCGCGAGCAATGTGACGGACGTGCTGGTGGATGTCGTCGAGGACGGCACCGGCAGCAACGCCAAGCTGCCCGGCCGCAAGGTCGCGGGCAAGACCGGTACCACCGACGGCAACAAGTCCGCCTGGTTCGTGGGCTACACGCCGCAGCTGTCGACCGCGATCGACATGTACCGCTTGGACGACGACGAGGGGAACAAGGACCGCAAGTTCCTGGAGATGTTCGGGACGGGTGGTCAGGAAAAGATCCACGGTGCGTCGTTCCCGTCGGAGATCTTCAAGGACTACATGACGGCGGCACTCAAGGGTGAGGAAGCGGTTCCGTTCCCCGAGCCCGAGCCCCTGGACGCCGAGGCGGTCATCGGAGGCGGTCTGCCCACCCCGGCACCCACGCCCTCCGACACGCCCTCTCCGACGCCGTCCCAGACGCCGTCCCAGACCCCGTCGCAGACCCCGTCCCAGTCGCCCGACCCCAGCCAGTCCTGCGACCGGTTCGACTGGACCTGTGACCCGACGGCCGGCCAGGACGTCGGCGGCGCCAATTCCGGCACCGACGCGGGCACCACCGACGGAGGAGCCACGGACGGCGGTGCCACCAACAGTCCGTCACCATCCGCGGGCGCCAACGGCACCCAAGGCAACGGCAACGACGGCGGCGGCTGGCTGGGAGGCGCCGACAGCTGACGGCTCGCCCCCTGGGAGGGCGTGACGAGGGCCGCGGTACCGGAACGATTCCGGCGCCGCGGCCCTCGTCGTTGTCCACAGGCCGTTGTCCACAGGACGCACGCGTCCACAGCCGCGTACGGCAGGATGTGGTCCATGCCGAGCCCAGAGAAGACGATCGTGCAGCAGGACCAGCCGCTGGTGCGTCCCACGCAGCGGGACGAGGTCGCGGCGGCCGGCAGCGAGCTGATCGGCGGCCCCATGGGCCGCTGGGCGTGGGTCGGCAGCAGCTGGCTCACGCCGGTGAGGGTGATCTCCCTGGTGGCGATCGGGATGTTCGCGCTCGGCATGGTGCAGAAGATCCCCTGCTACGACTGGGCCTGGTTCCGTGGCACCAGTTCGCAGTACACCCACGCCTGCTATTCCGACATTCCGCATCTGTTCCTGGGACGGGGCTTCGCGGACGGTCTGGTGCCGTACTTCGACCGGCTGAACGGCGACATGGAGTACCTCGAGTACCCCGTGCTGACTGGGCTGTTCATGCAGGTGGCGGCCTGGCTGACACCGGGCGACGGCTCGCTCCAGCACCGTGAGCAGATCTACTGGATGGTCAACGCGGGCATGCTGATGATCTGCACCGCGATCATCGCCGTCTGTGTCGCGCGGACGCATCGCCGCAGGCCCTGGGACGCGCTGCTGGTGGCCCTCGCGCCCGCGTTCGCCCTCACCGCCACGATCAACTGGGATCTGCTGGCGATCGCCCTCACAGCGGCGGCCATGCTGATGTGGTCGCGTGGGCGCGCTCTCGCCTTCGGCATCCTCATCGGGCTTGCCACGGCCGCCAAGCTGTATCCGGTGCTGCTGCTCGGACCTCTGCTGGTGCTCTGCTGGCGGGCGGGCAGGTACCGCGAGTACGGGGCGGCCTTCCTGGGTGCGGCGGCCTCCTGGCTGATCGTGAACCTGCCGGTGATGCTGCTGGCGCCCGAGGGATGGAAGAAGTTCTACACCTTCAGCCAGGAGCGGCAGGTCGACTTCGGTTCGTTCTGGCTGATCATCACGCAGCGCACGGGCGAGTCGATCGACGTCGACACGGTCAACACCTACGCGACGCTGCTGATGCTCCTCTCGTGCGCCGGCATCGCGGCGCTCGCCCTGACCGCGCCGCGCCGGCCCCGGTTCGCACAGCTCGCGTTCCTGGTCGTGGCGGCGTTCATCCTCACCAACAAGGTCTACTCGCCGCAGTACGTGCTGTGGCTGATCCCCCTCGCCGCGCTCGCCAGGCCGCGCTGGAGGGACTTCCTGATCTGGCAGGCCTGCGAGGTCATGTACTTCCTGGGCATCTGGATGTACCTCGCGTACACCACGAGCGGGGACAAGCACCAGGGCCTGCCGCCGGAGGGCTACCAGCTGGCGATCGCACTGCATCTGCTGGGGACGCTCTACCTGTGCGCGGTGGTCGTCCGGGACATCCTGATGCCGGAGCGTGACCCCGTACGACAGGACGGGTCGGACGACCCCTCCGGTGGGGTCCTGGACAGGGCGCAGGACGTCTTCGTACTCGGCCAGGCGGCCCGCCCACCGCGGCACGCGGCGCACGCGGTGGAGGGGCCGAGGGTGGAGTGGGGGATGACCGGCTCAGCAGGCCACTAGACGGGCCCAGGAACGGCCCTGGCGGGGCTGTACGGGCTTTCCGCGGGATTCCGGGCCCTCCGGGGGGCCCGGATGGGGCCTAGCGGTCGACCAGGCGGTCGAACTGCGTCGTCGTGTGGCGCAGGTGCGCCACCAGCTCGTCGCCGACCTTCGGCTCCTGCGAGTCCGAGGGGACGAAGAGGATCGAGACCTGCATGTGCGGCGGCTCGGCGAACCAGCGCTGCTTGCCGGCCCAGACGAACGGGGACAGGTTGCGGTTGACGGTGGCCAGTCCCGCGCGGGCGACGCCCTTGGCGCGCGGCATGACGCCGTGCAGAGCCTTCGGCGCCTCCAGACCGACTCCGTGGGAGGTACCGCCGGCGACGACCACCAGCCAGCCGTCCGAGGCGGCCTT
The DNA here is from genome assembly GCF_036181745.1 of Streptomyces sp. NBC_00259. Taxonomy (NCBI): domain Bacteria; kingdom Bacillati; phylum Actinomycetota; class Actinomycetes; order Kitasatosporales; family Streptomycetaceae; genus Streptomyces; species Streptomyces sp. NBC_00259. The sequence goes on along the minus strand of NZ_CP108080.1, from coordinate 3,928,303 downwards.
CTGCTGGCGGTAGCCGAAGCGGTCGCCCTTGGCGACGCGGGTGACATCGAGGACCGAGCCGCGGTACTCGGTCGCCTCGTGGTCGCCGAGCCACAGCCGCGTGCCGATCCGCGCGCGGAAGCGGGTCTGCGGGAACTGCTGCTGCAAGCGGGCGAGTTCCTCGGCCCGCAGATGGCTCACAAACATGGTGTGCAGGGGCAGCCGGGCGGCGCGCAGGCGGTCCATCCAGCCGATGACCTCCTCGACCGCGTCGGAGCCGTCCGTACGGTCAAGGGGCAGATGGAGGGCAAAGCCTTCGAGCCGCACGTCCTCGATCGCCGCGTGCAACTGGCCCAGGTCCTGCTCGGAGATGCCGTGCCGCTTCATGGAGCTCATGCACTCGATCACGACCCGGGCGCCGACCAGGGCGTGCACCCCGTCGACCGACGAGACCGAGCGGATGACTCTGTCCGGCAGCGGAACCGGCTCCTCACCCCTGCGGAACGGGGTGAGGACAAGAAGGTCGCCGCTGAACCAGTCCTTGATCCGGGCGGCTTCGTAGGTCGTGCCGACCGCGAGCATGTCCGAGCCGAAACGGATCGTTTCCTCGGCGAGCCGCTCATGGCCGAAGCCGTAGCCATTGCCCTTGCAGACCGGGACCAGGCCCGGGAACTGGTCGAGCACGGACTTCTGATGCGCCCGCCAGCGTGCGGTGTCGACGTAGAGGGAGAGCGCCATGGCCGTGACCCGGAACCTTTCTGGTGGCAGCGGTGTATCAGAGATATGAGCGAGGTTACGGAAAGATCAGCGGCGCGACATGTAGATGTCGAGAGCCTTGTGCAGCAGCTTGTTGAGCGGGAAGTCCCACTCGCCGACGTACTCGACGGCTTCGCCGCCGGTGCCCACCTTGAACTGGATCAGGCCGAAGAGGTGGTCGGTCTCGTCGAGCGAGTCGCTGATGCCGCGCAGGTCGTAGACCGTGGCGCCCATGGCGTAGGCGTCGCGCAGCATCCGCCACTGCATCGCGTTCGAGGGCCGGACCTCGCGTCCGACGTTGTCGGAGGCGCCGTACGAGTACCAGACGTGGCCACCGACGACGAGCATGGTCGCCGCCGACAGGTTCACCCCGTTGTGCCGCGCGAAGTACAGGCGCATGCGGTTCGGGTCCTCGCTGTTCAGCACCGTCCACATGCGCTGGAAGTACGAGAGCGGGCGGGGCCGGAAGCGGTCGCGCTCGGCCGTGATCTCGTACAGCCGCTGCCACTCGGCGAGGTCGTCGTAGCCGCCCTGGACGACCTCGACGCCGGCCTTCTCGGCCTTCTTGATGTTCCGCCGCCACAGCTGGTTGAAGCCCTTGAGGACATCGTCGAGCGACCGGTTGGCCAGAGGCACCTGGTAGACGTACCGGGGCTGCACGTCACCGAAGCCGGCGCCACCGTCCTCGCCCTGCTGCCAGCCCATCTTGCGCAGCCGGTCCGCCACCTCGAAGGCGCGCGGCTCGATGTGGGTGGCCTCGACGTCGCGCAGACGCTTCACGTCCGGATCCTGGATACCGGCCTTGATCGCCGGGGCGTCCCAGCGGCGGATCACGACCGGCGGGCCCATCTTCACGGAGAAGGCACCCTGGTGCTTCAGGTGCGCCAGCATCGGCTGCAGCCAGTCGTCCAGGTTCGGGGCGTACCAGTTGATCACCGGGCCCTCGGGCAGATACGCCAGGTAACGCTTGATCTTGGGCAGCTGCCGGTACAGGACGAGACCGACTCCGACGAGCTCGCCGCTCTTGTCGAACCAGCCGAGGCTCTCGGAGCGCCACTCGGTCTTGACGTCCGCCCATGCCGGGACCTGGCAGTGACTCGCCGCGGGCAGGGTCTGGATGTATGCCAGATGCTGCTCTCGGCTGATGGTCCTCAGGGTCAGGCTCATGCGGGGCGCTCCTCGGCTGGTGTGTCCCCATGGGTCAGGGGCTCCGGCTCTCGCGCCGAAGCCTACTGGGCCTGGGCACCACCTTCTGGAGGGATGCCCCAGACCCCTGGCCCCGCATGGCCGTCGAACAGCGGGCTAGTAGCTGATCAGGCCACCGAAGAGTCCGCCGTGCGCCATTCCGAGGAAGAAACCGAAGGCCGAGGCGCCGAGCCCGATGATCAGAAGGAAGCGTTCGCGGGTCGTGGCCGAGATGAACTGGCCGTATGCACCCGTGCCGATCCCGATCAGCCCGGACCAGGAGCTGAGCAGATGGAGGTTGTCGAACTGCGCCGTCACGAAGGCCACCGCACCCAGGACCAGGGTCACGACCATCAGAGTGTCCTGGAGCGGATGCGGCTTGCCGTCCGTGGCGAGGAGAGAGCCGGTGGGGTTGGGTTGCGTCTGTGCCATGAAGAGCCTCCCTGGCATTCCCGGAAGGCGGCGCACTGTGACGCCGCCCACACCCGATGTGTACAGGGTGGGGGCACTGGAGGCCGGATTTCAACCGGAAGCGGGTCTGCGGGTACTCTGTACGGTCTGCACCGGTGTCTGCCCAGGCCAGCAGTCGGATCCTCGCTCGTCGAGGCCGATTGTCAGTGGCGCCTGATTTACTCGTAGACATCGATGCTCACGCATCACGACCCTCCTGCCACGGAACGACCGTGGCCGCTGAGTCCAAAGGAGGTGGGTTCCACATGCGTCACTACGAGGTGATGGTCATCCTCGACCCCGATCTCGAGGAGCGCGCTGTCTCCCCGCTGATCGAGAACTTCCTCTCCGTCGTCCGTGAGGGCAACGGAAAGGTGGAGAAGGTCGACACCTGGGGCCGTCGTCGTCTCGCTTACGAGATCAAGAAGAAGCCCGAGGGCATCTACTCGGTCATCGACCTGCAGGCCGAGCCTGCGGTCGTCAAGGAGCTCGACCGCCAGATGAACCTGAACGAGTCGGTCCTCCGGACCAAGGTCCTCCGTCCCGAGACCCACTGAGCGCCTAGCTCAGAGGTCATCGGGTTCGAGTAGCAGCAAGCAGCCAGAAGCAATCCCCGCCGAGAGGTTCACCCATGGCAGGCGAGACCGTCATCACGGTCGTCGGCAATCTCGTCGACGACCCCGAGCTGCGCTTCACCCCGTCCGGTGCGGCGGTCGCGAAGTTCCGTGTCGCGTCCACCCCCCGCACCTTCGATCGTCAGACCAATGAGTGGAAGGACGGCGAGAGCCTCTTCCTCACCTGCTCGGTCTGGCGTCAGGCGGCGGAGAACGTCGCCGAGTCGCTCCAGCGAGGCATGCGCGTCGTCGTGCAGGGCCGGCTGAAGCAGCGGTCCTATGAGGACCGCGAGGGCGTCAAGCGCACGGTCTACGAGCTGGACGTCGAGGAAGTCGGCCCCAGCCTCAAGAACGCCACGGCCAAGGTCACCAAGACCACGGGTCGCGGTGGCCAGGGCGGCTATGGCGGCGGCCAGCAGGGCGGCGGCAACTGGGGCGGCGGTCCCAGTGGTGCCCAGCAGGGTGGCGGCGGTGCTCCCGCCGACGACCCCTGGGCCACCAGCGCGCCGGCCGGCGGTCAGCAGCAGCAGAGCGGCGGCAGCGGTGGCGGCTGGGGCGGAAGCTCCGGCGGCGGCTACTCGGACGAGCCCCCCTTCTAGGGACAGGTCCCACAAGGATCCGTTCTCAGGGGCAGCTCGTACCCCCACTTCTTGATCACACAGGAGATACACCATGGCGAAGCCGCCTGTGCGCAAGCCGAAGAAGAAGGTCTGCGCATTCTGCAAGGACAAGACCGTATACGTGGACTACAAGGACACGAACATGCTGCGGAAGTTCATTTCCGACCGCGGCAAGATCCGTGCCCGTCGCGTGACCGGCAACTGCACGCAGCACCAGCGTGACGTCGCCACGGCCGTCAAGAACAGCCGTGAGATGGCGCTGCTGCCCTACACGTCCACCGCGCGCTAAGAGAGGGTGACCGAAACATGAAGATCATCCTCACTCACGAGGTGTCCGGCCTCGGCGCTGCCGGCGACGTCGTCGACGTCAAGGACGGCTACGCTCGCAACTACCTGGTCCCGCGCGGTTTCGCGATCCGCTGGACCAAGGGTGGCGAGAAGGACGTCGAGCAGATCCGCCGTGCCCGCAAGATCCACGAGATCGCGACGATCGAGCAGGCCAACGAGATCAAGGCCAAGCTCGAGGGCGTGAAGGTGCGTCTGGCTGTTCGCTCCGGCGACGCCGGCCGCCTCTTCGGCTCCGTCACCCCGGGCGACATCGCTTCGGCGATCAAGTCCGCCGGTGGTCCGGAGGTCGACAAGCGCCGCGTTGAGCTCGGTTCGCCGATCAAGACCCTGGGCTCGCACCAGGTGTCCGTGCGTCTGCACCCCGAGGTCGCCGCGAAGCTCGGCGTCGAGGTCATCGCCGCCTGAGCGAGCGCTCGCAGAGCAGTATGAGAGGGCCGCACCCCGCCGGGTGCGGCCCTCTCGCTGTTTCACGTGAAACGGGCAGGGAGGACCAAGCCGCTGTTTCACGTGAAACAGCGGCTTGTCAGCGGGTCGCTCCTGTGACGATCCAACGGCCGGAACGGGTGCGAAGCCACAGGGTCGCCATGCGGACGGTCATCATCAGTGCCATCGCCCACCACAGGGCGGTGAGCCCGCCACCGAGGGTGGGCACGAGCAGTGCGACGGGAGCGAACACCACGAGGGTCGCCAGCATGGCGCCGGCCAGATAGGGCCCGTCGCCGGCGCCCATCAGGACGCCGTCCAGAACAAAGACCACACCGGCGACCGGCTGGGAGAGCGCCACGACCAGGAGGGCCGGAAGCAGCGTGTCCTGGACCGCTGGGTCGGCGGTGAACAGGGGAATGAAGAGCGGACGGGCGACCACGATCAGAGCTCCGAGCACGATGCCCGAGACGATGCCCCACTGAACCATCCGGCGGCAGGCGTCCCTCGCCCCCTCGGCATCGTCCGCCCCCAGGTAGCGTCCGATGATCGCCTGGCCGGCGATGGCGATCGCGTCCAACGCGAAGGCCATCAAGCTCCAGAGAGCGAGGATGATCTGGTGGGCGGCGATATCGGTGTCGCCCATGCGGGCAGCAACGGCGGTGGCGATCATCAGAACGGCGCGCAGGGAGAGCGTACGAACGAGCAGGGGGACGCCTGCCTGAGCACTGGCCCGTATGCCCACGGCGTCCGGGCGCAGGGAGGCGCCGTGGCGACGTGCTCCGCGGACGACCACCACGAGATAGGCGGCGGCCATACCGCACTGGGCGATGACGGTGCCCCAGGCGGAGCCTGCGATGCCGAGGCCGAGACCATAGACGAGCCCGGCGTTGAGCGCAGCGTTGGCGGTGAAGCCGCCGATGGCGACGTACAGGGGAGTGCGGGTGTTCTGGAGGCCGCGCAGTACGCCGGTGGCGGCCATGACGATGAGCATCGCGGGGATGCCGAGGCTGGAGATGCGCAGATAGGTGATGGCGTACGGGGCGGCCGTATCGGAGGTTCCGAAGATGTCGACCAGCCATGGCGCTGTGGGCATGGTGACCGCGACGACTGCCACGCCGAGCAGCAGGGCGAGCCAGATGCCGTCCATGCCCTGGCGGATGGCGGCGCTCAGATCGCCGGCTCCCACGCGGCGGGCGACTGCGGCGGTGGTGGCATAGGCGAGAAAGACGAAGACGCTGACGGCCGTCATCAGCAGGGCGGCAGCGACCCCCAGCCCAGCGAGCTGTGGAGTGCCAAGATGGCCGACAATCGCGCTGTCGACCATCACGAAGAGCGGCTCGGCCACGAGGGCTCCGAAGGCGGGGACGGCGAGCGTGATGATCTCTCGATCGTGTCGTCGTCGGCTGGTCCTGGGTGCCGCGGGGGCCTGTGTCATGCGCTCAATCTAATCTTCCACAGGTAAGAGATGCAAAGCGTCTCTGATCCTTACCCGATGGTGGGGCGGGGCTTCTGGTGTGCGCCGTTTGTTCTGATCTTGATCCGGTCGGGAAAGTTTTTCTCCCCCACAGCCGGTGGATGGAAAAGTTGCAGGTCAGGATAGGTGCGGGAGGTCGTCTATGACTTTGTCCACAGTGCTGTCCCCCGGTCCGTGCACAGGTTCCGCCGGGTTCTCCACAGCATCTGGTCCGTCGTCCACATGGCCTGTGGATAACCAGATTGGCTGAAGGTGCCGACGGCCCTACCGTGGACCGGCGCCCGATGTGCCGTGAAGCGGAGTCGGGCCTCTCGTTTTGTCAGTGCCGTGTCGTAAAAAGAGTGCCACGGAGAGGTCCGCGGAGCGGACGGGAGGAGGTGGCCGGTGAGCATTCCCGAGCCCCTGGACGATCCCTGGGCCGACATCGGTCCGGGTGACCGTCTGCCCGTCTCCCGCCCCCGCCGTGGGGAAGGCCGCGGCCGTGGCCGCGAGGAGCAGCACGAGCGCGGCAGGGAAAGCGGCCCCTGGGACGACTCCTCCCCCGGCTTCGAGCGGGTGCCCCCGCAGGACCTCGACGCCGAGCAGTCCGTCCTCGGCGGCATGCTGCTGTCGAAGGACGCCATCGCCGATGTCGTCGAGATCATCAAGGGCCATGACTTCTACCGGCCCGCGCACGAGACCGTCTTCCAGGCGATTCTCGATCTCTATGCCAAGGGCGAGCCCGCCGACCCCATCACGGTGGCCGCCGAGCTGACCAAGCGCGGCGAGATCACCCGCGTCGGCGGTGCCTCGTATCTGCACACGCTCGTCCAGTCGGTCCCCACGGCTGCGAACGCCTCGTACTACGCGGAGATCGTTCACGAGCGCGCCGTGCTGCGCCGCCTCGTGGAGGCCGGTACGCGCATCACGCAGATGGGATACGCGGCGGACGGCGACGTCGACGAGATCGTGAACTCCGCGCAGGCCGAGATCTATGCCGTCACCGAGCAGCGCACCAGCGAGGACTATCTGCCGCTCGGCGACATCATGGAGGGCGCGCTCGACGAGATCGAGGCGATCGGCTCACGCAGCGGAGAGATGACCGGTGTGCCCACCGGGTTCACCGATTTCGACTCGCTCACCAACGGTCTGCATCCCGGCCAGATGATCGTCATCGCGGCCCGTCCCGCGATGGGTAAGTCGACGCTGGCGCTGGACTTCGCCCGCGCCGCCTCGATCAAGAACAACCTGCCGAGCGTCATCTTCTCCCTCGAAATGGGCCGCAACGAGATCGCGATGCGTCTGCTGTCCGCCGAGGCGCGCGTGGCGCTGCACCACATGCGCTCCGGAACGATGACGGACGAGGACTGGACCCGGCTCGCCCGCCGGATGCCCGATGTCTCGCAGGCCCCGCTGTACATCGACGACTCCCCGAACCTGTCGATGATGGAGATCCGTGCGAAGTGCCGCCGGCTCAAGCAGCGGAACGATCTGAAGCTGGTCGTCATCGACTATCTGCAGCTGATGCAGTCCGGCGGCTCCAAGCGTGCCGAGAGCCGCCAGCAGGAGGTCTCGGACATGTCCCGTAACCTCAAGCTGCTCGCCAAGGAGCTCGAGCTCCCGGTGATCGCGCTCTCCCAGCTGAACCGTGGCCCCGAGCAGCGCACCGACAAGAAGCCGATGGTCTCCGACCTCCGTGAATCAGGCTCCATCGAGCAGGACGCCGACATGGTCATTCTGCTGCACCGCGAGGACGCGTACGAGAAGGAGTCACCCCGCGCGGGCGAGGCGGACCTGATCGTGGCCAAGCACCGTAACGGCCCGACGGCGACGATCACCGTCGCCTTCCAGGGCCACTACTCCCGCTTCGTGGACATGGCTCAGACCTGATCCCCGGTCGTGTAGGGTCCCATTTCCCATGTCGTTTTCCGCGCCGTGATGTCGTCGCCATGTCGGATACGACACGGCAGCGGGATTCATGCCTCCAGTCCCGCTAGTTCCACCCTCTGTGTATCGGATCGCCCCGGTCGTCATCAATGCGAACGACCGGGGCATTCCAGCAGCGTCGGCGGTGATCAAGCCGCCCTGAAGGACGTGTGGCTTGGGGGGTCCGATGAGCAGGGCGAATCGCCGGGCCGGTGCAGCTGAGCGTGCGGCGAGCTGACCAGTGTCTGGAGGAGGATCTGGAGTGGGCATCCGTCTCACTCGATCTCCTGCGGAACGCGCAGCCGTGGCGAACGTTCCGCTGGTACAAGGGCCAGAAGCACTACTCCGGGACGTACTGGTCGGCGACGGTAGGCGACCACGTGATCTACGAGTCGCGGCTGGAGCTGGGGCGGCTGCTGTTCGCGGACTTCGATCCGGAGGTCCGGCACATCGTCGCTCAGCCGTTCCTGCTCAAGGCCGAGGTACAGGGCAAGCTGCGGCGGCACATCTGCTGCTCACGGTCGGCGACCCGGTAGTCGTGGATGTCAAACCGCGGCACCGGCTGGAGCGGCCGCAGATCGCCTTCACCTTCGCGTGGACGAAGCAGGCCGTCGAGTCCCGTGGGTGGCACGCGAGCGCTGACCTCGCAACGTGCGCAGGTGATCCCCACCGGGCCGGGGCCGGCCGTCGATGACGATGAGTTGACTGCTGTGGTGCTGACCCGGCTGTCCAAGGAGGAGAGGAAGGACGTCCTGGAGCGCGCTGAGCACGTCCGGGAGATATTGACGGGCTACCGCTCCGGCGCCGAGGAGCTGGCACGGCAGGGCGAGCCCCGGTCTGAATACGCTCCCGGCCGATCGATGGGACAGCGGTATGCGGCCAAGGCGTCCGAACTCGGTGTGACCAAGCGAACGGTGGAGCGCTGGGCACAGGCCTTCCTCGCGAACGGCGAGGCCGGGCTCGTCCCGAAGAGGGCCAAGGCGGAGTGCGGGCTGGCCAACGCCGATCCGCGCTGGGCGGAGGCGGCCGAGGAGGTGCTGGGCGAATACGCGGAGGAGTCCCGTCCCTCCGTGAAGCTGGTGCGGGAGCGGGTGCAGGCCCGTTTGGAGGTGCGTTTCGGGCCGGGAGCGGTGCCGCTGCCCAAGCGGACGGCGGGTTACTGGTGGATGCAGGAGCTTGAGAGGCGTCGGCCAACCTTCCGGCTAAGTACCGAGCGGAACCGGGAGATCGCCGATCGTCCCGACGGTGTCTACGGGAAGCTGCGGCCGACCCGGCCGGGCGACAACGGTGTGGCGGCGGCCCCGCTTAGGCGGGTCGGCGGCGCATCCGTGCGCTGCGGCAGCCGGACAGCGCCGCACACGACCAGGTCCAGGGGCCGCCCAAGCGGGGGCTCGGTGTCTCCGCCGTGATCAGTGCTGGGGGTGCGGTCGGTGGAAAAGGGGCCGCCGCTCGGCACTGCCGCCCGGAGCGAGGCGACCGACTTCGACGCGCATCCTGATGGCCTGGAACACCTCGACCACCCCAAGGACGAGGGCCATGACGCCCACCGCCAGGGTGAGTGCGGCGATCGAGGTGAACGGCGAGACGATCAGCACGATGCCCGCCAGAGTGCTGATGATCCCGTAGAACAGCTGCCAGCCGCGTGCCGGCATGCCCTCGGCGGAGGCCGCCGCAGCCGTCACCATGATGCCGCGCAGCAGCCAGCTGAAGCCGATCCACAGGGCGAGCAGAAAGATCGACTGCAGGGTGCCCCGGAAGCAGATCAGCCCCAGCAGGACGGAGAGCGCACCCGTGAGAAAGTGCAGCACCCGAAGATGCCGGGGGACGTGCGTGCCGAAGGCGGCGGCCAGCTGGAAGACGCCGGTAGCCAGCAGGTAGATGCCGAAGAGTACGCCGACGACCTGCAGCGTCTCCTCGGGCCAGGCGAAAACCACGACGCCCAGGGCGATCGTGGCCAGGCCCATGGTGAGCAGGATCTGCCAGCCCATGTTCGCCAAGGCGCCCAGGCCTTCGGTCAAGGGGGCGTCTTGTGGCTCGGTGCCGCGCGGAGGGCCAGTGCCCGAGGAATCAGAGGGATAAGTCATGCCTGCCTCCTCCTGGAACAACATGGTCGGGCCATACACCTCCATCGTCACCCAACCTGGCCTGTTTCACCTGGCGGAGGCCTTCGCAAGCCCGGTCAGGACCGACCGCGGCGGCGCAGCAGTCCACGCAGCCGCGCCCGCAGCGACGGACCGTCCCGGCGCGGGTATCGCCGGCCGTCCTGTTCCTCCAGGTCATCCGCCACGTCGTACCGCTTCACATACACACCGAAAAACGTCTGCAACGTGGCCACCACCGGAATGGCGATCAGCGTGCCGGCCACACCGAGCAGCGCGGTGCCCGCGATCACGGAGCCGAAGGCCACCGCCGGATGGATGTCCACGGTTTTGGACGTGAGTTTCGGCTGGATCAGGTAGTTCTCGAACTGCTGATAGACCACGACGAAGACCAGCACCCACACCGCGTACCAGGGGTCGACGGCGAACGCGGCCAGCATGGGCACGGCCCCGGCCAGATAGGTGCCGATGACCGGGATGAACTGCGACACCACGCCAACCCACACGGCGAGCGCCAGGGCGTACGGCACGTCCAGCAGTGCCAGCAAGACGAAGTGGGCGACCGCGGAAATCAGGGCCATCAGCCCACGGGAGTAGAGGTATCCGCTCGTTTTGTCGACCGCGATCTCCCAGGCCCGTAGCACCTCGGTTTGCTTGGCCGCAGGCAGCAGCGAGCACAGCGCGCGGCGCAGCCGGGGGCCGTCCACGGCGAAGTAGAAAGCGAACAAGAAGATCGTCAGCAGCCGGAACAGACCGCCCAGCACGGAAGCCGAGAAATCGAACACGCCGCCCGCGCTCTTCTGTACGTATGTCCGCAGCCGGTCGGGGCGCAACAGCCGGCCCTGGATGTCGACCCGCGACAAATCCGTGTGGAACGTCCGGTTGAGCCAGCCGATGACGGAGTCGAAGTACCGCGGGAAGTGCTCGACGATGCCGCTGATCTGGCCCGCCAGGAACGAGCCGAACAGTACGAAGAACCCTGCCAACCCGAGGACCACGGCGAGACACACCAGAAAGGCGGCCAGGCCCCGGCGCATCCCCCGGGCCACCATCCGCCCGATCGGCGGCTCGATTCCCAGCGCCAGGAAAGACGCGATCAGAATGCCGACCAGCAGACCAGTAAGCCTGTGGAAGGCCCAGCTGCCGAGCTGGAAGGCGGCCACCAACGCAAGGGCAAGCACCATGGCACGCGGCAGCCATCGGGGCATCCGGGCGGAATCCCCCGCTTCTGCGGCCTCGGCCCCGGAAGGCGGGGGCCTACCAGCCGGCTGCGGCTCCTGGCCGGGGTCCGGCTGCGTCATCGACGGTCACAGGGGAGACAGAGGGGCGCAACAGCCCACTGGGCTGCCTTGGTTGCACCGAGCGGAGAGGGCCCCGGCCGAGCCGACTGCCTGACCAGATCGGACACGTGCTCGCGGGAGAACACGACGGCCACCAGCGTGCCGTCGTGCCCCGGCTCACGAGTGCGTATGGACGACGAATCCGGCGCAGGCGCGCGGGTGTCCGACCGGCCACAGGCCCACGGTTCACACAGAACAGACAGTTCCGGTGGAATGCCGATACCTTCCGGTCTGTTGACCATCACCCTTCTTGTCTAACCTCTGCCGCGCCCCCGCGCATGTCCGCGGCGCAGCGCTGACCGAGACCGGCGGCGCACAACGGCGCGGTATGGCTGGCAATGCTTGTGAGATCGCGCTGCAGGAGGCTCAGTCCGCCGATCGGGCACCCGGCGGCGAGCCGCCCTGGGCGTGGCGACTACAGCCACGTCCCGCGCTGCCCTGACCCGTCCGCTGCCATGGCGCTGCCACGCGAGTAGCAGTCACCTGCCGGATATGTTCGAATTGATGAAAATCCTCCTCTTAGAGCAATCGGAAGGGTAGGACCATGACGCAGATGACGGACCGCATCACCCAACTGACGGATTGGTCGAAGCACGCACAAGAGCAGGTGGAGAGTGCCATCGCCAAGGACCAGGAGGATCTGGCGGCCGCGATCGAACAGGTTCAGCGGGAGACGGAACAGCGGGCAGAGCAACTCCGCCGTGAGGGAGCCGAGCAGGAGGCCGCTGCCGCTGCGTCACTGGAAGAGGCAAGGAACAAGTGGCAGGAGCACGTAGCGACGGTCAAGAGCCATCTCCGGGAGCGCAAGGGCGAGCTTGACGTGAAGCGTGCCGAGCTCACGGCGGATGATGCGGAGGGGTACGCGTCGTTCGCGATCGACTTCGCTGGCTCCGCGATCCTGGAGGCGGAATACGCTGCACTGGAGGCGGTGCGGGCCCGTACGGAAGCCGAAGCTCTGGCCGGCAGGTAGGAGCAAGGCCGAAGGAACGGCCAATCTCAAACGATGCATCCCGCCGCCCAGGGCTGAGCAGCACCACACCGCCACGACCCAGGACGGCTCGCCACCGGGCGCCTGATCGCGCGCCTGGGTGCCGTCGCCGCCCGCGACCCCGAGCAGGTCCGCTCCGTCCGCCACGGCCACTTGGGCCAGACGATCCCGAACTGCTCGCCGAGCGAGTCGCCCGCGACCTGAAGATCCTGGTGCCGCACCTCACCGGTCGGCCGTAACCGACCTCCCGCGGCCAACCTGGACAGACGGCGCGGTCGGCCCGGACTTCCGTGGCCAGCGCGCATCGCATGCGCGTGACTGGCGGCCACGATCGACGCCTTCCACGCGTCGTGCGATCCGGAGGCTCTGCTCGCCGTCCAGGTTGCCTACTGGCAGGCCCCCGCAGCTGTTCCCGGACAGGGAGCAGCTGCTCTCCACGGATTTGCCGGTGTGCGTCGTGTCCGACACCGACCGGGCCGACCTTCACGCAGCCTCGCCCGCCACGGCCTGATCGAACGGCCCCGCTACGTCGTGACGAGCGAAGACGTTCACCGGAAGCTGCCGACGGGCACAGCGCGGTTGGAGATTCCTCGAGGCGGCACCCTGGGACAGTGCCAGCGGCTGAGAAAAACGACACGAAGACGGGACTGCGCCACCGACACGAGCGCAGAATCGAGCCGTGAAAACGCAGGTCACCCAAACGCCCCGGGATACGGCTCACCGGAACCTCCAGGTCGACCCGAGCCGGACCGGTCCGATAGATCTGGACCATGACCTCACCTTTTGAAGCGCTGCTGCCCAGTACGGAACGTGCCTTGCTGCACCGGGTGGCCACCGCACAGTCCGAGGGCCGCGCTCCGTCCGTGGTCGGCGCGGTGGCCAGGGACGGGCGCCAGGTATGGAGTGGCGCGCGCAGTTGCGTCGAGGGGCACGCGCCCGACGCCGACACCCAGTACCGCATCGGCTCGCTCACCAAGACCTTCACCGCCGTGCTGGTCCTGCGGCTGCGAGACGCAGGGCTGCTGAATCTGGGCGATCCGCTGGAGAAGCACCTCCCCGGTACCGGGGTGGGGGAGGCCAGCATCGCCCAACTCCTGTCCCACAGCGCGGGCTTGGCTGCCGAGAGCCCCGCACCCTGGTGGGAGCGCACGCCGGGCACGCTGCGGCCCGAACTGGGCGATGTGCTCGGTGATGCCCCTCTGCTGCACCCCATGGGCCGTCGTCACCACTACTCCAACACCGGCTACACGCTTCTTGGTTCGCTGATCGAGGCGGTACGCGGAGAGCCCTGGGAGGAGGTGCTGCGGCGCGAGATCCTGGAACCGCTGGGCATGAGCCGTACGAGCACCGGACCCCAGGCTCCCCACGCGGGAGGGTGGGCGGTCCATCCATGGGCCGATGTGATGATGCCCGAACCGGTCGAGGATCTGGGCCTGATGGCCCCGGCCGGGCAGCTCTGGTCGACCGCATCCGACCTCTGCCGGTTCGCCGGCTTTCTCGCCGATGGCGACGACCGTGTGCTGAGTGCTGACTCCGTACAGGAGATGCGTACGCCTGCCGCGCCGGCGGAGGCCGGGGAGTGGGACAGCACGTACGGTCTCGGTCTTCAGATCGTACGGAGGGAAGCACGTACTCTCATCGGCCACACGGGCTCATTGCCGGGGTTCCTCGCCTGTCTGTGGGTGGATGTGGACGAGGGCGTCGCCGCGGTGGTCCTTGCCAATGCGACCTCGGGACCGTCCACCGCTGTGGCCGCCGCTGAGCTCGCACGCATCGTCGCCGAGGCGGAGCCGCGCTTCCCCGAGCCCTGGCGCCCGATGCCGGAGGTGGACGAGGCGCTGCTGGAGCTGACCGGGTCCTGGTACTGGGGCACCTCCGCCTTCGGGCTGAAGCTGGTAGCGGATCGGGCCATGGAGCTGTACCCGCTCTGGGGGAACGGCCGCGGATCGCGGTTCCGCGCGTGCCCCGACGGGACGTGGACCGGGCTCGACGGGTACTACACGGGCGAGACCCTGCGCGTGGTGCGGCGGCCCGATGGTGCGGTGAGCCATCTCGACCTGGGCTCGTTCGTCTTCACGCGGAGCCCGTACGACCCGGCCGCCGCGGTGCCCGGTGGGGTGGACGAAGGCGGCTGGCGCGGTCTGTCCATGTGAGGCACGGTCCCTCAGCCGCGTTTCACGTGAAACACGGCTTCCCTCGGCTCAGGAGGTGAGTTCCCCTCGTCAGAGGGTGCGCTTGAAGCCCACGTGCGACGCCTCGAAGCCGAGACGCTCGTAGAAGCGATGGGCATCGGTGCGCGACACATCGGACGTCAGCTGGACCAACTGGCAGTCCCGGCGCCGGGATTCATCGACCGCCCACTCGATGAGCCGGCCGCCCAGGCCGCCGCCGCGCTCATCGGCGTGGATCCTCACACCCTCGATGACCGCGCGGGTGGCGCCACGCCGGGAGAGCCCGGGGATGACGGTGAGCTGCAGAGTACCGACGATGCGGCCCTCGCGTTCAGCGGCCACCAGATGCTGGTTCGGATCCTCCGCGAGTCGGTCGAACGCCGCGGTGTACGGGGTGAGGTCGTCCGGCGACTCACGTCGGGCGCCCAGCGGGTCGTCGGCGAGCATCGCCACGATCGCGGGGATGTCGGCGGGGGACGCGGGGCGTATCTGCAGATCGTTCATGATCCGCAGCCTAGGCCCGTCCTTACGTGGGCACGCCCGCGGGCGTGGGGATCGAGGCCGCCGGCATCTTCAGTTCCTCGACCGCCTTGACCAGAGGAGCCAGCTCGGGGTTCCTCGCGGCCTCGTCGAGCGCCTCACGCAGCGCACGGTCGTTGGTCGGCCGGGCCTCGGAGAGCAGTTTCAGGCCGTCCTCCGTGACATCCGTGTAGATACCGCGGCGGTCGGTGTCGCAGAGGTAGCGGCTGAGCAGCGCGCGGTCCTCGAGCCGGGTGACGAGCCGGGTCGTGGCGCTCTGGCTGAGCACGACGGCGTCGGCGACCTGCTTCATCTGGAGATGGCCCCCGGGACCGTTGTGCTGGCGGCTGAGGACGTCGAGGAGCGAGTACTCGCGCACGCTCAGATCGTGCTTGGCCTGAAGCGCCCGCTCGATGTGGGCCTCGATCCTGCTGTGCAGCAGGGAGAGCGCGCACCAGCTCTGGGCGAGCGCGGTGAGTGCCGGGTCCATCGCTGTCATCGATCTCTCCTCCGTCCAGGAGCGCCGTGCGGACGCGGTCGGGCGTCCCGTGCAGCGGCACCGGAGTGGCTGGCATCCAGAATAGCCGACCCATGCAATAGCCCGCGTTTGCAATTAACGTCTCCTGCAATTATTGTCGACGCTTGTTAGGCGCAGACGCAATCCGCTAGGAAGGTGCACTCCCCATGCCGCTCGCGCTCCTCGCCCTCGCCATCGGGGCATTCGGTATCGGAACCACCGAGTTCGTGATCATGGGCCTGCTGCCGGAGGTCGCCGGCGACTTCCAGGTCACCATCCCCACCGCCGGCTACCTGGTCACCGGGTACGCCCTGGGGGTCGTCATCGGCGCACCGCTGATGACCGTCCTCGGGACCAAGGTGTCCCGCAAGCGGATGCTGATGGTGCTGATGGGTCTGTTCATCGCCGGCAATGTGCTCTCCGCCGTCGCCCCGGTCTTCGGCGTCATGCTCATGGGCCGTGTGGTGGCCTCGCTCGCGCACGGTGCCTTCTTCGGCATCGGCTCGGTGGTCGCCGCCGACCTGGTCGCCCCGGCGAAGAAGGCCGGTGCGATCGCCATGATGTTCACCGGACTGACCGTCGCGAACGTCGTCGGTGTGCCGATGGGCACGTTCATCGGCCAGAGCATCGGCTGGCGCACCACGTTCCTCGTCGTGGCCGGGCTCGGTGTGCTGGGGCTCGCCGGAGTCGCGAAGCTGGTGCCGGAACAGCCCAGGCCGGAAGGCGTACGGCTGCGCCATGAGCTCGCCGCGTTCCGCAATGTCCAGGTTCTGCTGGCCATGGCGATGACCGTGCTCGGCTTCGGCGGCGTCTTCGCCGCGATCACCTACATCACGCCGATGATGACCGAGGTCGCCGGTTTCGCCGACTCCTCCGTCACCTGGCTGCTCGTTCTCTTCGGCCTGGGCATGGTCGGCGGCAATCTGGCCGGCGGGAAGTTCGCGGACCGTTCCCTGATGCCGCTGCTGTACGTCTCGCTCGGCGCCCTCGCCCTGGTACTGGCGCTGTTCACGTTCACCGCCCACAACAAGGTCGCGGCAGCCGTCTCGATCGTGCTGGTCGGCGCGCTGGGCTTCGCCACCGTGCCGCCGTTGCAGAAGCGGGTCCTCGACCAGGCTTCCGGTGCCCCGACGCTGGCATCGGCCGTCAACATCGGCGCCTTCAACCTCGGTAACGCGCTCGCCGCATGGCTCGGCGGCATCGTCATCACGGCCGGCTTCGGACTCACGGCCCCGAACTGGGTCGGCGCGGTTCTCGCCGCCTCGGCGCTCGTGCTGGCGGTGCTGTCCAGCGCGCTGGAGCGTCGCGACCTCCGCCGCGACAGCCGGATCGTCGCCGCCTCGGCGGTGGCGGAGCCGGCCTCGGCCGCCGGGGTCCGGCACTGACCCCTAGGCACCCAGGGAACCCCTGCACGCCCAAGAACCCCTGCACGCCCAGGAAACGCACCAAGGAGATCACTATGACCACCACCGCCACCACTGCTGCCGGTACCGCCGTCGCCCCGCTGACCATCCAGGACGCCGAGGCCCTCGTGGCGGCGGCCCGCCAGGCCGCTGAAGCCGCGGGCGTGACCGTCGCGATCACCGTTCTCGATGCGGGCGGCCATCTGCTGGCCTTCCGCCGCGACGACCGGGCCGTGCTCATCGCGGGCGAGACCAGCACGCGGAAGGCCTATACCGCGCTTCAGCTGAACGCCCCCACGGCGGATCTCGTCGACGCGGTCCAGCCGGGCGGTCTCTTCCACACCCTCCCCACCGCCCTGGACCGCCCGCTCCTCTTCATCGCCGGGGGAGTCCCGGTCCACCGCGAGGGTCGCCTGATCGGTGCGATCGGCGTCGGCGGGGGCGCGCCGGAGCAGGACCACGGCTTTGCGGCGGCGGCGCTGGGAGCCCTCGACAACTGACCCTGCGGCAAGGCCTCCTCGACTCAGGCCGCGGCGACCGTCAGGGGCGCGAAGCGGCGGGTCCAGTCACCGGGGAGAGCGGGCGCGCCGTGCATCATCACGGCGTTGAAGGCGATCGGCTCCAAGCCGTTCGCCTTCAGCCATGCGAGCAGTTCCTCGTGGCGCACGTCGATGTCCGTACGCAGCGGGCGGTCCGTCTGCGCGGCGAGCGAGGCGATCAGGGACTTGGCCGTGTCCGTGTCGCGGGCGATCAAGGGGCCGACGACATGGGTCTCCATGTTCGGCCAGACGGCCGCAAAGCCGGTGAGAGCACCGTCGGCCTCCGCGACCCTCAACTGGTCGGCGAAGGCCGGGAGCCGCGTGATGATGTGCGTACGGTCCAGGCCGAAGACCTCGGCGTCGAGGCGCAGGATCGCGGGCAGGTCCTCCGCGGTCGCCGGCCGGGTGGTGGCCCGGGGCGCCGGACCGGAGGGGCGGAAGCGGCCCCTGACCATCTCGGCGCGGCCGACATGGCTGAAGCCCAGCTCTTCGTAAAGCGGTTGTCCGTACGGCGTGGCATGCAGGGTGAGCGGAGTGGCACCCGCCTCGGCGAGTACGTGCTTCATCAGGCGCCGCCCGACCCCCTGTCGGGCGTATCGCTCGGCCACGAGCACCATGCCGATCGCGGAGAGCCCCGGACCGTACGAGGTCACCACGCACCCTGCGACCAGCCCCTTGCCGGCCGGATCGTCGATGCCGTAGCCCCTTCCCGCCGCGAGCAGGAGGCCCCATTTATGCTCCTCGCGCGGCCAGCCGCGGTCCTCGGACAGATCGGCGCAGGAGCTCAGGTCTGCAGTGGTCAGACGCCGGACGGGGAGCTCGGTGAGCGGTGTTGACATGAGGTCAGGCTGTCGGACGCAGTGATCGTTCGTCCACCGTTTTCGACGAAGTGGCCAAGACCCGCAGCCGTCGTCCGCGACGGGTCATCCCCCATGGCTTGAGGACCGAGATCGCGGTCATGAAGAGGTACGTGGACAGCGAGACGATCGGAGCGGCCAGCAGGCCGGACGTGTCCGCCACCCCGATCCCCGCGGCGGCCAGATCGGCGGCTGCGTTCACCTCGGGCCGGAGCGAGAACGCCGTGAGCCCGGTCGTGACCAGCGTGAGCCAGAACTTGGTCCAGACCCAGCGGTAGCGGGCAAGGCCCCAGGGCGTACCCAGGGAGAGGACCAGACCGCTGGCGAGGGTGAGCAGAGCGACAGGGATCATCAGCCAGTTCGCGAAGACGGCCATCGAGCGGTACGAGGCCTCGGCGACGGCCGGGGATCCGGAGGCGACCGCGGCGACACTCAGCCCGAGCAGACCGAGCGAGAGCCCCAGCCAACCCGCGGACGCGGAGACATGGACGACGAGGATGGCCCGCCGAGCGGGACGTTTGAGTGGTTTCACGTGAAACACGGTGCCGGGCAGCCGGCCCTCTTCGCGTCTGACAGCGGGAGTAACCACGTGTACTGGTCTCGGCGTACATGACGGGCCCGATTTCTTCACCGAGAGTTCTCCGCATGGGGCCTGCGCACCATCCCCGGTTGATGTAGATCCCGATTCCGTTGCCGCGGCAGTGAACATCACGAACCGGCTCTGTGTGGAGTTCGGGATGAGGGCCGGACATCGCATCCTCGACAGTGATGCGATGTCCGATGCGCAGATCTTCGTCGCGATGACCGTTGCGGTGGCGGTGAATGCGGACCATCATCTGTCCGGGCTCGCCGCACACACCTGGACGGGGAGCGATCTGCCGGAAGCCTACAACTGGGGCGATTTCAACGTGAGTTTCGGGTACGGGGCATACCACCGGGACCCGAGTCCTGGCCGCGCATACGGACATGAGGGCAATGCAGCCTAACGGGAAAGCGGGTACGGATACCCGGACTTTCCGCTCTTTGTCCGCTGCCGAGGGGCAACCTGGCATGCTGCGACGAAGAGCGCTGCGGGCAACGTCACAATCCGGTCCCACTCGTCCCGAACCTCAAATCGCGCGAAGGCTAATGTGGGCGGGCAGGAGTCCTGAGGCAGAGCGGGGAATTGAGGCACGTTCCGGACCAGCGGAAGTGCGCAGACCGACCGAGAGATGTTCGAGGCGAGGCACACAATGGACGCTCCGACCACCACGTCGGCCGACAACGGCACCTCCGACGAGAACGGTGCGACCGGCGGGGGAGGCTGGTTCAGCCCCCGAAAGCGGACTGCCGCGGGCCGACCGGCCCCTGCGGCCGAGGGCAGTGCCCCAGCGGGCACCGGCACGTCCGGCGAGGGACGAATAACCACCCCTAGCCGGCCCGTTGCCTCCATACGTCCCGTAGGCACCGGCGCGGACCGGGCATCCGCCACGCCGCCCCGCGGAGCCACCGTTCCCCAGGCCCGCACCGCCCCTGAGGCCCCCGCGGCACCGGCGGCGCCGTACGGGGCCACAGCGCCGCACGAGGCGCCGTCCCCGCAGGCAATGCACTCCCCACAGGCAACGCACTCGCCGTACGGCGGGCATTCTCCGTACGGAGCCCCTGCCCCTTCCTCCTACGAGACCGCCGCCGCCCCGCAGTACGAGCACCCCGCTCCCGCCGGCGAGGCGGCAGGGTCCGCCGCCGGTCCGTTCGCCGGCGTCTCCGACGACAACGCGTCACCCGACGCGATCCTCATCCGTCGGACGATGACCGAGATCGCCCCCGTCGCCGACAAGGTCACCTCGTACTTCTACGCGCTGCTCTTCGTCCGCCACCCCGATCTCCGGCCCCTCTTCCCCGCCGCCATGGACACCCAGCGCGACCGCCTTCTCAAGGCGCTGCTCACCGCCGCCGAGCACATGGACAACACCGCCGTGCTCGTCGAATACCTCCAGCACCTGGGCCGCGGCCATCGCAAGTACGGCACCCAGCCCGCGCACTATCCGGCCGTGGGCGAGGCCCTCATCGGTGCGCTGACCCGGTACGCCACGACGACCTGGGACGAGGAGACCGAGGCCGCGTGGGTCCGTACGTACACGACGATCTCCCAGATCATGATCGACTCCGCTGCGGAGAACGAGCGGCACGCGCCGGCCTGGTGGCACGCGGAGGTGGTCTCGCACGACCTCAGAACCCCGGACATCGCGGTCGTCACCGTGCGCCCGGACCAGCCCTACCCCTTCCTGGCCGGGCAGTACACGAGCCTGGAGACCCCCTGGTGGCCGCGGATCTGGCGGCACTACTCCTTCGCGGGCGCACCGCGCTCCGACGGGCTGCTCTCGTTCCACGTCAAGGCCGTCCCCGCGGGCTGGGTCTCCAATGCGCTGGTCCACCACGCCCGCCCTGGCGACGTACTGCGGCTGGGCCCGCCCGCCGGATCGATGGTGGTCGACCACACCACCGACAACGGTCTGCTGTGCCTGGGCGGCGGGACCGGCATCGCCCCGATCAAGGCCCTGGTCGAGGATGTCGCCGAGCACGGTGAGCGTCGGCCGGTGGAGGTGTTCTACGGGGCACGCAGCAACCACGACCTCTATGACATCGACACGATGCTGCGGCTCCAGCAGAGCCATCCATGGCTCCAGGTGCGGCCCGTCGTGGACGGCAGGGCACAGTTGCCCGACGCGGTGCGGGAGTACGGGCCGTGGAACGAGTACGACGCGTATCTCTCCGGCCCGGTCGGGATGATCCGCAGCGGAGTGGACGCGCTCAGGGGCGTCGGCATCCCGTTCGAGCGGATCCGCCACGACTCCCTCGAAGAGCTCGTGGCGGCCGCCGACTAGACGCGACGCGATCAGCCCAGATCGGGAGCGTGCATCGCCCGTACGCCCTCGATGTTGCCGTCCAAGTAGTGCCGCAGGGACAGCGGGACGAGATGGACGGCGGCGATCCCGACGCGGCTGAAGGGCACCCGGACGATCTCGTACTCGCCGCAAGGGTCCTCCACCTCCGGGCCGTGGCGCAGCGACGCGTCCATGGCCGCCAGGCGGCAGACGAAGAAGTGCTGCACCTTCACGCCCGAGACACCGCCGTCCACGATGTGCTCCACGGTGTCGACGAAACAGGGCACCACATCGACGATCTTGGCGCCCAGCTCCTCGTCGACCTCACGGTGGAGGGCTTCGACGACGGTCGCGTCGTCGGGTTCGACCCCGCCGCCCGGAGTGACCCAGTACGGATCCACGCCCGGCTTCGTTCGCTTGATCAGGACGAGATCGTCGCCGTCGAGCAGGATGGCGCGTGCGGTGCGCTTGACCACTGGCCGTTCGGTCATGGTCAGAGAGTGGCCCACGACACCCGTTCTGAAACTCCTGTCCACCCTGCGGTCGCCTGTCGTCACCAGTCGGCCGCGGCGCGCAACAGTCCCTCGTGCGCCCGCGCGATGTGCGGGAGTGCGAGCGTGCCGGTACGGACGACGAGGAAGTAGGTGCGCAGCGGCGGTACAGGAGGGTCGAGCAGCGCCACGACCTCCCCGCTCTCCAGGGCGCTCCGGCACAGATAGCGCGGCAGCACGGCCAGCCCAGCGCCGGATGCCGCGCACTCCAGCACCGCCCGCAGATCGGGGGCGATGACGGTGCCGGCGGCGGGCGGCCGGCTGTCGAAGACCGCGGCCCAGTACCGGGAGACGAACGGCAGGGACTCGTGGACCTCGACCACCGGCAACTGCTCCAGCACGACCGCGCCCTTGTGCAGCAGCACCCCGGAACCGAGCCGGGTCGCCCAGCGCGGTGAGGCGACCAGGACGTGCTCCTCGTCGCAGAGAGGGGTGGAGCCGAGCAGTCCGCCGCGCGGGCGGGCCGTGGCGATGGCCAGGTCATGGTGTCCGGCCGCAAGCCCCTCCAGGGCCTCCTGGGCGTTCCCCACGAACGATGCCCGCAGCGCCAGGCCCTGGGAGATCAACGGGGTCAGCGCGGGCAGCGCCCGTAAGGAGGTGAACTCGGGCGGCCCGGCGAGATGGAGTGTGCGGACGCCCGACTCCTCGTCCAGCCCCGCTTCCGCGATCTCGACGAGGGCGTCCAGGTGCGGGGCGGCCCGGTGGGCGAGCTCGTCGCCGAAGGTCGTGGGGGTGACACCGCGCGCCTGACGCAGGAAGAGCGGCCGGTCCAGCTGTCGCTCCAGAGTCCGGATCTGGCTGGTCACCGCGGGCTGGGAGAGACCGAGCAGCGCCGCGGCGCGGGTGAAGGAACCAGCTCGGTGCACGGTGACGAATGTGCGCAACAGGGCCAGATCCATCGTCCAACTATAAATAAGTCGATAGGTCGGTGTCGCCTGTGTGATTGGACACTGACGCAGAGTCAACTAGCCTTGTGCGAGCGGTAATCCGCCGGCGATACCGGGGCGGTCCGAGCCACGAGGGGGGAGGCTCGGACCGTCCCATTGCCGTGCGGTCGTCCGGTCATCCGGCCGCCGCGTCCAGCGCCCGGAGCACGTCCGCCACCAGATCGTCCGGGTCCTCCGCGCCGGCGGAGAAGCGGATGAAGCCCTCCGCCACGGCGTCGCCGCCCCATCGGCCCCGGCGCTCGGCGCTGGAGCGGACACTGCCGAAGCTGGTCGCGTCGTCGACGAGACGTACCTCGGCCAGGAATCGCTCGGCGTGCGCGCGGTCGGGCAACTCGAAGGACACCACCGCCCCGAAGCGGCGCATCTGGGCCACGGCGAGCTTGTGCGAGGGGTCCTCGGGCAGACCCGGGTACCGCAGCCCGGTGACCTCGGCGCGTCCCGCCAGCGCCCGTGCGAGGGCGAGGGCGTTCGCGCACTGGCGGTCGGAGCGCAACTGCAGCGTGGCCAGCGAGCGGTGCGCCAGCCAGGCCTCCATCGGGCCGGGGATCGCGCCGACGACCTTGCGCCACTTCCGTACCCGCTCGGCGAGCGCGGCGTCCCGGCACACCACATAGCCGAGCAGCAGATCGCCGTGCCCGGTCAGCCCCTTGGTGCCGCTGGCCACGGCGAAGTCCGCGCCCAGGTCCAGCGGCCGCTGGCCGAGCGGGGTCGCCAGGGTGTTGTCGACGGCGACCAGGGCGCCGCCCGCGTGCGCGGCGTCCGCGAGCCGTCGTACGTCGCACACATCGAGCCCCGGGTTGGACGGCGTCTCGATCCACAGCAGCTTCGCCCCGTCGAGCACGGCCAGCTGCGCATCGCCCCCGGTCGGCGCGGTCCGCACCGCGACTCCGTACTCCTCCAGCTGCTGCCGGACCAGCGGCAGGGCCTGATAGCCGTCGTCGGGGAGGACGACGACGTCGCCCGCCCGGACCTGGGACAGCAGGACGGCCGAGACGGCGGCCATCCCGGAGGCGAAGACCACGGTCTCCACCCCGTCGCCGCCCGGCGCCTCCAGCTCCCCGATGGCCTGCTCCAGCAGGGTCCAGGTCGGGTTGGAGTCGCGTCCGTAGGTGTACGGGCCGGTCGGCTCGCCGGGCAGGTGGTAGTGCGCCGCGAAGACGGGTCCCGGCAGCGTCGGTTCGTACTTCCGCGCCTCGGGCAGCCCGGCCCGTACGGCCCTCGTTCCTTCGCCCATGGTCATGCCGCTTGCTCCTCAACAACCTTGCGTACGGCGGCGAGCAGTCCCTCGCTCGCCGCCTCCACCATTTCCAGGCACTCCTCGAAGCCGTCCATGCCGCCGTAATACGGGTCCGGGGCGTCGAGTTCGGCACCGGCGGCCGGGTCGTACGAACGCAGCAGCCGCACCTTCGCGGCGTCCGCGTCCGTCGGCGCCAGCCGCCGCAGCTCGCGCAGATGTCCCTGGTCGAGTGCTATCACCAGGTCCAGCCCGGCGAACCAGGAGACGCGGAACTGCCGCGCGACATGGCCGGACTCGTAGCCGTTCGCCCGCAGGACGGTGACCGTACGGGGGTCGGCGCCGTCGCCCTCGTGCCAGCCTCCCGTACCCGCGCTGTCCACCTCGACGAGGCCGCCGAGCCCGGCTTCCTCGACCCGGGCCCGGAATACGGACTCGGCCATCGGCGAACGGCAGATGTTCCCGGTGCAGACGAAACAGACGGAGAAGGACATCCGGTGCTCAGTCCTTGCTGTCGGGGAGCACGATGTTCAGCGCCCACGACACGATCGAGATGATCAGACCACCGAGCACCGCCGTCCAGAAGCCGTCGACGTGGAAGTCCAGATCCAGTACGCCGGCGAGCCACGAGGTCAGCATCAGCATCAGGGCGTTGACCACCAGCGTGATCAGCCCGAGCGTGAGGATGAACAGTGGCAGCGTCAGCAGCTTCACGACCGGCTTCACCAGGAAGTTCACCAGGCCGAAGAGCAACGCCACGATGATCAGCGTCACGGTCTTCTTCCCGGTGTCGTCACCGGTGAGCGTGATGTCCTGGAGCAGCCAGATCGCCACGAGCAGTGCCGCGGCGTTGGCGATCGTCTTGACTACAAAATTCTTCATGTGTCTGATCGTGGCAGACATGATCGGACCAATGGCAGGGGCGGACGCACGATGAAAGCATTCCGACTGGACGATCTGGAGGCGGAGCGCGTCGTCAACGACGGCGCATATCTGCAGTTCCTGCGCGAGCGGAACATGTCGGTCGGGCTGTACGCACTGGACGCCGGCGCGCTCGACCCGCAGCAGCCGCACGGCCAGGACGAGGTCTACTTCATCGTCAGCGGCCGGGCCTCGATCACCGTCGGCATGGAGACGACCCAGGTGGCGCGGGGCAGCGTCGTCTACGTCCCCGCCGGAGCGCCCCACAAGTTCCACCACATCACCGAGGACCTGCGGGTGCTGGTGATCTTCTCTCCGCCGGAGAGCTGACCCGTCGGCCCGGGTTTCCCTAGGGGACGGCTCAGGGGTCTTCAAGGGACGCCGACGCCCCGCAGACTGCACTCGCACCTCTAGCATCGAAACCAGGACAACTCACAGAATCGAGGTAGGACGATGGCGGTGCAGGAGATATTGCGGGGGATGCCCTGGTGGGTGAAGTGGGTCGCCATCCCCTTGATCGCCATTGTCGTCTTCGGCGGCATGATCGCGAGTTTCATCGGCATTCTGGTCTGGCTGCTCTTCAAGGTCCTGCTCTTCGTGGCGATCGTCGGTGGGCTGATCTACGTCGTACGGAAGTTCATGACCACGTCGTCGTCCTCGTCCGACAAGAGCGACTGGTAGGCATCCGCGCCGACAGGCATACGAGCCGGTAGAGATACGAAAGGTTCGTACGCCTGTTACCTCGCGCGGGGGAATGGCGCAGGTGATGCCCGCGGCCGGTCGGAGGCTGCCATTAGAGTGGCAAGCCTCTGCCGCCCCTGAGAGGCCCGGGTCGACGATCGCTGTTGAACAGCGGTTTGTACGACAGGGGTTTGTACGACTTCCTGGGAAGTTCCCGACGTTGATCTCAGGAGCACCTCGGATCATCAGGGAGCACGGCGAGCGCGCGGGGGCGGCCTCCGCGCGCGGGCGGACCGCCCGTCACCATGCCTGGGGGTGACCTTTGGCCACGGCCATGGCTACCAGTTCCGCGCCCACCTCGACCGCTCCACCCACTCTGATCGGCTCGGTCCAACGGGCCTTGAGACTCCTGGAGGCCGTGGCCTCCCACACCGACGGAGCCCCCGCCAAGCAGCTCGCCCGTGAGGCGGGACTGCCCCTTCCCACCGCCTACCACCTGCTGCGGACCCTCGTGCACGAGGGCTATCTCCGGCGTGAGCGGGGCGTGTTCGTCTTCGGCGAGGCAGCGGTGCGTCTCGCGATGAGCAAGGCGATGCAGAATCGTCGCACCAAGATCGAGGAATCCCTGGCGCACTGGCGCGACGCGATCGGCGTACCCGTCTATTTCGCCGTCTACCAGGAGGACGAGATCGAACTCGTCGCCGTCGCCGACACCCCGTACGCACCCGCTGTCGACGAATGGGCCGACTTCCGGGAGACGGGGCACGCGCACGCACTCGGTCAGTGTCTGCTGGGCCAGCTCGACGAACGGGCCAGAAAAGATCATCTCTACCGCCACCCCGTCGAAAGGATCACTCCTCATACGGTGCGCGACCGGGGGACTTTGCTGGAACGGCTCGGCGGTATGAGCCGGATGCAACCGGTGATCGAGCGACAGGAATATGCCCTGGGAACGGTCTGCGCGGCTATTCCGATCACGGTCGGAAGCACGGCCGCCGCCATGGCGATTTCCCTCCCGCTCCAGCAGGAAGATCGATTGCTTCCCGCAGTCGAACAACTACGCAGTGGTATCGGACGTCTGCTCAGTCCGTTCGCGTTCTCTATCAGTATCTGAAAAATTACTCCTTGTGATCTCATGGTGACGTACAGCACCATGTCGTCACGAGGGCCATGGGGGATCATTCCTGGCCGTTTTCACGAGTGCTTCATCCACTGCGGGGTAACACGATGCGCGAGTCGGTTCAGGCCGAGGTCCTGATGAGCTTCCTGGTCTCCGAGGAGCTCTCCTTCCGGATCCCTGTGGAGCTCACGTACGAGACGAGAGATCCCTATGCGGTGCGGATGACCTTTCACCTGCCCGGCGACGCGCCTGTGACCTGGGCGTTCGGCCGTGAGCTGCTGCTCGACGGGATCAACGGGCCCAGTGGCGACGGTGATGTGCACATCGCGCCGACGGAGCCCGAAGGGCTGTCCGACGTCCACATCCGGCTTCAGGTCGGCCTCGACCGGGCGCTGTTCCGGGCCGGCGCCGCGCCCCTCGTGGCATTCCTGGACCGGACCGACAAGCTGGTCCCGCTGGGGCAGGAGCGCACGCTCGGCGACTTCGAGGACAACCTGGAGGCCGCCCTGGGGCGCATTCTGGCCGAGGAGGCCGCCGGCTGACGGCAGCCGAACGCCGCCCTGCACAGGGCCGGTTCGGTGAGGGGCGCTACTTCGCGCGCCGACGGCGGCCCTTGCCCCGTACCGCCCCGGTCATCGCGCCCGTCACGGTGCCCCCCGGCCGGTCGGCGGAGACGACCAGCGCCGCGAGCGCCGTGGTCACCGGTACCGAGGCGACCAGGCCGATCGAACCGATCAGGGTCCGGACGATCTCCTCGGCCACCAGCTCGCTGGTCGCGACCGTGCCCACACTCGACTCCGCGATCGAGAACAGCAGGAGCAGGGGCAACGAAGCGCCCGCATAGGCGAGTACGAGCGTGTTGACGACCGAGGCGATGTGGTCCCGGCCGATCCGGATCCCCGCCTTGTACAGACCTCGTGGCCCCATCCCCGGATCCGCCTGGTGCAGCTCCCAGACCGCAGAGGTCTGGGTCACCGTCACATCGTCCAGCACACCGAGCGAGCCGATGATGACGCCCGCCAGGAGCAGACCGGACATGTCGATGTTCGGAAAAAGGCCGTGAATCAGTCCGGTGTTGTCATCGGTGTTCCCGGAGAGCGACGCCCAGCCGATGAAGAGCGAGCCGAGCAGCCCGATCAGCAGCAGCGAGATGAGCGTGCCGAGCACCGCGACCGAGGTACGGGCGGTCAGACCGTGGCACATGTACAACGCCATCAGCATGATCGCGCTCGCCCCGACCACGGCGACGACCAGCGGATTCGAGCCCTGCAGAATCGCCGGCAGGATGAACAGGGTCAGTACGGCGAAGCTCAGCGCGAGCGCGATCAGCGCCATCACCCCGCGCATCCGCCCCACGAGGACCACGACGAGCGCGAAGATCCCGGCGAGCAGCGCCATCGGGAACTCGCGGTTCACATCGCTCACGGAGTACTGCAGATCGCGCGGGGCGTCGGGTGCGTACGCGACGACCACTTCCTGGCCCTGCTTCAGCTGGCGTGACGCGTCCGGCTGGACGACCTCGACGAACGTACGGCCCTTGTCCTTACCGGTGGTGACCTCGACGGTCGCCTTCTTGCACGCCTCCTGCCGGGAGTTGACCGCTGCACCCCCTTCGGGTGTCGAGGTTTCGCCGGTCGGCGGGACCTGTCCCGCGTTCACGTCCTTGCAGTCGACCTGCTCGACCCTGACCACCCGGGCCTCTTCGGTCTGCCGGTCGAAGCCGACACCGGTGCGCTCGTGCGCCGGCGCGCCGCCGGGCCAGAGGGCGACCAGGCCGACCACCACCGCCGCGGCGAACGGAATCAGTACCGCGGCGATGACCCGCCGCAGATGCCGTGAGACGGGCGCGGCAGGTGTGTGCCCGTGACCGTGCGCGTGGACAGGGGGGTGGTCAGGGGCGTGGCCAGGGGCGTGGTCGACCTCCGGACCGTCCGTTCGGCGATCGGGTTGGGGCGTCTGCTGGGAGGAAGTCACCGACAGATCATCGCAAGAACGGAAGGGGTCCACTGTTCAGCACGCCCGACGGGGCGCTAGCGTGGTGGCACCTTTGCACACGCGGGAGCTCGGAGCACCGGGCTGAGAGGGCGCTGACCACCGTACTTCGTACGGAACAGCTGCGCCGACCGCCGAACCTGTTACCGGGTAATGCCGGCGTAGGGAGTAGGTCTCATGACCACATCGGACACGCGCACGCCTGCCTCCGGCACGGAGAGCACGACGGAGGCCGGGAAGTCCATCGGCTGGCACAAGGGATACGTCGAGGGCTCACGCCCCGACATCCGGGTGCCCGTCCGGCAGGTGCACCTCACCAACGGCAAGGACGTGACCCTGTACGACACGTCCGGCCCCTACACCGATCCGAACGTCGAGAAGGATGTGCGGCGGGGTCTGCCGCCGCTCCGGGAGAACTGGATCATCGGCCGCGGCGACACCGAGGAGTACGCGGGCCGTCCCGTCCGCCCCGAGGACGACGGGATCAAGCACACGTCTCCGCGCGGTGGACTCCGCAACCTGGACGCGGTCTTCCCCGGCCGCCCGCGCCAGCCCCGCCGTGGCCGCGACGGGCAGGCGGTGACGCAGCTCGCGTACGCCCGCCGCGGCGAGATCACGCCGGAGATGGAGTACGTGGCGATCCGGGAGAACGTGTCCCCGGACGTCGTGCGCGACGAGATCGCCGCGGGCCGCGCGGTGCTGCCGGCGAACGTCAACCACCCGGAGATCGAGCCGATGATCATCGGCAAGCGGTTCCTGGTGAAGGTCAACGCCAACATCGGCAACTCCGCGGTGACCTCCTCGATCGAGGAGGAGGTGGAGAAGATGACCTGGGCGACCCGCTGGGGCGCGGACACGGTCATGGACCTCTCCACCGGCCGCAACATCCACACCACCCGTGAGTGGGTGCTGCGCAACTCCCCCGTGCCGATCGGCACCGTCCCGCTCTATCAGGCGCTGGAGAAGGTCGACGGCCGCGCCGAGGAGCTGACCTGGGACATCTACAAGGACACCGTCATCGAGCAGGCCGAACAGGGCGTCGACTACATGACGGTCCACGCGGGCGTTCTGCTGCGGTACGTGCCGCTGACCGCCCGCCGCAAGACCGGCATCGTCTCGCGCGGCGGCTCGATCATGGCCGCGTGGTGCCTCGCGCACCACAAGGAGTCGTTCCTGTACGAGAACTTCGAGGAGCTCTGCGAGATCCTCGCGGCGTACGACGTGACGTACTCGCTCGGCGACGGTCTGCGGCCCGGTTCGATCGCGGACGCCAACGACGAGGCGCAGTTCGCCGAGTTGAGGACGCTCGGGGAACTCAACACGATCGCCAAGCGTCACAACGTACAGACGATGATCGAGGGCCCGGGACATGTCCCGATGCACAAGATCAAGGAGAACATCGACCTTCAGCAGGAGATCTGCGAAGAGGCGCCCTTCTACACCCTGGGGCCCCTGACGACCGATGTGGCGCCCGCGTACGACCACATCACGTCCGGCATCGGTGCCGCGATGATCGCCTGGTGGGGCACGGCGATGCTCTGCTACGTCACGCCCAAGGAGCACCTGGGCCTGCCGAACCGGGATGACGTCAAGACCGGCGTCATCACCTACAAGATCGCGGCTCATGCCGCCGATCTCGCCAAGGGGCACCCGGGCGCGCAGGAGTGGGACGACGCCCTCTCCGACGCGCGCTTCGAGTTCCGCTGGGAGGACCAGTTCAATCTGGCCCTGGACCCGGACACGGCACGGGAGTTCCACGACGAGACGCTACCCGCCGAGCCGGCGAAGACCGCGCACTTCTGCTCGATGTGCGGTCCGAAGTTCTGCTCGATGAAGATCTCCCAGGACATCCGCCGTGAGCACGGTGGTGACCTCAAGACGGACGAGATCGAGGCGGGTATGGCGGAGAAGTCCGCCGAGTTCGCCGCGGCGGGCAATCGCGTGTACCTGCCCCTTGCGGACTGAGTGAGCGACTGGGTAGCTCCTGTGCTGAACGGAGCTACCCAGCCCCGCCTGCAGGAGCCCATGGGGCTCCTCCTCAAGGAGAGACGGACGGGCTTCGTCCTGAAGAACCCGCGCCCTGGGCGAGAGCCTGGCCGAGGCCGATGACGACCGCAGGCTGACGACCCTGCGCGCTCAGCCCAGCCTGGGCCGTGGAACTCGGCCGGCCCGTCCTCGTGGAACAGCGCCTCGTCGCGGTGGGCGCCTGCGGCTTCGACGACGGCGGGGTGGCCGGCGAGGCTGTCCGGATCAAGGGCCGTGCGCTCGTACCAGTCTCGCCCCGGCGCGATCACTCCCGAGGTACGGCAGCCTCCGGCTACTCGGGCTGGTGTTCCGGGGGGCCGAAGTCCGGGCTGGTGAAGTCCGGGCTGGTGAACGTCGGGCGGGAGCCGGTCGTTGAGCCCTCGCTCGGGCTGGAGAACTCGGGGCCGCTGTAGCCGATCTTGGGGATCCGGTTCACCCGGCGCGGCGGCGTCGGGGAGGCGGGATCGACGCTGGGGTCGGCCAGGGCGGCCCGGAGGAACGGGAGAATGCCGCGTTCCAGCAGCGCGTGCCGCCAGGCTTCCCTGGCGCGTGCCACCTCGTCGGGCAGTTCGCCGCCCGCGTCCTCGGCGGGAACCTGGGTCGCGCCGTTGCGCAGTGCCGTGATCAGCAGACCGATCGCGGCGGCGAGTATTCCGGCGGCCGTGAGCGCCCCGAAGAACCAGCCCGCCGTCAACAGGGTGTCCGCGAAGGCGGGCTCGGGGCTGACCAGCTTCAGGATGTAGCCGAAGAGCAGGAAGATCAGCGCGGCGGTGCCGGCCAGGACCGGCGCCAGGACGGTGAGCACGGCACCGAAACCGGCACCGGCCTCGGACGCCTCGCCCATCGCCGGGCCGAGTACCGAGCGGCTGACGGACGAGGCCGCGGACGTGCGCGTCTCCTCGCGGACCTTGACGAAGTGCTCGTACTCAGCGGCGGCGGCGCCGGTGATCAGCGCGGTGGCGTTGAGGGCCATCGTGCGCAGCTGTTCGGCGTTGAGCCGCTCCCCGATGCCGTCGACACCCGGACGGTCGTGCGCGGTGCGCAGTGCGTCGTCGAGGATGCGCTCGTAATCGGCGCGATCCTCGGTCAGCAGGTGCGGAGCGCTGTTCATGTGCATCCCCCGATGCTCCGTAGGGCCGGATTGCCCCTGTTTTCGGGGCGGTTGGGCGGAAACGGAGGAGAGCCTGCTACGGATAAGCCGATGGTAGAGCGGTTACGGCACGGGGTGACAGGGGGTTTCCGGAAATCGCCTGTCCCGGATTGCCTCAGCCGGGCAGCGGAAGCCGGGCGACCAGCATCTTTCCGGCCATGGTCACTCCGCCGTCCATGGCGATGGCGAGACCGTCCGCGTACACGTGGGGGCCTTCGACCACCGGGCGTGACGCTTCCTCCCCGTCTCCGGCGTCCTCGGTTCCGACCTCGCCCAGCAGATACGGAATGGGGCTGTGACCATGGACGACGCGCTCGCCGCCGTAGGTGGCGAGCAGTTTGCGCACGGCCTGTGGGCCGTCTTCGTCGCGGAACGCGAAGCGCTTGGTGAACTTGCGGAAGAGGTCCCAGCACTCGTCGGCGTCGTTGCGGTTGAGGATCTCGTGGACGTTGTCGTTGACGTCCTCGAGCGTGGTGCCGTATTCGAGATAGGCCGTCGTGTCGGAGTGCATCAGCAGATGCCCGTCCTCCTCGACCACCGCGTCCAGCCGGGCCATCCACTGCAGATGGACGTCCTGGAGACGGTCCATGTCGCTCTTCTGGCCGCCGTTGAGCAGCCAGGCCGCCTGGAAGGTGGCGGTGCCCGCGCCCGAGTTGACGGGCTTGTCACCGAACCGCTTGGCGCCGATCAGCAGCAGCTCGTGATTGCCCATCAGGGCCTTGCAGTAGCCGCCGGCCGCCGCGGCCTCGGCCGATAGCCGCATGACGAGGTCGATGACGCCGATCCCGTCGGGACCGCGGTCGGTGAAGTCGCCGAGGAACCACAGTCGGGTGTTGCCCGCCGACCAGTGGCCTTCCGGATCGATGAGGCCCTGTTCGGCGAGTGCGGCGACGAGCTCGTCCAGGTAGCCGTGGACGTCTCCGACGACGAAGAGCGGACCGAGGCCGTCCTGGGCGGAGTCCGGTGCCTCGGCGGGGGCCACGGTCACCTGCAGGGTGTCCCCGCGGTTGATGATCGGCAGATCGCGTTCGGTGGGGGTGTAGCCCTCGGGGGGCTCGTCGTCCGGGAGGACGTTGCCGGGGTGGGCCGGCGCGGCCGACATGGCGTGCGGGACCTCGTCCTCGGGACGCGAGGGGTCCTCGGGACGCACGGCCGCGTCGGGACGCGGGAGATCCTCGGGATGAGTGAGTACGTACTCATGGGACAGGGACTGCGACTGCACCGGGACCTGCGCGTACGGGGGCACACGGAAGTCACGCAACGTCGCCGTCCGCACCACAGGTCCCTGACCGGCCCCCTGAGTCATCGACCCCTCCACCACCGTCGCGCCACCCTGCACCGTCGGACCGGCCTGGTCGGGGACGAACCGCGGTGTCGTGCGCCCATCATAGGAATGCGGATCGTGCTGTGTGATGCACCAGGGGTGCTGAATCCGGGTACACCCCCGGTTCATCGACTGTTTCGCCCCAATTGCGTTGGTCTAGTCCTGAGAAGAAGCCCGTGGGGCACTCACGGTCGTCCGTGGTGAACGCCGCTGTGACGACGTCCGGACGATGAGTTCGGTCGGTATCACCTGCTCGACCGGACCGTTGTCGCCGATTCCCTCGATCGCGTCGATGAGCAACTGGACGACGGCGGTGCCGATGCGCCGCGGCTTCAGCGACAGGGTGGTGATCGGCGGTTCCGTGTTGGCGTACATCGTGGACTCGCTGCAGCAGACCAGCAGCAGATCCTCGGGGACGCGCAGTCCGTACCGCCGGGCGGCGGCGAGCAGATCGGTGCCGTTGGGGTCGAAGAGCCCGTAGACGGCGTCGGGCCGGTCGGGCCGGGCGAGGAGCCGGTCGGCGGCGACGGCCCCGGCACACGGATCGTGCGCGGGGTACGCCTCGTAGACCGGGTCCTGGCCGACCCGCTCGCACCAGCTCAGATACGCCGTGGTCGACAGCCGGGTGTAGGTGTCCGTGGTGGTCCCGGTGAGCAGACCGATCCGGCGGGCCCCGCCGGCGGCGAGGTGGTCGAGCAGATCGAGGACGGCGGCCTCGTGGTCGTTGTCGACCCAGGCGGTGACCGGGAGCGTGCCGGCGGGGCGGCCGTCGGAGACGACGGGCAGACCCTGGCGGACCAGTTCGGTGACCACCGGATCGTGGTCGGACGGGTCGATGACGACGGTGCCGTCGAGCGCGACGTTCGACCAGACGTCGTGGCGCGAGGTGGCGGGGAGGATGACGAGGGCGTATCCGCGGGCGAGGGCGGCGGAGGTCGCGGCTCTCGCCATCTCCGCGAAGTACGCGAACTCGGTGAAGGTGAAAGGTTCATCCCCGTACGTGGTCACCGTCAGGCCGATGAGTCCGGACTTGCCGGTACGGAGCGTGCGTGCCGCGGCCGACGGGCGGTAACCCAGCCGGTCTGCGACCTCGCGGACGTGTCGGCGGGTGGCGTCCGGGAGCCGGCCCTTTCCGTTCAGTGCGTCTGAGACAGTCGTGATGGAGACACCGGCTGCGGCGGCTACGTCCCGGATGCCCGCCCGGCCTGGCCGGCTGCCCCGGCGTGATGTCTCCGTCCGGCTCACCTGGTGCTTCCCTGCTGCTGTCATGGCAGGCCGATAGTAGGGCGATGGCGGACGGTTGAGCCGCCAGCATATGCAGTCGTTGACAGGCACGTTTCTGCATGGCTCGATGTGGTCAATTGCCTTTGAAATAAAGGGAGTTGGGAGGTAGGGCGCTGGTCTCACGGTTGTCGACCGGCATAGGCCTGCCGAATGGTCGAGGTCTCGAAGAGGTCTCAACTCACTACTACGAGGGATGCGCGCCACGGCGTGAGCCACCGGCGCGCGGCTGATCACAGAGCGCTCCCCCCGGCTCCGGCATTCCCGGCGTTCCGGGCTCACCCATTCGCAGCGGCCAGGAATCCTCATAGGGTGAGCAGTATTGGTGAGCATGTATGACGGTCGAGGAGGACCTGCGGTGAGCGAGACGAGCCCCAAGCTGCGCGCCGAGCTGGACGGCATCCCCACGTACAAGCCGGGCAAGCCCGCCGCTGCCGGCGGCCCGGCCGCGTTCAAGCTCTCCTCCAACGAGAACCCGTACCCCCCGCTGCCCGGCGTGATGGAGACCGCGATCGCCGCCGCGGGCACCTTCAACCGGTACCCGGACATGGCCTGCACCGGCCTGATGAACGAGCTCGCGGACCGCTTCGGGGTGCCCGTCTCGCATCTGGCGACCGGCACGGGATCGGTGGGTGTCGCCCAGCAGTTGCTGCAGGCCACCTCGGGCCCGGGCGACGAGGTGATCTTCGCCTGGCGGTCCTTCGAGGCGTACCCGATCATCACGCAGATCAGCGGTGCCACGGCGGTGCCGGTGCCGTTGACCTCGGGTGATGTGCACGATCTGGACGCGATGGCGGACGCCGTCACCGACCGTACCCGGCTGATCTTCGTCTGCAACCCGAACAACCCCACCGGCACGGTGGTGCACCGGGAGGAGCTGGAGCGGTTCCTCGACCGGGTCCCGTCCGACGTGCTGGTGGTCCTGGACGAGGCGTACCGCGAGTTCATCCGGGACGCCGCCGTTCCCGACGGCATCGAGATCTACCGCGAGCGGCCGAATGTCGCCGTGCTGCGCACCTTCTCCAAGGCGTACGGCCTGGCCGGGCTGCGGGTCGGTTTCGCGGTCGCCCATGAGCCGGTGGCGGCCGCGCTGCGGAAGACGGCGGTGCCCTTCGGCGTCAGCCAGCTCGCGCAGGACGCGGCGGTCGCCTCGCTGCAGGCGGAGGACGAGCTGCTGGGGCGGGTCGGCTCGCTGGTGGCGGAGCGGACGCGGGTGTACGACGGGCTGGTGGGTCAGGGCTGGACCGTGCCGCCGACACAGGCGAACTTCGTCTGGCTGCGGCTCGGGGAGCGCACGGTCGACTTCGCGGCGGCGTGCGAGCGTGCCGGTGTCGTGGTGCGGCCGTTCGCGGGCGAGGGTGTGCGGGTCACCATCGGCGAGTGCGAGGCGAACGACGTGTTCCTGCAGGCCGCGGAGGCGTTCCGCAAGGAGATGTAGCCGCCGACCGCGACCGGACGCCCGCACACCCGATCCCCGGGGTGCGGGCGTCGGTATGTCAGGAGCGGGACGGCATCCCGACGGATGGTGGCCAAGGGGTGGTGGCCCTCAGGGGGACCCCCCTTGACGGTGCGGATTTCGTATGGGTCATAATTGCTTGTGAATGTGAACGCGTTCACAAGCGCGCCCTGAGCCTCATGGAATGAGGTGAATTACAGGGCAGGCTGTCGGGGCACACGCTGTGACCACGCGGTGACCACGCCGACGTAAGGAGAGACGACGTGGACCTAGCTCTGGCGCCAGAGACACTGGCGCGCTGGCAGTTCGGCATTACCACCGTCTACCACTTCCTCTTCGTGCCGCTGACCATCTCACTGGCCGCGCTGACGGCCGGCCTGCAGACGGCCTGGGTGCGGACCGAGAACGAGAAGTACCTCAGGGCGACCAAGTTCTGGGGCAAGCTCTTCCTGATCAACATCGCGATGGGCGTGGTCACCGGCATCGTGCAGGAGTTCCAGTTCGGCATGAACTGGTCCGACTACTCGCGCTTCGTCGGCGATGTCTTCGGAGCCCCGCTCGCGTTCGAGGCGCTGATCGCCTTCTTCTTCGAGTCCACCTTCATCGGGCTGTGGATCTTCGGCTGGGACAAGCTGCCGAAGAAGATCCATCTCGCCTGCATCTGGATGGTCTCCATCGGCACGATCCTCTCCGCGTACTTCATCCTGGCGGCCAACTCCTGGATGCAGCACCCGGTCGGCTACCGGATCAACAAGGAGAACGGTCGGGCGGAGCTCACCGACTTCTGGCTGGTGCTGACCCAGAACACCACGCTCACCCAGGTCTTCCACACCCTGTCCGCGGCCTTCCTCGTGGGTGGCGCGTTCATGGTCGGCATCGCCGCCTTCCACCTGCTGCGCAAGAAGCACATCCCGGTGATGAAGAGCTCGCTGCGGCTCGGCCTGGTCACCATCGCCGTCTCGGGTCTGCTCACCGCCATCAGCGGCGACTTCCTGGGCAAGGTCATGTACGAGCAGCAGCCGATGAAGATGGCCGCGGCGGAAGCCCTCTGGGAGGGCGAGCAGCCGGCACCGTTCTCCGTCTTCGCCTACGGGGACGTGGACAAGGGGCACAACAAGGTCGCCATAGAGATTCCGGGCCTGCTGTCCTTCCTGGCCCACAGCGACTTCACGTCGCACGTGCCCGGGATCAACGACACCAACAAGGCCTTGCAGGAGAAGTTCGGGCCCGGTGACTACCGGCCCAACATCGCCGTGGCGTACTGGGGCTTCCGCTGGATGATCGGCTTCGGCATGACGTCCTTCGCGATCGGACTCGCCGGGCTCTGGCTGACCCGGAAGAAGTTCATGCTGCCGCCGGCACTGCGGGTGGGCGAGGACGAGGTGCCGCATGTGGTGCTCTTCAAGAAGCCGCTCGGGCCGAAGCTCACCAAGCTGTACTGGCTGGCGTCGCTCTGGACGCTCGGCTTCCCGCTGATCGCCAGTTCCTGGGGCTGG
Organism: Streptomyces sp. NBC_00259; assembly: GCF_036181745.1. Lineage (NCBI taxonomy): Bacteria > Bacillati > Actinomycetota > Actinomycetes > Kitasatosporales > Streptomycetaceae > Streptomyces > Streptomyces sp. NBC_00259. The sequence goes on along the minus strand of NZ_CP108080.1, from coordinate 3,891,071 downwards.
ATCTTCACCGAGATGGGGCGGCAGCCCTGGGTCGTGTACGGCGTGCTCCGCACCCGCGACGCGGTCTCCCCCGGTGTGTCCCAGGGTGAGGTGCTCACCTCCATGATCGTCTTCACGGCGCTCTACGCCGTGCTCGCCGTGATCGAGGTCAAGCTGCTGGTGAAGTACGTCAAGGCAGGTCCTCCCGAGCTCACCGAATCCGACCTCAACCCGCCCACCAGGATCGGCGGCGACGACCGTGACGCCGACCGGCCTATGGCCTTCTCGTACTGAGACCGAAGGACTGGGAGCTGAGGCATGGAACTCCACGACGTCTGGTTCGTACTCATCGCCGTTCTCTGGACCGGCTACTTCTTCCTCGAAGGCTTTGACTTCGGGGTCGGCATTCTGACGAAGCTGCTCGCCCGGAACCGGGTCGAGAAGCGCGTCCTCATCAACACCATCGGTCCCGTCTGGGACGGGAACGAGGTGTGGCTGCTGACGGCGGGCGGTGCGACGTTCGCGGCCTTCCCGGAGTGGTACGCCACGCTCTTCTCCGGCTTCTATCTGCCGCTGCTGATGATCCTGGTCTGTCTGATCGTGCGTGGAGTCGCCTTCGAGTACCGGGCGAAGCGGCCGGAGGAGCGGTGGCAGCGCAACTGGGAGCAGGCGATCTTCTGGACCTCGCTGGTGCCGGCGGTGCTGTGGGGTGTGGCCTTCGGGAACATCGTGCGCGGCGTGAAGATCGATCAGGACATGGAGTACGTCGGCACCTTCGGCGACCTGCTGAATCCGTACGCCCTTCTCGGCGGACTGGTGACCCTGACCCTGTTCACCTTCCATGGCACGGTGTTCGTCGCGCTGAAGACCGTCGGGGACATCAGGGAGCGGGCCCGGAAGCTGGCGCGGAAGCTGGGCCTGATCACGGCCGTGCTGGCGCTGGGCTTTCTCAGCTGGACGCAGGCCGACAAGGGCGACGGGATCAGCCTGGTCGCGATGATCATCGCCGTGGTCGCGCTGGTCGGGGCGGTCGGTGCGAATCAGGCGGGGCGCGAAGGATGGTCGTTCGCACTGTCGGGCCTCACGATCGTGGCCGCCGTGGCGATGCTGTTCCTGACGCTCTTCCCGAACGTCATGCCGTCGTCGCTCAACGAGGAGTGGAGCCTGACGGTGACCAACGCCTCGTCCAGCCCATACACGCTGAAGATCATGACGTGGTGCGCGGGGATCACGACGCCCGTGGTCCTGCTGTACCAGGGCTGGACCTACTGGGTGTTCCGGAAGCGGATCGGCACACAGCACATCGCTGATCCGCACTGAGTTCCGCGTTCCGTAGGGCCGCACGGCCTCCCGCCGGCCCCCTGAGTGAGGGATGTTTCACGTGAAACCCGTCGACCCGCGTCTGCTCCGGTACGCCCGGGCCACCCGCCTCTTCATGGCGGCCGTGGTGGCTCTCGGCCTTGCCGGGGCGGCGCTGGTCGTCGCCCAGGCGATGCTCATCGCCGAGGTGGTGGTCGGAGCGTTCCGGCAGGGGCTGGACGTCTCCGAACTGTGGGATCCGCTGGTGCTGCTGGCGGCGGTCGCGGCGGGGCGCGGACTGGTTGCCTGGCTGACGGAGCTGGCCGCCCACCGAGCGAGCGCGGCGGTCAAGTCCGAGCTGCGGATGCGGTTGCTGGAGCGGGCCGCAGCGCTGGGGCCGGGCTTTCTGAGTGGGCAGCGAAGCGGCTCGCTGGCGGCCCTCGCCACCCGAGGGGTGGACGCACTCGACGACTACTTCTCCCGCTATCTGCCGCAGTTGGGGCTCGCGGTGGTGGTCCCGGTCGCGGTGCTCGCCCGGATCGTCACCGAGGACTGGGTCTCTGCGGCGGTCATCGTGGTGACCCTGCCGCTGATTCCGATCTTCATGGTGCTCATCGGCTGGGCCACGGAAGCCGGGATGAACCGTCAGTGGAAGCTGCTGTCACGGCTGTCCGGGCACTTCCTGGATGTGGTCGCTGGGCTGCCGACGCTGAAGGTGTTCGGACGGGCCAAGGCGCAGGCCGAGTCGATCCGGACGATCACCTCCGAGTACCGGCGGGCGACGCTGAAGACGCTGCGGATCGCGTTCCTGTCGTCGTTCGCGCTGGAACTGCTGTCGACCCTGTCGGTGGCACTGGTGGCGGTCGGCATCGGGATGCGGCTCGTGCACGGCGACCTGGATCTTTACACCGGCCTTGTGGTGCTGATCCTCGCGCCCGAGGCGTATCTGCCGCTGCGGCAGGTCGGGGCGCAGTATCACGCGGCGGCGGAGGGTCTCTCGGCGGCGGAGGAGATCTTCGCGGTGCTGGAGACCCCGGTCCCGGCGGCTGGTACGGGTCCGGTGCCCGGTGCGAGGGGCGTACGGCTGGAGCTGGACTCCGTGACCGTACGGCACGAGGGGCGGTCCGCTCCTTCGCTGGACGCGGCGTCGCTGGTGGTGGAGGACGGCGAGATCGTCGCGCTGGTCGGACCGAGCGGGGTCGGGAAGTCGACTCTGCTGGATGTGGTGCTCGGGTTCGTACAGCCGGACGAGGGGACGGTCCGGGTCGGCGGCGCGGGGGAGGCACCGGTCGATCTGGCGTCTGTGGACCGTGGGGCCTGGCACGGAAAGATCGCGTGGGTGCCTCAGCGGCCGTATCTCTTCGCGGGAACGGTCGCGGAGAATGTGCGGCTCGCACGGCCCGGCGCGGATGACGCGGCGGTCATGGCCGCGCTGCGGGACGCGGGGGCGTACGACTTCGTGGCCGGGCTGCCGCAGGGGGTGGAGACCGTCCTCGGCGAGGACGGCGCGGGCCTGTCGGCCGGTCAGCGCCAGCGCCTCGCTCTGGCCCGGGCCTTTCTGGCGGACCGGCCGCTGCTGCTGCTCGACGAGCCGACAGCGGCGCTGGACGGGGAGACCGAGGCGGGCGTCGTGGACGCGGTGCGGAGGCTGGCGCGGGGGCGGACGGTGCTGCTGGTCGTCCACCGGCCGGCGTTGCTGTCGCTGGCGGACCGGGTGGTCGAACTGCGCCCCGCCGAGACCTTCGTCGATGCGGTGCCCCAGGTTTCCCTCGCCCGGTCGGTCCTCGAAGGGGTGGACCAGGGATTTCCCGGCGCTTCCCGTGTTCCGCGGCCGTCGGGCTCGCCGGAGGACACGGGCCGGGAGGACGGTCCCGCCCGCGTGCACGAGTCCGGCGGGGCCCGCGGCGGGACGCCGGCGCGGGTGCGGGGCTTGGCCGGGGAGTTGCGGGGGCGGCTCGTGGCCGGGCTGCTGCTCGGAAGCCTGGCGCTCGGGTCGGCCGTCGGGCTGATGGCGGTGTCCGGGTGGCTCATTTCGCGTGCCTCGGAGCAGCCGCCCGTGCTCTACCTGATGGTGGCCGTCACGGCGACGCGGGCTTTCGGGATCGGGCGGGCCGTGTTCCGGTACACGGAGCGGCTCGTGTCGCACGACGCCGTGCTGAGGATGCTCGGAGATCTCCGGGTCAGCGTGTACCGGCGGCTGGAGCGGATCGCTCCCGCCGGGCTGCGGCGTACCCGAAGCGGCGATCTGCTGTCCCGGCTCGTCGCCGATGTCGACGCGCTCCAGGACTACTGGCTGCGCTGGCTGCTGCCCGCGGGGGTGGCGGTCGTCGTCGGAACCGCCTCGGTCGGGTTCACGGCGTGGCTGCTGCCCGAGGCGGGTGCCGTCCTGGCCATCGGGCTGCTCGCAGCCGGCGTGGCCGTGCCGATGGTCAGCGGGGTGTCCGCCCGGCGGGCCGAACGCCGGCTCGCCCCCGCTCGCGGGGTGCTGGCCACCCGGGTCGTCGATCTGCTCAGGGGCACGGCCGAGCTGACGGTCACCGGAGCGCTCAAGCGCCGCATGAGCGCGGTGCGGGAGGCCGACCACGCGCTCACCCGGATCGCCTCGCGCGCCGCGAGCGCCACCGCGCTCGGTGGTGGGCTGTCCGCGGTGGCCTGCGGCCTGACCGTCGCCTTCGCCGCGTACGCGGGTGTCGCCGCAGTGCACTCGGGCCGCATCGAAGGCGTCGAACTCGCCGTCGTGGTGCTGACCCCGCTCGCCGCGTTCGAGGCCGTCGCAGGGCTTCCGCTCGCCGTGCAGTACCGGCAGCGGGTGAAGCGCAGCGCCGAGCGGGTCTTCGAGGTGCTCGACGCCCCGGCGCCGGTGCACGAACCCCTGGAGCCGGCTCCCGCGCCCGCGTCCGCGTTCCCGCTGGAGGTCCGCGGTCTCACCGCGCGCCACGCCGACCAGGAGCGGGACGCGCTCAGCGGCCTCGATCTGACGCTCACGGCCGGACAGCGGATCGCCGTCGTCGGGCTCTCCGGCTCCGGCAAGACCACTCTGGCCCAGGTGCTGCTGCGCTTCCTGGACGGGCGGGCGGGTACGTACACGATCGGCGGGACGGACGCGGCCGCGCTCGACGGGGACACCGTCCGCCGTTTCGTCGGACTCTGCGCCCAGGACGCCCATCTCTTCGACAGCTCCATCCGCGAGAACCTCCGGCTCGCCCGTACCGGCGCCTCCGAGGACGAACTGCGCGCGGCACTCGCCGCCGCGCGGCTGTTGGACTGGGCCGACGGTCTCCCCGACGGACTCGACACCCTCGTCGGCGAGCACGGCGCCCGGCTCTCGGGGGGCCAACGCCAGCGCCTCGCGCTGGCACGTGCGCTGCTCGCGGACTTCCCCGTACTGCTTCTCGACGAGCCGGCCGAGCATCTGGACCTCGCCACGGCGGACGCCCTGACCGCGGATCTGCTGGTCGCGACCGAGGGACGGACGACGGTGCTGATCACCCATCGGCTCCGGGGCCTCGACGCTGTCGACGAGGTGCTGGTGCTGGACGAGGGACGGACCGTACAGCGCGGACCGTACGCGGAGCTCGCCGAGGCCGACGGCCCTCTGCGCCGCATGCTGGAGCGCGAGCGTGCCGGTGATCTGCTCGGCGAGCGGTTCAGAGAGCCGACTTTCCACGTGAAATAGGACTAACTACTCTCGTGGGCATGGCAGCGCCCGACCCGAGAGACCCCGTGGACCCGAGAGACCTTGCGGAGCCGAGAGAGCCGGAGGACCGGAGGGACCCCGCGGAGCCGAGAGATCCGGAGGATCCGAAGGATCACCTCGAAGCCGCCACCCAGGCGACCCGGAGCATCCAGGGCCTTGTCCCCGAACTCACCGCACGCCTACCGCAGCTGCTCGAAGCCATGCGCTCCGTCGGCACCGGCCTGGAGCTGCACTCCACCCTCGACCGGATCTGCGAGACGGCCGCAGAGCTCGCCGACGCCCGCTACGCCGCCCTCGGCGTCGTCAGCGAGGGGGGCGAGGGCCTGTCGGACTTCGTGACGTACGGCGTGAGCGACGCGGTGAGCCAGGAGATCGGGCACCGGCCCGACGGGCGCAAGGGCCTGCTCGGCGCGCTGATCCACGATCCCGCCTCGATGCGGCTCGCCGACCTGACGTCGGACCCGCGCTCCTGCGGGTTCCCGCCCGGCCATCCGCCGATGCGGACCTTCCTCGGTGTCCCGATCAAGGTCCAGGGTGAGATCTTCGGCAATCTGTATCTCACGGAGAAGCGCGGCGGGGCCGAGTTCAACGACCACGACCTGCACATGGTCCGCGTCCTCGCGACCGAGGCGGGCATCGCGATCGGCAACGCCCGACTGTACGAAGCGGCGCGGCAGCGCGAACGCTGGATCGACGGCTCGGTCGCCGTCACCACCGCGCTGCTGTCCGGCGGTGACGCGGAGGACGCCCTCGTCGTCGTCGCGGAACAGGCCCGCCGCCTCGCCGAGTCGGCCGCCGGGATCGTGCTGCTGCCGGCCGACGACGGCGAGCTCGAGGTCGTCGCCGTCTCGTCCCCGGAGCCGGACGTACCGCTCGGGGTGATCGTTCCGGCCGAGAGCCTGGTCGTCGGATCGCTGCTTGCGGGTGAGGCGGTCTTCGTCTCCGACGCTTCCACCGATCCGCGCATGGTCACCACGCTGGCGAGCCGGTTCGGTCCGTGCATGCTGCTGCCCCTGCAGAGCGGGGGCCGGGTGCTCGGTGCGCTGGTGACGCCACGGGCTCGTGGGGCACGGCAGTTCACCGAGGCCGAACGGACTCTCGCCACCCAGTTCGCCTCCCAGGCGGCGCTCGCGCTGATGATGGCCGAGGCCCAGCGGGACCGTGAGCGGCTCGCCGTGTACGAGGACCGGGACCGGATCGCCCGCGACCTCCACGATCTGGTGATCCAGCGGCTGTTCGCCACCGGGATGATGCTGGAGAGCGCTTCGCGCAGGTCGGTCGCGTCCGCGGTCCAAGAAGGGGTCGGCAAGGCGGTCGACGAACTGGACGTCACCATCCAGGAGATCCGCACCGCCATCTTCGCGCTCCAGCAGGGACCCGCCGAAGCCCCGTCAGGGCTGCGCACCCGGGTCCTGCGGGAGATCAACATGGCGGCCGTGCCGCTCGGCTTCAAGCCCTCGCACCGCTTTCTGGGACCGGTCGACTCGGTGGTCGGTGAACTCACCGGGAAGAACCTCATCGCCGCCCTGCGCGAGGCGCTCTCCAACGCCTTCCGGCACGCCGACGCCTCCCGTATCGAGGTCGTCGTGGACGCGACGCTCCGGCTCGACGGCAGGGGTGACGAGGAGGGCGGGGCCGAGCGTGAGGCGGCGGACGGGGTGCGGCTGTCGGTCGCGGACGACGGTGTCGGCATCCCGGAGGGCGGACGGCGCAGTGGGCTCCGCAATCTCCAGCGACGCGCCGAATCGCTCGGCGGGTCGAGCTGGTGCGCACCGGGGATCGCCGAGGGCGGCGGCGGTACGACGGTGATCTGGCAGGCTCCGCTCCAGGCGCAGGCCGCACCCGCGGCGCCGCCCGCGCCGTCCGACGTCCCTTCCGCGGAGGAACGGCCGGAGCTCTGACGGCCCGGAGTCCCCGGCCGGAGTCCCCGGTGGGACTCCCCGGTGGGGGCCGCGGGGCGGAGTCATCGCCGGGGAACCGACCGGGACCCCGGCCCGATGGCCGATGCCCCGTCAGGACCAGGCTCGACACCCCGTCAGGAACCGGTGCGGAGGCCGGTCGGGAGCTCCGCGCGGCTGGGCCGGTTGGCCGTACGAACCAGGCAAAATGTGGCAAACCCCCCGGATCCGATGTGACGATCCGAGCATGGGACACCAACAACGCGACTGGCGCCGAAGGCTTTTCACGCCATTGCTGTGTGCGCTGCTGTCCTCGATCGCCCTGCTCCCCGCGCCGCCCGCGTCCGCAAGCGACGGGCCGAGCGTCAGTGTCGAGGTGGCCCAGCTGCTCGACGAGGTGGGCAAGGCCAGTGCCTCGTACGAGCGGGGACTGAGCGCGTCCGTCGCCGAGCGCGCCCGCGTCGACCAGTTGCAGTGGCAGCTGGCCGACCGGCGGCGCGAGCTCAAGAAGCTGCACGACAAGCTCGGCTCCGTGGCCCGGGCCCAGTACCGCAGCGGCGGCGACCTGGCGCCCACGATGGAGCTGATGTTCGCCGACGACCCCGACGAGCTGCTGCGCGGGCAGCGGTTGTTCGAGAAGGCCCAGCTCACCATGGACCGGCTTCTCGACGGGGCCAAGGAGGCCGAGGAGCTGACCGTGGTGGCGGAGGAGAAGGCCCGTGAGGCCTGGTACCGCCTGGACGCGCGCACGGCGGAGCTGGCGAAGATCAAACGAGGCATCGAGAGCAAGCTGGAGTCGGCGCGATGGTCGCTGCAGGCGCAGGCGGACCGCAGCGCGGCGGCCGGCCAGTGCGCGGGCGCGGTCCGGCTGCCGCAGTCGGAACTGCCGGAGGGGTCGGCATGGGTGACGCCGGTCGAGCACTACTCGCTGTCGGCCGGATTCGACAGCGCGGGTCAACGCTGGGCGCACCGCCACACCGGGCAGGACTTCGCCGTCGGCATCGGCAGCGCGGTGCGGGCGATCGGCGCGGGCCGGGTGGTCTCCGTCTCCTGCGGCGGAGGCTTCGGCATGGAGGTGGTCGTCCAGCACAACGACGGCTGGTACACGCAGTACGCGCACCTCGCCGCGGTCACGGTCGACCAGGGTGACCGGGTCCGTACCGGTGAGTGGGTCGGACAGGCCGGCACCACGGGCAACTCGACGGGGCCGCACCTGCACTTCGAAGTGCGGCTCACTCCCCACTTCGGGTCCGCGGTGGACCCGGTGGCCTGGCTGCGGAAGCGGGGAGTCTGGCTGTAGCCGTACGGCGGGCTCCGCCGTACGGCTTCTGCCGGTGGTTCGCGGGCCGGCTGCGCCCGCGGCCGGTCCGGCAGACGGTCGGGCGAGGACCGCGGTCGGCCTAGGCCGCGTCTGACAAATGGCGCCGTCCGCCCGCAGGGCGGGGTGCGCGGCGTCCGGTGCGTGCAATCGCAAGGCGGTGGGGGTGCCCCCGCCGAAGGCTGGGGGAGATCATCCTCGTACTGGACGTACTTGGATGGCTCCGACAACGCAGCGAGTGCGGGTGCCGGGCGTCGCGCGTCAGGCGGGATTTGTCAGACATGGCCTAGGACTGCGGCCGGGCTCCGCTCGCGGCCAGAATCCGTTCGATGACGACCGCCACGCCGTCCTCGTTGTTCGCGACGGTCCGGCCGGAGGCGGCGGCTATGACGTCCGGGTGGGCATTGCCCATCGCGAACGACGTGCCCGCCCAGGTCAGCATCTCGACATCGTTCGGCATGTCCCCGAACGCGACGACCTCGTCCGAGGAGATCCCACGCTCCGCACAGCACAGCGCGAGCGTGGACGCCTTGGACACCCCGGGACCGCTCACCTCCAGCAGCGCGCTCGGGCTGGAGCGGGTGATGGTGGCGAGGTCCCCTGCGGCCGTACGGGCCAGGGTGAGAAAGCCGTCGGGCGTCAGCTCCCCGTGGCGTGCGAGCAGTTTGAGCACCGGAGCGGCGGAACCGGGCTCGTCCTCGTGGAGCAGCTTCTCGACGGGGGCGACCGTGGCGGCCGGGTCGAGGTGGAACGGGGGGTACTCGGGCTCGTAGTGGATACCCGTGGCCGTCTCGACCGCGAACGAGGTGCCGGGTGCGGAGTCACGCAACCGCTGGACGACATCGAGCGCGATGGCGCGCTCCAGCGGGCGGACCTCCAGCAGCTCCCCGCCGGCGTGGAGATCCACCACCGCCGCACCGTTGGCGCAGATCGCCAGCCCATGACCGTGTACGTGGTCGCTGACGACATCCATCCAGCGCGCCGGGCGACCGGTGACGAAGAAGACCTCGATCCCCGCCTCCTCCGCGGCGGCGAGGGCGGCGATGGTGCGCTCGGAGACGGACTTGTCGTCGCGCAGCAGGGTGCCGTCGAGGTCGGTGGCGATCAGCCGGACGGTGGCGGGCAGCGGGAGAGGATCGGTAGCTGAGGTCACCCACGCATTCTCCCGTACCAGGCGCACTACCGTGCAGGGGGTCGCACATGTGAGTACACGCCCCCTGGCGGCGAGTAACCGTGCTGCGTCCACGGGCCTCCCGGGTCAGCGCAGCTGTGCCAGGGCCTCCGTCGCGATTCGCTCGAAGACTGCCTGGTCAGCGGCGAAGACCGACTCCGCGATGGGCCAGTGGACGACGATCTCGGTGAAGCCGAGCTCGGCGTGCCGGCCGGCGAAGTCCACGAACGCGTCCAGGGAGTCCAGCGGACGGCCGAGCCGGGGCGCGGCGAGGGCCGGGTTGAAGTCGGGGGTGAAGCCGGTGAGCAGGATCTTGTCGAGCTCGGCAGCGTCCCGGCCCGCTTCGGCACAGGCCTTGCCCAGATTGCCGAGCTGTCCGGCGACGGCCTCGACCGACTGCTCGGGGGTACCCGACTCGTACAGCTTCGGGTCTCCCGTCGTCACCCACGCCTGACCGAACCGGGCCGCGAGCTTCAGTCCACGGGGGCCGGTGGCGGCGACGGCGAAGGGCAGGCGGGGGCGCTGGACGCAGCCGGGGACGTTCCGCGCCTCGGACGCGGCATAGAAGCGGCCCTCGTGCGTCGTCCCGGCGGGCTCGCGCAGCAGCTTGTCCAGCAGGGGCACGAACTCACCGAAGCGGTCCGCGCGCTCCCGCGGCGTCCAGGGCTCCTCGTCGCCCTTCAGCAGGGTGGTCGCGTCGAAGCCGTTGCCGCCGGCCCCGATGCCGAGCGTGATGCGGCCCTCGGAGATGTCGTCGAGAGTGATCAGTTCCTTGGCGAGGGTGACCGGGTGCCGGAAGTTCGGCGAGGTCACGAGAGTACCCAGTCGCATACTCTGCGTAGCTGTCGCCGCTGCGGTCAACGTGGGTACCGCCCCGAACCACGGCCCGTCCCGGAAGGTGCGCCAGGAGAGGTGGTCGTAGGTGTAGGCGGTGTGAAACCCGAGGTCTTCGGCGTGCTGCCAGACCTTCTGTCCCTCGCCCCACCTGTGGATGGGAAGGATTACGGTGCTCAGTCGCATGCCTACGACCCTATGCTCCGGTGACTGCGAGAAATGCTGAGGGATTTCTACTACATCCCGGTGCGCTGCCAGATCGCGGTCAGCGCGGCAACGGGGTCGGTGGTGGGCGGTGCGGCCGGCCACCATTCGCTGTCGTTCTCCTGGAGATAGGGGTACCAGCGGGCGTCGGGCCCCAGGCGCAGCTGGATGCCGTGGTCGGGGAGGGTGAGGCGGTTGCGCCAGGCCCTGAGGCGGACGGGGGTGTCGGTCATCTCGGCGAGGGCCGTGGTCAGGGCGGTACGGGCTGCTGTCATCGCCGACGGTTCCGGGCTGTGGGGCTGTTCGACGACGGTGATGCCGGTGGGGCCGCCGTGGCGCCATGCGCGGGTGAGACGGGCGAAGGCGGTGGGGTTGGCGCCGGTGTTTTGGACCAGGTCGCGGAACCACTCAGGGCCGGGGCCGCTCGCGGCGATGCGCACGGCGTCCTGGTGCTGGGTCAGGTGCAGGTTGGTGGCGTCGCCCGACAGCAGCCGTGCCGCGCGTGCTGAGACATCGGTCATCAGGCGCTCCAGGTCCGCGCCGACGAGACCGCTGCCGGCCGGTGGGGGGACCGGCAGCGCGGCGTCGTGGGCGGACGTTTCGGGCAGGTCGGGCAGGCCGGGCCACCCCGGGGCGTGATCGGCCAGGGCGGTCCACGCGGCGTAGGCGCCCGCCGCGTGGACACCGGCCGGAGCGGGCGGGGCGTCGGTGGTCCGGCCCGCTGTCTGGCGTGCGCGCAGTTCTGCGAGGACGTCGTCCCGTCCGCGGCCCCGCAGAGTGAACAGCACGAACGGGTCGTCGTCGATGGTGGCGGCGATGGCGTAGCAGAGCGCGGCGGCGTGTTTGCAGGGATGGCCCCAGTCGGGGCAGGAGCATTCGGGGTCGAGCTCGGTGGGTTGCGGGAGGAGGGGGACGCCGGCGTGGCGGGCGTCGTCGATGAGCTCTGCGGGCATCTCACCGTCGAGGAGCGCCGCGAGATGCCCGGCTCGGGCCGCGATGGTGTCAAGAAGGGTGCCCCACTGGGCGTCGGTGAGGACGGGCAGGTGGACGGCGGAGCGGTACGGGCGCGGACGGCTGCCCTGGACGGCGGCCTTGACCTGGCCGGGGGCGATGGTGACCGCGCCGACCATGCCCTGGCGGGCGTAGGTGCGTCCGCGGGACAGCCGCCCCGAGTCCAGGGTGGAGTCCTCCAGAGCCGTCACCCACGCCTGGCCCCACCACGTCGCCGCGAAGGCACGCCTGCCGCGGCTGGGTGCACGGCGAGGGCCGGGGACGGACGGGCTCATGACTGCCCCCCCAGGGCGACGAGTTCGGCGAGGTCGGCGTCGGACAGTTCGGTCAGAGTGGCTTCGCCGGAGCCGACGACGGCGTCGGCGAGCGCCCGCTTGGATTCCAGCAGTTTCGCCACCCTGTCCTCCACGGTGCCTTCGGCGATGAGCTTGTGGACCTGGACGGGCTTGTCCTGGCCGATGCGGTAGGCGCGGTCGGTGGCCTGGTCCTCGACGGCAGGGTTCCACCAGCGGTCGTAGTGCACGACGTGGGTGGCACGGGTGAGGTTGAGGCCGGTGCCGGCCGCCTTCAACGACAACAGGAACACCGGCACTTCGCCTCGCTGGAAGCGTTCCACCATCTCCTCGCGTGCGGTGACGGGCGTGCCGCCGTGCAGGAAGAGGGTGGGCATGCCTCGTTCCGCGAGATGTCTCTCCAGCAGAGCCGCCATCTGCTTGTACTGGGTGAAGACCAGTACCGACTCGCCCTCGGCGGTGATGGTGTCGACGAGTTCGTCGAGGAGGTCGAGTTTGCCCGAGCGGCCGTGCAGGGGGCTGGACTGGCGCAAGTACTGGGCGGGGTGGTTGCAGATCTGCTTCAGCGCGGTGAGGAGCTTGAGAATCAGTCCGCGGCGGGCGATGCCGTCGGCTTCGGTGATCTTCGCCATGGTCTCGCGGACCACCGCCTCGTACAGGCTCGCCTGCTCGGCGGTGAGCGGGACGACGCGGTCGGTCTCGGTCTTGGCGGGCAGTTCGGGTGCGATGCCGGGGTCGGACTTCCGGCGGCGCAGCAGGAACGGGCGGACGAGGTGGGACAGCCGCTCGGCGGCCTGCGGGTCCTCGCCCGACTCGATCGCGCGGGCGTGGCGGTCACGGAAGGCGGCGAGCGGGCCGAGGAGCCCGGGCGTGGTCCAGTCGAGGAGCGCCCACAGCTCGGAGAGGTTGTTCTCCACGGGGGTACCGGTCAGGGCGACGCAGGCGCGGGCGGGCAGGGCGCGCAGTTCGCGGGCGGTGACGGCATAGGGGTTCTTGACGTGCTGGGCCTCGTCGGCGGCGATCAGCGACCAGGCGCTCTCGGCGAGGGCATCGCGGTCGCGGCGCAGGACACCGTAGGTGACCAGGACGATCTCGTCCCCGGCCAGGTCCTTGAGGTGGCGGTCGCCACCGTGGTAGCGGCGCACGGGGGTGGCGGGCGCGAACCGGGCGGCCTCGCGCTGCCAGTTGCCGAGCAGGGAGGTGGGGCATACGACGAGGGTGGGACCCGCGGTGGCGGGGTCGGTCTGGCGGTGCAGGTGCAGGGCGAGCAGGGTGATGGTCTTGCCCAGGCCCATGTCGTCGGCGAGGCAGCCGCCGAGGCCGAGCTCGCACATCTCCGCCAGCCAGGCCAGACCCCGCTTCTGGTAGTCGCGCAGCGTGGCCTTCAGAGCGGCGGGCTGGGTGGCGGGAGTACGGGACTCGGGCTCACGGATACGGGCGACGAGGTCGCCGAGCGCCCCGACCGCAGCACAGGTGATCGTCTCCCCGTCCCGCTCCACCTCGCCGGTCAGCGCGGCACCCAGGGCCTCCATGGGAGTGAGCGATTCCATCCGGCGGCGTCGGGCGCGGGCCACCAGCTTCGGGTCGGCGACCACCCACTGGTCGCGCAGCCTGACGAGGGGACGGCGTGCCTCGGCGAGGACATCCATCTCGGCCTCGGTGAGCGGCTCACCGTCGAGCGAGAGCTGCCAACGGAAGTCGAGGAGGGCGTCGGCGTCGAGCAGACCACCGGCACTGGAGCCGGGCGCGGTGCGCTGCCCGATCTCGGCAGTCGCGCTGAGCGCCTTGACCAGCTCGCGCGGCCAGTGCACGTCGATACCGGCGGCGCGCAGCGTGTCGGTGGCGTCGCCCAGCAGGTCGAACGCCTCCTCGTCGGTCAGCCGCAGCTGGTCCGGCGCGGCGTCGTTCAGCAGCCGGTCGAGCGGAGGCCAGACGCGGGCGCCGCGGCGCAGTGCGAGCAGCGTCTCGGTCTCGGCGCGAGGGCCGAGGAGGCGCTCGGTCTCGGACGGCTCGTTCCACAGCCGTGCGGCCTCTACGACGAGCGCCGGATCCGCCGCGGTGTGCAACTGCAGAACGGCCCGGAACTCCCGGCGCCGCCCCTCGGGCAGGTCGACACGCAGCGAGACGCCGACGTCGGCGGTGAACGCGGCGGCGGTCTCCTCGGCCCACTCGCGCAGGACGGGCACGGCACGCGCCTCGCGCCAGGCGTACGGCAGCGCCCCCATCGCGAGCGGCGCGGCCGGAGTACGGACCAGGTCGTCCGCGACCGCGTCGCAGAACTGGCGTACCAGCGCGACCGGTTCCGCGATGCGCAGTGGAGCCGGGCCGGGTTCGGGCAGGCAGTGGGCGTGGGGTGGGAAGGCGGCGCCGAGGGCGTCCAGCGTCTGCCGCTGTACGGCGGTGAGGGGACCCGCCTGCCACGTGTCGTAGCCGGCGTCGGTGAGGGCCGGATGGAGACGGCCGTCGGCGAGCAGCCGCAGCGCGAAGCGGGAGGCGGCTTGCCAGGCCGCGGCGGACGGATGCGCCGGCCGGGCGTCGGCCAGGGCGGCGACAGCGACGGCGGCGGGCAGCGCATAGCCCTCGACTCTGCGGCGTCGGACCGACCGGCCGTGCGGCAGCACCAGTTCCACCGACTCGGATTCGATGCCCTCGGGCACTGTGCCGTCTGCCGCCGCTGCCCCGGTGGGCTTCCAGAGCAGCAGCCGTCCGAGGCGGGCGGGTTCGCCGGGCAGGAACACCGCCGCCCAGCCGTCGTCGAGCAGGGCGACCGCGAAGGCGGTTGCCTCCGGTGTGGCGAGCGGTGGCGTGATCCTTGTGCTGGTGCGTGGTTCTCGTGCGACGACCCGTGCCACGCCCATTCGCCCCATCGTGTTCCAGGCGGCCCTCACCGCGTCCCGCTCACCAGGCAGGCCCATCATGGCGGGTCGGCGCAGCCTTGCTCAAACCCGGATGTCGGCGGCTGTTCCCTTTCGGCAAGCATGGCCCCGGTGTGGCTGGCAGTGGGTATGGTGCGCCCGCGTGCGGACGTGTGGCGAGCGACACGACCCGGGGCGCATATCGCAGTATGCTCGGGTCATGGCGGACACCACGCGTATCACTGTGACGCTGCCGAGCGAGCAGGTCGCCGAGCTCAGGAAGCTCACCGACAACGTCTCCGGCTATGTCGCCGAGGCGGTGGCGCGGCAACTGCGGCACCAACTGCTCGGTGCCGACCTGCAGCGTCACCAGGAGGAGCACGGGGCCTTCACCGAGGAGGAGTTGGCGGAGGCGCGCTCCAGGATCTTTGGGACGACGGGTACGGGCGGATCGGTTAGCGCGGCGTGAAAGAGCATGTCGAGACGGTCGTACTGGACTCCCAGGGGCTTTCTGCCTGGATCGCCCAGGACCGCAAGATCCTCGCGATGTTCCAGGTGTTCCATGCCGTGGGTGCCGATTTCGTCATCGGTGCCAACACCATCGTGGAAGTCAGCCATGCGCGGGTGAACATGCCTCGGCTGCGGTGGGCGCTCTCCCGAGTCAAGGTCGAGCCGGTGACCGAGGATGCGGCGAAGGCGTCCGCGGAACTGCTCAAAGCCGCCGGTCTGCACGGCCACAGGTACGCGATCGACGCGACCGTGGCCGAGGTGGCCCTGCGTCAGCCGGGCCCGGTGGTCATGCTGACCTCCGACGTCGACGACATGGCCCGGTTGTGTGGCGACCGTGTCCGGCTCATCGGCATCTGAGAGGGGCAGCTGTGACAGCTGACCGAAGGAAATCTTCGCAGGTCAGGCTGCGATAGGTGAGAAAGGCTTGACTGAGGTCACGAGCGTGCCGAGGCGAAGTGTGTCGGTGGCCGCCGCGGCGGCTGTCAGCGTGGGCACGGCGCCGTACCAGGGGCCGTCGCGAAAGGCTCGCCACGCCAGGTGGTCATAGGTGTACGCGGCGTGGAAACCGAGCTCCTCGGCGCGCTGCCACAGTGCCCGGCCTCCCTCGTTCCAGCGGTGCACAGGAAGGATCACGGTGCTGAGGCGCAGAGGAGACGTCATGCGCTCCAATGTACGTCGGCCCTGTCGTGGCCCCGCTCGCCACAGGGCGGCGGCGGACCGGGGGTGGGGGTCAGCCGGGGAAGCGCAGGAACTCCGGCGGAACCGCGTCCGTGAGCCAGACACCGTTGGCGCTGACATGGAAGACGTGCCCGGCGCGGTGCATCGCGCCCGCGTCCACGGAGAGCACGACGGGCTTCCCCCGGCGGGCGCCGACGTGGGTGGCCGTCTCGCGGTCCGGGGACAGGTGGACATGGTGGCGTGCCATCGGGCGCAGCCCTTCGGCCCGGATCACGTCCAGACTGCGTCCGACCGTGCCGTGGTAGAGGTACGCGGGTGGCTCGGTGACGGGCAGGTCCAGGTCGACCTGCACCGTGTGGCCCTGATTGGCGCGGATCCGGGCGCCGTCGATCATGAAGCGCCGTTTGTCGTTGGCCGCGACGACGTGGTCGAGCTCGTCCCGGGTGATGCGGAAGCCGTGCGCGGCGGTAGCCCGCAGCAGCTCGTCGATCTCGACCCAGCCGTTCGGATCCAGGGCGAGCCCGATCCGCTCCGGCTGATGCCGCAGATGTTTCGAGAGGTACTTCGACACCTTGATGGTGCGTTGTTCGTCCATGTCTTCAGAGTGCCGTCGGATGTCAGCGCACCGCCACGCGATTTTCATCCGGACGATGGTGATCGAAATGTTTGTTCCACAGCCAAGTCAGGTTATCCACAAGGGAATTGGCGACTCTGTGGACAACGAGCCTTTGGTTCACAGGGTTTGATCAACAGTGTTGTCTTTGAGGTGATTTGCCGTAAGTGCATCCAATGTCCTTGTGTGTACCTCCCGTTCGGCGGCAGCGGCGATGAACGCCGTCGCATTCTCCGGGCCAACCAGACGATGAACGGCCCGAATCGTGTCCGCCGGCAGCATCACGGCCTGCGGCTCATCCCCCTGCGTCAACGGCGTCTCCGCACCCAGATGATGCTGAAGATGCCGGGTCGCGAACAGCCGCATGGCACGGGCCAGTTCGGCATCGACGGTCTGCTGCGCGAGCGGCCGCAGCCGGCGAACCATCGACGCCGCCTCGGCCGCATCGGCGTCCGTCGGCGGCCGGTGCCCGAGATACCGGGCGAAGACATGCTCCGTGGTGAACTCCAGGAAACGGGAGGCGATGTGCTCCACCTGGCCGCGAAGTTCCCGTAGATGTCCGGAGATTGCGGCCAGCGGAACCCCCGCCGCGAACAACTCGGCCGCGACCGCCAGTTCTTGAGGGCTCGGAACCAGGAACTCGTCGTCCCGTCCGGGGACGCGCTCCAGCACGCCGAGCTCCACCGCCTCGGTGATCGCCTCCTCGTCCGGCTTCCCTCCGAAGGTCTCGTACAGCTCGGCGCGGGTGATCCGGTCCGCCTCCTCGTCCGTCCACGGGCCGTGGACCTCGGCGACCAGCCCGAGCACCCCGCCCAGACCGCGCCCCGCGTCCCAGGCCTCCAGCAACTCCTTGATCGAGGCCAGGGTGTATCCCCGGTCGAGGAGATCGGCGATCTGCCGCAGCCGGGCCAGATGAGAGTCCCCGTACACATTGGCCCGGCCGCGACGCACCGGCTTGGGCAGCAGTCCGCGGTCCTGGTAGGCGCGGATCGTCCGGACCGTCGCACCGCTGTGATGCGCGAGGTCCTCGATCCGGTACTCCGCTGCATGCTCCCCGGACACGGCCACTCCTCACTGCCCCATGACGCCCTGCTTCGCGGCGGCTCCGCCCGGCGGGCAGAGCCTTCGCGGCGAGACCACATCATGGCCGCTCACAGCGGGGGCTCCAACCTGGCTATCGCACGCAGCGCCCCGGGGCTGAAACGGGACAGAAGACGGGCACCACGGGCCTCCGGGGTCACCGGCACCACCGCCCGGTTGTCCACCACCGCGCGCAGGACCGCCTCGGCGACCCTCTCCGGCGGATAGTTGCGCAGCCCGTACAGCCGTGAGGTCTTCTTCTGCCGGCGCTGCTGCTCCTCCTCCGAGACCCCGGCGAAGCGCGCGGTCGCGGTGATGTTCGTGTTCACGATGCCCGGGCAGATCGCCGAGACGCCGATGCCCTGTCCGGCCAGCTCCGCCCGCAGACACTCGCTGAGCATCAGCACCGCCGCCTTCGACGTCGCGTACGCGGGAAGGGCCTTGGAGGGCTGATAGGCCGCAGCCGAGGCCGTGTTCACGATGTGGCCGCCCTGGCCCCGCTCCGCCATCTGCCTGCCGAAGACGCGGCAGCCGTGGATCACGCCCCACAGATTGACGTCGAGGACCTTGCGCCAGTCCTCGCTCGTCGTGTCGAAGAACGAACCGGAAAGACCGATCCCGGCGTTGTTGACCAGCACATCCACGACGCCGTACTCGGCGGCGACCTTCCCGGCGAGCTTCTCCATCGCCGCCTCGTCGGCGACGTCCACCGTCTCCGGCCAGGCCGCGGGCGCGCCGATCAGCCGGCACATCTCGGCGGTCCTGGCGGCGCCTTCACCGTCCCGGTCCACGGCGACGATCCGCGCGCCCACCTCGGCGAAGGCGAAGGCCGTGGCCCGCCCGATGCCGCTGGCCGCGCCCGTCACCAGCACCAACTGCCCACCGAACCGCTCCACATACCGGCCGGACGCCGTGATCGCGGGAGCCTGCCAGGCCGGCCCGCCCTCCTCGTGGGCCGTCACGAACTCGGTGATCCACGAAGCCAGCTGGTCCGGTCGCGTGCGCGGAACCCAGTGCTTGGCCGGCAGCGTCCGGCGCACCAACTTCGGGGCCCACACGGCCAGATCGTCGTAGAGCCGCTCGGAAAGGAAAGCGTCACCGGTGGGTGTGATCAGCTGGACCGGGACGTGCGCGTACGCGTCGGAGCGGGGCCGCCGCAGCCGGGCCCGGACATTGTCCCGGTAGAGCCAGGCGCCGTGCGCCGCGTCGGACGGCAGCGACGCCGTCGGATAGTCGCCGCCCGGCACCTTCTCGATGCGCTGCAGGATCTTCGGCCATTGCCTGCCGAGCGGCCCGCGCCACGCGAGCTCCGGCAGCACCGGCGTATGCAGCATGTACACGTACCAGGACTTGGCGCCCTGGCCGAGAAGCTGGCCCACCCGGCGCGGGGTGGGCCGGGTCATGCGCTGCTTGATCCAGTGCCCGAAGTGGTCCAGCGACGGCCCGGACATCGAGGTGAACGAGGCGATCCGCCCCTCGGTCCGCTTCACCGTCACGAACTCCCAGGACTGCACCGAGCCCCAGTCGTGCCCCACCAGATGCACCGGACGATCCGGGCTGACCGCGTCCGCGACCGCCAGGAAGTCGTCCGTCAGCTTCTCCAGCGTGAAACCGCCGCGCAGCGGCACCGGAGCCGTCGAGCGGCCGTGCCCGCGGACGTCGTACACCACCACATGGAAACGCTTCGCCAGCCTGGACGCGACCTCGGACCACACCTCCTTGCTGTCCGGATAGCCGTGCACCAGCACCACCGTCGGCTGCGTCTCGTCGCCGAGCTCGGCGACGCACAGCTCGATCCCGCCCGTACGCACCCGACGCTCGCGCGCGCCCTCGATCCCCACGCTCACGAATCCCTCCTGCTCGCTTCTCCGCCCGCCCGGTGCCTCGCCGACGCCGCTTCCTCCTCGGCCCAGCGGCGCACATGCGGCAGATCGTCATCCAGCCAGAACGCGCTCTGCTCCGGGTCCTTCGAGTCCGTGACCACCAGGATCTCCTCGAACTTCGCGCCCGTCCCACGGAAGCCGAGATGCGGCTCCACCGCCCAGAGCCCCGGCCGCGGCGGATGGTCGGAGAACCGGTACGGCGACCACAGCGGTGACCAGCCGTCCCGGTGGCCGTGCAGCGCGTCGCTCGCGAGCCCCTTCAGCGACTGGGTGCCGAAACCGAACAGCGTCGGCGACCACCGTCGCTCCCCGACCCGGTCCACCTTGTGGGCGATGACGCCGAACGGATACTCCCGATGCCGATTGGCGTACCCCTGCCGGACCATCAGCCGGTCCACGTCCTCGTAGATCTCGCGCAGGGAACGGCGCTCGCGCACCTCGCGCAGGATCAGCTCGCGATGCGCCCGGAGATCGGCGAGGAGCCTGTCGTGCAGGGGGTGCGGTCCAAGGCAGCCCGAATAGCCGACGTCGGCCGTGAAGCCCTTGAAGACCGGCGCCATGTCGAGGATGAAGGGCATGCCCGCCTCCAGCCTCCGGCCGGTGGGGAAGAACTGCAGCGGTATCCGGAAGCCGGCGAACGCCGTACGGTCGCCGAACCAGGCGAAGGGCAGATGGAACCAGTCCCGCACACCGCGCTCGCGAAGCCACTCACGCTGCATCCGGGCGGCCTCGCGCTCGGTCACCCCGGGCCCCAGCTGCGCCGCGACGGCCTCCGCGCACTCGTAGGCCAGGCGCTGCACTTCCCGGAACCCCCGCAGCTCCGCGGTTCGTTCCCTCGTCACTGCTGAGGTCATGCCACCCGTCCCGTCCCGTTTTCGTGTGCGGTACGTGCTCGTAACTTGACACTGATGAATGTGACAATGCCCGGCGGCTGCGTCAAGAGCCCCGCACCGGCCTGTGGACAACCCCGACGCCGGGCCCGCGGCAGGGCCCCGCAGGTCCTCCTCCGGAGTTGCCCCCTACGGGTCCGTACGCCTGGAGTCGGATGCGGAACCAGCCGCCAGGGTTGACGCCCCCTGTGGTGTGCGCCACTACCTTCGAAACGTGACTGTGATCGTGACCGAAAGCCTGAGCAAGCGGTTCCCCCGGGTGACCGCGCTTGACCGGCTCTCCCTGGACATCGGGCCCGGTGTGACCGGACTCGTGGGCGCCAACGGAGCCGGCAAGTCCACACTGATCAAGATCCTGCTGGGTCTGTCCCCCGCCACGGAAGGCCGTGCCGAAGTGCTCGGCCTCGACGTCACCACCTCCGGTGCCGTCATCCGTGAGCGCGTCGGCTACATGCCCGAGCACGACTGTCTGCCGCCCGACGTCTCGGCCACCGAGTTCGTCGTCCACATGGCGCGCATGTCCGGACTCCCGCCGACCGCGGCGCGCGAGCGCACCGCCGACACCCTGCGCCACGTCGGCCTCTACGAGGAGCGGTACCGCCCCATCGGCGGCTACTCGACCGGCATGAAGCAGCGCGTCAAACTCGCGCAGGCCCTCGTCCACGACCCCCAGCTGGTCCTCCTCGACGAGCCGACCAACGGCCTCGACCCGGTCGGCCGCGACGAGATGCTCGGCCTGATCCGCCGCGTGTACACGGACTTCGGCATCTCGGTCCTGGTCACGTCCCATCTGCTCGGCGAGCTGGAACGCACCTGCGACCACGTCGTGGTCGTCGACGGCGGCCGGCTGCTGCGCTCCAGCTCCACCAGCGACTTCACCCAGATCACGACCACCCTCGCGGTCGAGGTCACCGACTCCGACACCCACCCCGACGGGACCGCCGCGCTCCGCGAGGCCCTGACGGCCGCGGGCGTCACCCTGCACGCCGGGGTAGAGGAAGGTCTGCCCGGAGCGGGCCACATCCTGCTGCTGGAGGCGACCGGCGAGGAGACGTACGACACCGTCCGCGACACCGTCGCCGCCCTGGGCCTCGGCCTCGTACGGATGGAACAGCGCCGCCACCACATCGCGGAGGTCTTCCGCCCGGAGGCAGCGGCCCAGCCCATGGAGGTGCCGGTCCGATGACCACCGAGACGTCCCGTATCCACAACATCGGATACCGCAACTACGACGGCGCCCGGCTCGGCCGTGCCTACGCGCGGCGCTCGCTCTACACACAGTCGCTGCGCGGCGCCTACGGACTCGGCCGCTCCGCCAAGTCCAAGGTGCTGCCGATGATCCTCTTCGCGGTGATGTGCGTGCCGGCGGCGATCGTCGTCGCCGTCGCGGTGGCCACGAAGATGAAGGAACTGCCGCTCGACTACACGCGCTACGCGATCGTCACCCAGGCGGTCATCGGCCTCTTCCTCGCCGCTCAGGCACCCCAGTCCGTGTCCCGGGACCTGCGCTTCAAGACCGTGCCCCTGTACTTCTCGCGGCCCATCGAACGCGTCGACTACGTCCTCGCCAAGCTCGGAGCGATGGCCTCGGCGCTGTTCGTCCTCACCGCCACCCCGCTGGTGATCCTCTACATCGGCTCGCTGCTGGCGAAGATGGACTTCGCCGAGCAGAGCAAGGGATTCGCACAGGGACTGGTCTCCGTGGCACTCCTCTCGCTCTTCTTCGGCGGTCTCGGCCTCGTCATGGCCGCGCTCACCCCGCGCAGGGGCTTCGGCGTCGCCGCCGTCATCGCCACCCTGACGATCACCTACGGCGCGGTCTCCACGCTCCAGGCCATCGCCTACGAGACCGGGTCCGAGGGTGTCGTGGAGTGGCTGGGCCTCTTCTCACCCATCACCCTCATCGACGGAGTGCAGACCGCCTTCCTCGGCGCGACCACCTCCTACCCGGGCGGGCAGGGGCCGGGGACGGGGGCCGGCGTGGTCTATCTGCTGGTCGTCCTCGCGCTCATCGCCGGCTCCTACGGCGTCCTGATGCGCCGCTACCGAAAGGTCGGGCTGTGACAACGATCAACATCGACCACGCGTCGCGCTGGTTCGGCAACGTGGTCGCCGTCAACGACGTGACCATGACCATCGGACCGGGCGTCACCGGGCTCCTCGGACCCAACGGGGCCGGCAAGTCCACGCTCATCAACATGATGGGTGGATTCCTCGCCCCCTCCACAGGCACGGTCACCCTCGACGGGCAGACGATCTGGCGCAACGAGACGGTCTACCGGCAGATCGGTGTCGTGCCCGAGCGCGAGGCGATGTACGACTTCCTGACGGGGCGGGAATTCGTCGTCGCCAACGCCGAACTGCACGGACTGGGCGCGAAGGAAGCCCAGCACGCGCTGGCCACGGTGGAGATGGAGCCGGCGCAGGACCGCAAGATCGCGACGTACAGCAAGGGCATGCGCCAGCGCGTGAAGATGGCGTCCGCGCTCGTGCACGACCCGAGCGTGCTGCTCCTCGACGAGCCCTTCAACGGCATGGACCCGCGCCAGCGCATGCAGCTCATGGACCTGCTCCGGCGGATGGGCGCGGAGGGCCGCACGGTCCTGTTCTCGTCCCACATCCTGGAGGAGGTCGAGCAGCTCGCCTCGCACATCGAGGTGATCGTCGCGGGACGGCACGCGGCGAGCGGCGACTTCCGCAAGATCCGCCGGCTGATGACCGACCGGCCGCACCGCTACCTGGTCCGCTCCAGCGACGACCGGGCACTCGCCGCCGCGCTGATCGCCGACCCGTCGACGGCCGGCATCGAAGTGGACCTCCAGGAGGGCGCGTTGCGGATCCAGGCGGTCGACTTCGGGCGGTTCACGGAACTGCTGCCGAAGGTCGCCCGTGAGCACTCCATCCGGCTGCTGACGGTCTCGCCCTCGGACGAGTCCCTCGAGTCGGTCTTCTCCTACCTCGTTGCCGCCTAGGCCTGAAAGGAGCCTTCGACATGTACAACCCGACAGTCGCCCGGCTCACCTACCGGGCCCTTCTCGGCCGTCGCCGTGCTGCGGTCCTCTTCATCCTCCCGGGGCTGCTGCTGCTCATCGCCGCTGCGGTACGGGCCTTCAACGGGGTGGACGACCAGATCGCCGCCGACGTGCTGGGCGGATTCGCCATCGCCACGATGGTGCCGCTGATCGGTGTGATCGCCGGCACGGGTGCGATCGGGCCCGAGATCGATGACGGCTCGATCGTCTATCTGCTGGCCAAGCCGGTGAAGCGGCCGACGATCATCATCACCAAGCTGATCGTGGCGATCGCCGTGACGATGGCGTTCTCCGCGATCCCCACCTTCATCGCCGGATACATCCTCAACGGCAACGGACAGCAGATCGCGATGGCCTACACCGTCGCGGCGCTGGTCGCGTCGATCGCGTACGCCGCGTTGTTCCTGCTGCTCGGCACGATCAGCCGGCACGCGGTCGTCATCGGTCTGGTCTACGCGCTGGTGTGGGAGACGCTCTTCGGCAGCCTGGTACCGGGCGCGCGGACACTCAGCGTCCAGCAGTGGTCGCTGGCCCTCGCCGAGAAGATCGGCGGCGAAGGGATGATCACCTCCGATGTGGGGCTGCCGCTCGCGGTGGCGCTGCTCGTGGGCGTCACGCTGCTGGCCACGGGATACGCCGGGCAGAAGCTGCGGACGCTGACGCTGGCGGGCGAGGAGTAGGAACAGCAGGCGGGGGCGGCCCCCGGGAACGGTCCCGAGGGGCCTTCCCGGGGGCGTTCTCGTTCTCACACGCGTTTGACGCGTGCGTGAGGACACTGGGGGAGAGGAGGAATCGCCATGTCCGAGGAGCCGAAACCGGGACAGGGAGAGGGGCCCGATCCAGGACACGGTCCGGGGCAGGATCCGGGGCAGGATCCGCAGTCCGGGGAGGACGCCCGGAACGAGGCCCGGGACCACGCCCGGGACGACGCCTGGGACAAGGCCGTCCTCGACGAGGACTTCGTACGAGGCGCGGAGACCGCCGAGCCGTCCGCCCGGGCCCGGATGCTCGCCGCGCGGTGGCGGGGCTCGGCGCCCGAGCCGCAGCCGTGGCGGTCCGACGAACCACCGGCGGGCTGGTTCTGGAGCCGGGCGCGCAGACGGCGCCGAGGGCTGTGGCGGCGGCGCAAGGACAAGGACTGAGGCCGGATATTCGGTGGCACGGAACTGCCGTGGCGGGGCACAGTGGTTCTGGCAGTCGCGCACATGTGCGACGAAGCCGTTTCGAGACCGGGGAGGGGCGCGGCGATGACCGAGAGTACGAGTCCGTCGAGCTCCCAGCAGGGCAGCGCACGGCAGGCTTCGGAGTAATCATCGGACTCCGTAGAGCCGCCGACCGCATGCTGCCCGGGCGGCCGCTTCGAGCGCGCATCTGCGCGGGCCGCCCTCCCGGAGGATTGGCCGAGTGGTAAGGCAGCGGCTTGCTAAGCCGTCGTCGGGGTCAACCCCGCGCGCGTTCGATCCGCGCATCCTCCGCGTATCGCCTCCGGCAGGAGGCCGGAACCCCTTGGGTCCCACGGGCGGGCCCGCACGCTGCCGACGGGCTTGACCCTGAAGGCATCCCCGAGTGCCGTGCCCACGGTGCGGAGCCCCACGATCCCGGTGGAACGGCCGCTCACGACCGGCGCATGAGCTCTTCCAGGACCACGGCGATGCCGTCGTGCTCGTTCGACGCCGTGATCTCGTGGGCCACGGCCTTGAGTTCGTCGTGGGCGTTGGCCATGGCCACGCCGTGCGCCGCCCAGCCGAACATGGGGATGTCGTTGGGCATGTCGCCGAACGCGATGGTCTGCGTGGACTTCACGCCCAGGCGGCGCGCCGCCAGGGAGAGCCCGGTGGCCTTGCTCAGACCGAGCGGGAGGATCTCGACGATCCCGGCGCCCGCCATCACCACGTCCACCAGGCCGCCGACCGTCTGCCGGGCGACGCGGGTCAACGTGTCGTCGTCGAGGCCCGGGTGCTGGATGTAGAGCTTGTTCAACGGCGCGGACCACAGCTCGGCCGGGTCGTCGAACGGGACGACCGGCAGCGGGCCTTCCTGGAGCTGATAGCCGGGGCTGACGATCACGTTCCCGTCGAGGCCGTCCCGGCTGGCCGCGACGGCCAGCGGGCCGACCTCCGCCTCCAGCTTCGAGAGCGCGAGCCCCGCGAGCTGCCGGTCCAGGGTCACCGACGTCAGCAGCTTGTGCTCGCCCGCGTGGTACACCTGCGCGCCCTGACCGCAGACCGCGAGGCCCTGATAGCCCAGGTCGTCCAGGATGTGCCGGGTCCACGGGACGGCCCGCCCCGTGACGACGATGTGCGCGGCGCCCGCCGCCGTGGCGGCGGCGAGCGCGTCGCGCGTGCGCTCCGAGATCGTTTCGTCGGAGCGCAGCAGCGTCCCGTCGAGATCCGTGGCGATCAGGCGGTACGGAAAGCTCACTTGGCGATCGGCTCCAGGACCTCACGGCCACCGAGGTACGGCCGGAGCACCTCGGGCACCCGCACCGAACCGTCCGCCAGCTGGTGGTTCTCCAGGATCGCCACGATCGTGCGCGGCACGGCGCACAGCGTGCCGTTCAGCGTCGCGAGCGGCTTGACCTTCTTTCCGTCACGCATCCGCACCGACAGCCGGCGCGCCTGGAACCCGTCGCAGTTGGACGCCGACGTCAGCTCGCGGTACTTGCCCTGGGTCGGGATCCACGCCTCGCAGTCGAACTTCCGCGACGCCGACGCGCCCAGATCGCCCGACGCGACGTCGATCACCTGGAACGGCAGCTCCAGGGCGGTCAGCCACTGCTTCTCCCAGTCCAGCAGCCGCTTGTGCTCGTTCTCGGCGTCGTCCGGGTCGATGTACGAGAACATCTCGACCTTGTCGAACTGGTGGACGCGGAAGATGCCACGCGTGTCCTTGCCGTACGTACCGGCCTCGCGGCGGAAGCACGGGGAGAAGCCCGCGTACCGCAGCGGCAGCTTGTCGGCGTCGAGGATCTCGTCCATGTGGTACGCCGCGAGCGGGACCTCGGAGGTGCCGACCAGGTAGTAGTCGTCCTTCTCCAGGTGGTACACGTTCTCCGCGGCCTGGCCCAGGAAGCCGGTGCCCTCCATGGCGCGCGGCCGGACCAGCGCCGGGGTCAGCATCGGGATGAAGCCGGCCTCCGTCGCCTGCGCGATCGCCGCGTTGACGAGGGCGAGCTCCAGGAGCGCGCCGACACCCGTCAGGTAGTAGAAGCGCGAGCCCGACACCTTCGCCCCTCGCTCGACGTCGATGGCGCCGAGCGCCTCGCCGAGCTCCAGGTGGTCCTTGGGCTCGAAGCCCTCGGCGCCGAAGTCGCGGATCGTGCCGTGCGTCTCCAGGACGACGAAGTCCTCCTCGCCGCCGACGGGGACGTCCGGGTGGATCAGATTGCCCAGCCGGAGCAGCAGCCGACGGGTCTCCTCGTCGGCCTCGTTCTGCTCGGCCTCGGCGGCCTTGACGTCGGTCTTGAGCTGTTCGGCCTTCTTCAGCAGCTCGGTGCGCTCGTCCGGAGACGCCTTGGGGATGAGCTTGCCGAGCGACTTCTGCTCGGAGCGGAGTTCGTCGAAGCGGACGCCGGACGACCTGCGCCGCTCATCGGCGGAGAGCAGGGCGTCGACGAGTTCGACGTCCTCTCCACGGGCGCGCTGGGAGGCGCGAACACGGTCGGGGTCCTCACGGAGCAGGCGAAGGTCAATCACCCCACCAGGCTACCGGTGCGGACTCCCGCCACCCCAGTTGATATTGATCGTGTGGCGCTTTGCCCGAATTGCCGGAATTGAGGAAAGATGCGGTGAATCCGGGCCGACATCCGTCAATGAACGGGATACCGGTCGCCGAAATGGGGCAAGTGCCGCCCCTCATTGACCCGTGAGTGCCGTGGAGTGCGGAACTCGGGGGCCGTTGTCCACAGGGGAGGGCGCCTCCGGCAAGTTATCCACAGGGTGTGGGGTCGGCCTGTGGACTACGGAACTGATCATTCCGAATGCATCGAGGAGATCGAGTGGATTCCCTCGCCAAACATGGCCCACGCACTCGTTCGAGTGGGAATTCCTCGCACTTCCTCGCTCCAAAGAGTTGATCAAAGGAATTGGGCTGACAGGGGCTGACCGGCCGTGCTGTGGACGGATGTGAGGCGACTGGGGCGATTTGTCGACTGTGCCTGGTTACGTTGTCGACTTGTCCCCAGATAGAGAAGCAGCCCTGTGGATAACTCTGTGGGTAACGAAAAGTAGGAAGAAGATCCGGACAGCGCCGGACGAAGCAAACGCAGGGTTACGCGCGGCCGTCCTGGCAGCGCGCCAGCCAGTCGGCCGCGGCCACGAACTCCGCGTCCGACGTCCCGGGCCGCGGCGTGCGCCCCGTGCTCCCGGAAGCGGACACCCCCGCCTGCGGATACGACCCCAGGAACCGCACCTGGGGACAGATGCGCTTCAGCCCCATCAGCGCCTCGCCGACCCGGCGGTCCGAGACATGGCCCTCGGCGTCGATCGCGAAGCAGTAGTTCCCGATGCCCGCGCCCGTGGGGCGTGACTGGAGCAGCATCAGGTTGACCCCGCGCACCGCGAACTCCTGGAGCAGCTCCAGCAGCGCGCCCGGGTGGTCGTCGCGCTGCCAGATGACCACCGACGTCTTGTCCGCGCCGGTCGGGGCCGCGGGCCGGGCCGGACGGCCCACCAGCACGAAGCGCGTCTCCGCGTTCTGCGCGTCGTGGATCTCGGTGACCAGCGCCTCGAGCCCGTACGTCGCCGCCGCGAACTCACCCGCGAAGGCCGCGTCGAACCGGCCCTCCTGGACCAGCCGGGCACCGTCCGCGTTCGACGCCGCCGACTCCCACAGCGCGTCGGGCAGATGGGCGCGCAGCCAGTTGCGCACCTGAGGCTGGGCGACGGGGTGACCGGTCACCGTCTTCACGTCCGACAGCTTCGTACCCGGCCGTACGAGCAGGGCGAAGGTGATCGGCAGCAGCACCTCGCGGTAGATCATCAGCGGTTCGCCCGAGGCCAGTTCGTCGAGGGTCGCGGTGACGCCGCCCTCCACCGAGTTCTCGATCGGCACGAGCGCGGCCGCGGCCTCACCGTTGCGCACGGCGTCGAGGGCGGCCGGTACGGACACCATCGGGACGAGTTCCCGGGTCGCGGCTTCCGGGAGGGTGCGCAGGGCGGCCTCCGTGAAGGTGCCCTCGGGGCCGAGATAGGTGTAGCGCGTGGCGGACATACTCGTCACCCTAGTGCGCTCCACCCTTGGGCCGCTCGCGTCACGATTCCAGCAGCCGCTGGCCGACGTACTCGCCGCTGCCGGGCCCACCGGGCACGGCGAAGAGACCGCTCGCCTCGTGGCGGATGAACGGGGACAGCGCGTCACCACGGTCGAGCTTGCGCTGGACGGGCACGAAGCCCCTGAGCGGGTCCGCCTGCCAGCAGACGAAGAGCAGCCCGGCGTCGGGTGTGCCGTCCGCCGCGATGCCGTCGTGGTACGAGTACGGCCTGCGCAGCATGGCCGCGCCGGCGTTCTGCTCCGGTGCGGAGATCCGGGCGTGGGCGTTGGCCGGGATGACCAGGGTGCCGTCGGGGCCGGTCCTGTCGAGATCGAGCTCGGTCGTCTCGCTGCCGCCGGTCAGGGGCGCGCCGTCCGACTTGCGGCGTCCGATCACCTGCTCCTGTTCCTTCAGGGGCAGCTTCTCCCAGTCGTCGAGCAGCATGCGGATACGGCGTACGACGGCGTACGAGCCGCCCGCCATCCATGCGTACGGACCCTCGGCGCCGGCGGACGGGACGAAGATCCGGCGGTCGAAGTCCGCCTCGGACGGCTTCGGATTGCGGGTGCCGTCGACCTGGCCCATCAGATTGCGTGCGGTCATCGGCTCCGCGGTCGCGCCGGGCGACCGGTTGAAGCCGTTCATCTGCCAGCGCACCCGCGCCGCCTCGCCCGCGTCCTTCTGCACGGCGCGCAGCGCGTGGAAGGCGACGAGCGCGTCGTCGGCGCCGATCTGCACCCACAGATCGCCGTCGGAGCGGCGCGGATCGAGCTGGTCGCTGGAGAACGCGGGCAGCGGATCGAGTGCGACGGGGCGCCGCGCGGTCAGCTTGGTGCGGTCGAAGAAGGTCCGGCCGAAGCCGAAGGTGAGAGTGAGCGAGGAGGGGCCGGCGTCGAGCGCGACACCCGTGTCGCCGTCGCCGGCCGGTTCGCCCGCCATCAGCCGGGCCGCGGTCGCCGACCACCGGCGCATCAGGGCGACCGCTTCCTTGCGGCCCGCACCCGGCGCCAGGTCGAAGGCGATCAGATGGCCGCGGGACTGCAGGGGGGTGGTGATGCCCGCCTGGTGCTCGCCGTGGAAGGCCTCGCTGGCGGAACCGACCGTCGCCAGGGCGGTCGCCGGGTCGCCGGCGGCTGCCACGTATCCGGCGGCACCGCTGACGGCGCCCAGGGCGATGCCGGTCGCGCCTGCGGCGCCCACGGTGCCGAGGAGCCTGCGTCGCGAGATCTCGATGTCGCTCATGCCGTTCCTACTGCTCGCACTGTTTCCACTGCTCGTGCTGCTCAGGTTGTTCTCGCTGGTCACGCTGCTTCCGCTCGTCACGTCAGCCGACCTTCACGTTCTTCTCGACGGTCGCCTGGTCGATGTCGGACGTCCGCACGGTGATCTGGACCCGCCACTCGCCCGGCAGCGGGATCTGGAGGTTGCTCGCACTCCAGTGGCCGGTCGCGACGCGGTCGGGTACGACCGGCAGCGGGCCGATCTTCTCGGCGGTCAGGGTGAAGGCGACCTTGACCTCGGGCGCGTCCAGGGGACGGCCGTTGGGGCGGTTGACCCAGAGATGCAGCTCGTTGGCGCCCGACCGGCCCGGGGAGAGGGTCAGCCGGGCGGTGCCCTTGCCGTCCGTGCCGCCGGTGTCGAAGGGCAGGGTGATGTCGACGGGCCGGTCCGGTACGGCGGTGGAGGCCTGAGAGCCGCCCGCCCGGGCGGCCTGTTCCTCCGTACGGCCGGGCTCGGTCGACGTCAGGACGGTCGTCACGGCGAGGAGCACGACGGCGACACCGGCCTCGGTCAGTACGGAGCGGCGCAGTCCGGCACGCTCCGGGTCGGCGTCCTTGATCCGCTTGCGCTTCGCCGTCGCCACCGCGGCCTGCTGGCGGGCCAGTTGGGCGGCGCGTACGGGATCGTCGGACGCCTGTGGGGCATCGGTCGTCGCGGCGCCGGCACCCGCGTCGCCGACGGCTTCCGTGTCCGCGATCGCTTCCGCTTCCGCTTCGGTGTCGGCATGGGCGTCCGTGCCCGTCTCCGACAGCCGTGCCGTCCACCGCCGCGAGATCCATGCGACGCCGACCAGGACGCCGACCAGCCCGATCTTGAGCAGCAGCAGCCGCCCGTACGACGTGCCGGTGAGCGCCGACCAGGAGCCGACCTGCCGCCAGGACTGGTACAGCCCGGTGGCGGCGAGGACCACGACGGACCAGAACGCCACCCGGGAGAAGCGCAGTACGGCCGAGCGATCGATGGCGGGAGTGCGGTGGAGCGCGACGAGCAGGGCGACCAGCCCGCCGAGCCAGGCGGCGACGGCCAGCAGGTGCAGCACGTCGACCGGCATCGCGACGCCCGGCTGGATGCCGGTCGAGGCGTGTTCGGAGAGAGCCCAGGTGGCGGCGATCCCGGTCGCGACGACCGTTCCGCCGATGGCCAGCCCGAAGCTGAGGTCCTTCTGCTCCTTGGCGCGCTCCTGCGCGTCCCCGCCCGCGCCCGTGGTCGTCCCCGCGTCCGACTCGGCGTCGGCGTCGGCGTCCGCGTCCGCGTCCGTGATCCGCTTCGCGTACGCCCCGAACAGCACCGCGATGAACAGCGCCGCCGCACCGAGCAGCAACAGCCGTGACACCAGCGCGGCCCCGGTCTTGGTCGCGAGTACGGCCTGCAGCCCGGCGAGGTCGAACGCGTCGCCCACTTCGCCGGAGCCGGTGTAGGGATTGCGCAGCAGCAGCATGGCGAGCGTGGCCGCGGTGAGCGTCACCCAGCCCTGCACCACCAGTCGCTGCACCGGCCGTGCGTTCGCACCGCGCGGCCAGCAGGCCAGGACGAACGCCGCGCCGCCGACGAGGACGACGAACCCCGCGTACGCGGCGTACCGCGCGATCCCGTAGAGCGTGCCGACGAGCCCGCCGCCCGCCTCCTGCTTCGGGAGCTCCACGGCCGTCTTCGAGGGCGCGCCGATGGAGAAGGTGAACGCGCCGGCGATGGGGTGGCTGTCGGCGGAGACGGCCTGCCAGGCGACGGTGTACGTGCCCTCCGGCAGGCCGGCGTGCAGCGTGACGCCGTACTTGATGATGTTTCCGCTGCACAGGTTGTTCAGCTCGCCGGTGTCGACCCGCTTGCTCTTCGGGTCGAGGACGCGGATCGAGTCGTTCCCGAGGGCGACCTGCTCGGAGAAGGTGAGCGTGACGTCCTTGGGGGCGGTGGCCAGCACCGCCCCGTCCTTCGGGTTGCTCCCGGTCAGCGCGGCGTGCGCGCTCGCCGTGCCGGCGAGCACGGTGCCGAGCAGCGCCGCGGTGATCAGCAGCAGCCGCAGAAGTGGTGCGGTTCCGAAGCGCGGGGCGGTGATGGTCATGGTGTGTCGTCAGTCCCTCGAGTGGCTGAGTGCTTCGTCAGATGGCTCAGTGCTTCGTCGGGTTGTGGGTCTGCGCCTCGACGGGCAGCTGGACCTTGATCGGGTCCGCCTTCTCGAAGTGCAGCTCGATGTCGACCTTCTCGCCCTGCTTCGGCTGCTTCTTGATGCCCATGAACATGATGTGGTTGCCGCCGCGTTCGAGGTCGAGCTCCCCGCCCGCGGGGATGTCGAAGGACTTCACCTGCTGCATCTTCTGGTTCTTCGTCTCATGGATCTGGACGTCGTCTGAGAGGCTGCTGGTGACGGAGGTGAGCTTGTCCGCCGTGTCGCCGCTGTTCGTGACGGTGAGGAAGCCGCCCGCCATGTCGCTCACGGGCTGCGGCATGAACGCCCCGCTGACCTTGAGTTCGGGTCCGGAACCGGAGGAACAGCCCGCGAGGGCCAGACCCAGGCCCATGGCTATGGCGGAGGCCAGGGTGGCGGTCGTGCGGCGGTTCACGGGTTCTCCCCCTTGATGATCTTCGGCAGGTCCTTGGCGTAGTCGTCGGGCGTGGTGTCCTCCCCGTACAGGACATAGCCCTGGTCGGTCTTGGGGGAGAAGGCGACGACCTGCGCTCCGTGCATGGAGACGACCTTGCCGTTCTTGTCCTTCGTGGCGGGGTCGATGCCGATGCCGAGCTGACGTGCGCCCGCCTGGATGGTCGGGAAGTCGCCGGTGAGGCCGACGAAGGACGGATCGCCCGCGGAGGGAAGCCACTTGGCGAGCTCTGCCGAGGTGTCCCGTTCGGGGTCGGTGGTGACGAAGACGACCTGGAGCTTGTCCTGGTCCGCCTTGGGGAGCTGCTTCCTGGCGACGGCGATGTTGCTCATGGTGAGCGGGCAGACGTCGGGGCAGTGGGTGTAGCCGAAGTAGATCAGCGTCGGCTTCCCCTTGGTCTGCTCGCGGAAGTCGTACTTCTTGCCCTTGGTGTCCGTCAGGACCAGGTCGGGCTTCTCGAAGGGCCGGTCGAGGACGGTCGCGGCCTTGCCCTTGGGCTGGGCGGAGACGTCGGCGACGGGGCCGTCCGCCGCGTCGGCCCCGCCGTCGGGGCCGCAGGCGGAGAGGGTCAGTGCGGCCGCCACCGCCAGGGCGGCGGCCGTCACGGTCTTGTAGCGCATGAGGAAATGTCCCGGAAGTGAAGTGCGTGGGGGGAGGTCAGGCAGCGCGACGACGGCCGGCCAGCACGCCGAAGGCGACACCGGCGGCACCGACGAGGATGCCGACGACGGCGAGTACCCGGGCCGTGGTGTCGCTGGCGGCGGCGGCCGTGGTCTTCGCGTCCGCCGCGTCGTGCTTCTTGTCGTGGGCGGCGGCGTTCTTGTCGTCGCTCGCGGCGCCACCGCCGTGGTGGTCACCGGTCGCGGCGGACAGCGCGAGCACGGGCGCGGGGTGCTCGGGCTCCGCCGCACCCTCCTTCGGCTCCTCGATCCAGCGCACGACCTCCTTGTTGTCGTACGTCTGGAGAGCCTTGAAGACGAGCTGGTCGGCGTCCTCGGGCAGCCGTCCCAGCGACACGGGGAACTGCTGGAACTGGCCCGGCTCGATCTTGCCGCCGGCCGCGGTCCAGGTGACCTTCGAGACGGCCTCGGTGATCTGCTTGCCGTGCACCGTCAGCGGCTTGGCGAGCTTGGTCTTGGTGACCTCGGCCTTCCAGCCCGGGACCGGCTGCGGCATCACGGACGACAGCGGGTGCTCGGCGGGGACGGTGACCTCCACCTTCACGGTCGAGGCGTTGTCCCGCTCGTTCGGCACCTTGAAGTTGACGGTGGCGTAGCCGCCCTTGGCGGCCTCTCCCTGGGGCTGCACGCTGACGTGCGCGAAGGCGGTGCCGGAGAGCAGCAGCACCGAGGAAGCGGCGACACCGGAGGCGACGGCGAGGCGAGAGATCTTGTTCATGGCAGAGAACACTCCACGTGAGCAGGAAGGTGATCGGTCCGCGCGCGGGTGCGCGGGGACGCCGCGGCACCACCGCGCTCAGGACTCCCTCCGGGACTCCCGTCGAGTGGGCCGCGTCAGGCTGCGAGGACGCAGGACGCGAGGGCGCGGTGCGCGGGCGGGCCCCGCCTGATCACGGTGTGCTGGAGTGCCCCCGCCACCGGTGGCGCGGGGTGGTCGCGGTCCGTACGGACGGGGCGCGGACGGGCACCGGGCGCCCCCGGCAGTCCGGCGAGCAGTTCCCGTACGAGTACGAGCGCGGCGCGCAGGGCACGGACGAGCGCCGCTTCGGCCACCGCCTCACCCGCGTCGTGCGCACCCTGTGCGGACAGCTCGGCCAGCCGCAACATTGCGAGGTCGCCGCGCCGCAGCAGCCAGCCGGTGGCCAGTGCGGCCAGCAGATGGCCGAGCACCATGGGAACGCTGGGCAGCAGCCCGGCGGATCCGAGGGCCGCGGCGGGCGCGGCGGCGTGTCCGGCGTGCCCCGCGTGCGTGGCCTGCACAGCGGTCGCCGGGTCGATGCCGGCGCCGGCGACGATCCGGTGGGCGTCGGCGGGGCTCAGCGCGTTGCCGCCGGCGCCGCAGACGAGCTTGGCGGCCATCCTGATCAGCGCGTCGTCGGCGCTCGGGGACACGGCGAGCGGGCGCTGGCCGAGACCGAAGAGGGTGTGCAGGACGAGCTGCCCGCCGGCCAGCGCGGCGACGACGGCGGTCAGCGAGCGCGATCGTCCGGCGAGCGGCGCCGCCACGGCGAGGACGATCAGGAACCCGGCGAGCAGCGTCCACCACGGGACGGTCGCGCAGGCGGCCAGCACATGTCCCAGTGCGGACAGCACGACGCAGACCGCGGCGAACACCGCGGCCCTCAGCAGCCGGCAACCGGCTCCGGCGGGTGCGTCGTCGGATGCGACCGACGGTTGGGCAGACATGGCCGGGACATCATCGCACTGAGCCCATCGCGTTCGTGCGGCAGGTCCGGAAGGTCACGTTTGGGAACGCTCCGGCGATGTGGCGTGGGCATACACCGGCATGGGCGATTCACGCATCCGCCGAATGAGGGCAATCACGTCAACTCCACGCTTACGAACGTGCCCACCCGGCAATACGTAACGGTATGTCGAGCCGCAGCCAGGAGGCTGGAGCATGAGCATCTGGTGGTCTCTCCATTTGCGGCGCGAGGCTGCGAGCGTTCCGCTCGCTCGACGTCTTCTGCTCGGTGCCATGGACACCGCGGGTGTCGATCCCGACATCTCCTACGATCTCTCGGTCGCACTGAGCGAGGCGTGTGCCAACGCCGTCGAACACGGTGGGAGCGCCGCGGCCGGTTCGTCGTCCGACGCGTACCGGGTGACGGCGTATCTGGACGGCGAGAAGTGCCGTATCGAAGTCGTGGACGGCGGGCCGGGTTTCCCGGACTGTTCGCACGTCGCGGTCCCCGGCCTCTCGGCGGAGGGCGGCCGCGGGCTCTGTCTCATCGAGCAGCTCGCCGATCACGTCTATCTGCGGAACCGGCCGGGCCGGGGCGCGGTGGTGAGCTTCGACAAGGTCCTGAAATGGCGGGAGGACGCCCTGCTCAGAGTGGTCTGAGCGGAGCGCCCTCCTCCTGCTTCGTGCGGCTCGGGATCAGCCCTTGAGGTCGGCCATCCAGGCCTCGACCTCGTCGGACCTGCGTGGCAGCGCGGCCGACAGGTTCCGGTTGCCGTCCTCGGTGACGAGGATGTCGTCCTCGATCCGGACGCCGATGCCGCGGTACTCCTCGGGCACGGTCAGGTCGTCGGCCTGGAAGTACAGACCCGGCTCGACCGTGAGGCACATGCCGGCCTCCAGCGTGGCCCCCACATACGTCTCACGGCGCGCGGCCGCGCAGTCGTGGACGTCCATGCCGAGCATGTGGCCGGTGCCGTGCAGGGTCCAGCGGCGCTGCAGACCCAGCTCCAGGACCTTCTCCACGTCGAGGTCGCCGAGCAGGCCCCACTCCACGAGCCGGGCGGCGAGCACGCGCTGCGCCGCGTCGTGGAAGTCGCGGTAGGCCGCGCCGGGGCGCACCGCGGCGATACCGGCCTCCTGGGCCTCGTACACCGCGTCGTAGATCTTGCGCTGCAGCTCGTTGAAGCGGCCGTTGATCGGCAGCGTGCGCGTCACATCGGCGGTGTAGAGCTCGGTGGTCTCCACACCGGCGTCGAGCAGCAGCAGCTCGCCGGGGCGCACGGCGCCGTCGTTGCGCACCCAGTGCAGCGTGGTCGCGTGCGGGCCGGCCGCGCAGATGGAGCCGTAGCCGATGTCGTTGCCCTCGACGCGGGCGCGCAGGAAGAACGTTCCCTCGATGTAGCGCTCGCTGGTGGCCTCGGCCTTGTCCAGGACCTTGACGACGTCCTCGAAGCCGCGGGCCG
This sequence comes from Streptomyces sp. NBC_00259, assembly GCF_036181745.1. Lineage (NCBI taxonomy): Bacteria > Bacillati > Actinomycetota > Actinomycetes > Kitasatosporales > Streptomycetaceae > Streptomyces > Streptomyces sp. NBC_00259. Next base: position 3,854,870 of record NZ_CP108080.1, on the reverse strand, counting down.
TGGCGTCGCACGCCTTCTGCAGCTCCGCGATCTCGAACTCGTCCTTCACGAGGCGGGCCTCGGAGAGGAAGACGCGCAGCTCCTCGTCGCGCTCCGCGGTGACCTTGTCGGTCAGGGCGGCCTCGATGCCGGCGTCGTGGCCGCGGACGTTGCGGACCGGGCCGGTCGCCTCGCGAAGCTGCTGCGGCAGTTCGCGCACGTCCTTGGCCGGGATGCCGAGCAGCTGTCCCGCCTCGGCCAGCGAGTGGCGACGGCCGACCCACAGCTCGCCCTGCGCGTCGAGCCAGAACTCGCCGTTCTCACGGTCGGAGCGCGGCAGCAGATAGACGGTGGCCTCGTGTCCGTCGCCCACGGGCTCCAGCACCAGGACGCCGTCGTGGCTCTGGTCACCGGTGAGGTAGGCGTACTCGGTCGAGGCGCGGAAGGCGTACTCGGTGTCGTTCGAGCGGGTCCTCAGATTGCCCGCCGGGATCACGAGACGCTCGCCCGGGAAGCGGGCGGAGAGGGCGGCACGGCGGCGTGCGGTGTGCGCGGACTGCGCGATCGGCTCCAGACCGTGCAGCTCGGTGTCGGCCCAGCCGGACTTCATGCTCTCCGCGAGCTCGTCGGAGACCTCCGGGTACAGGCCGTTCTTGCGCTGCTTGATCGGCTCTTCACTCGACTCGTCCGGGGTCTCCGGGGTGAGCTCCTCTGCCACGGGTCTGCCTCCTTGTTGGTACGACGCTGAACCCCCACCCATCGTACGGTCGTGCGTCAGCGGCCCGGGGCCCTGCGCCCCATGGCTTGCGTCACCGGGACATCACCGGAGCATCACTCGAACCACGCGGCCAGTATCACCACGTCCTCACCGTCGTCCCCGGCACCGAGACCGTCGGGCAGCACCGTGCGCAGGACGTGGTCGGCGATCGCTCCCGGATCGTCGCGGGCCGCTTTCGGCACGCTCGCCGCGGCCGCGTGCAGCCGTGTGAACGCCCGGTCCATGGGGTCGCCGGTGCGCCGCAGCAGCCCGTCGGTGTAGAGCAGCACCGTTTCTCCGTGGGCGGGGGAGAACTCCACGCTCGGCGCCTCCCAGCAGGCCAGCATCCCCAGTGGCGCCGACAGCGAGGTCTCCACGAATTCGGTGCGGTGCTGTCCCACGATCAGCGGCGGGGTGTGTCCGGCGCCGGCGAGCACGATCCTGCTCTCGTGGCCTTCGGGGTGCGGGGCGGCGGCCGGCTCGCAGTACGCGAACAGCGCGGTCGCCGAGCGGGCCGGTTCCGTCAGCCTCAGCAGCAGCTCCAGGTCGGACAGTACGGCGACGGGGTCCTCGCCCTCCATCACCGCGTACGCCCGCAGGCTCGCCCGGAGCCTGCCCATCGCGGCCAGCGCGCTCGGTCCGGAACCGGAGACGGAGCCGACGGCGAGACCCAGCGCACCCTCCGGCAGCGGCAGTGCGTCGTACCACTCGCCGCCGCCGCGCGGTCCGCTGAGATGGCGGGCGGCGAGCCGCACGCCGGGCACCCGGGGCAGCCGGCTGGGCAGCAGCTCGTCGGCGATGGTGGCCATCTGCCGGCGGGCCCGGTCCAGCTCCAGCAGCCGGGCGAGATGCTCGGTGGCGTACCGGCCGTAGAGGCCGACGAGATGGCGCTGGCGGTCCACCGGCTCGGCGGGCTCGTCGTAGAACCAGACGGCGACGCCCAGTCTTCCCGCGTCGTCGGTGGCGAGCGGCAGGGCGTAGCTCGCGGCATAGCCGAGGCGGGCGGCGACCTCGCGGTGGCGCGGGTCGAGCGACTCGTCGTGGAAGAGGTCGGCCTGGGCGACGGGTCCGGGGACCCCGGTCGTCCGGGCGTCGAGGATCCGGCCGTACGCGGTGGCGCTGCGCGGGACGGTCTCGATGTGGCCGAGGTCGGCGTGGGCGAGACCGAGGCCGACGGTGCTGGAGGGGCCTCGGCCGTCGGCCGGTTCGAGGACGACCATGCCACGGCGGGCGCCGACCAGGGCGGCGCCCGCGCGCAGGAGTTCATGGAGCGCTTCGTCCAGCGTTCCGGTTCTGGCGAGGCGTTCGGTGAGTTCGTGGAGGGTGGTGAGGTCCGAGACCCAGCCGGCCAGCCGGTCCTGGATCATCGCGCCGGGCGCGGTGGCAGCGGCGGCGGAGGACGTGAGGGACGCGGCAGTGTGCGCAGCGGCCGGAACCGCTGAGTCGATTCCAGCCACTTTCGGCAGGTGCGGGGCGCTCATGATCGCCGGCCTTCCGGCTGGTGCGTTTTGCCCAATAGCATCGCAAACCCCCATGTCAATCTGCGCCGCTATCACTGCATCCACATCTACACGCACACAAAGGGGGATGTCCAGCATCGTCCTCGTGGGAATGCTGGTGTCCAAGGGGTCGTGAACTTGGCCAAAAAATGCCCCCCGTGGTCGGTATTTGCGGTCGACTAGGGCCGTTCGACATGGGGATCCCACCCAGGGTGAAGTCCGAGGCGAAGCCCCAGGGGGGAGTCATCCCGAGCGTGATGGGTACGTAAACGGTGATGGCCAGGGGCAGTTGGGACAGTCCCGGAACCTGGCGGGGAGCCCGGGCGTCTTAACCGCCGTGGGCCGCCGCCCCATCCCGTGCGGCGGGACGAGTACAGCGGGACAGCAAGCGCCAGGCGCGCGCCACCCCTCGCCATGCGTTTAATGGACACAGCCCATGGGATCGCCCGTGCCTACGGCAAGGGCGGCGAGACGCCGCCTGTACGCGCAGTGACGTGATGCACACATGGTGTGATATGGACCTCGGCGTTCAACGGAAAGGAACGAGCGCTCATGCGCGAGATCCTCGGAAGGCGACGCAGGCTCCGGTTCCGGCGCAAGGGGAGGCCTGCTCCTCAGCTCGACGCGGCGCTCACCTGCGCCACCGCATGGGAATGGCCCGTGCTTCCCGGTGTGGGACTCAAGGCGGTCGGCGGTCGGACCGACCGCGGGCGCGGCTGTGCCTGCCCCGACCCCGAGTGCGTGGTACCCGGCGCGCACCCCTTCGACCCCGGGATCCTGGCGGCGACCACCGATGAGCGCATGGTGCGCTGGTGGTGGACCCAGCGGCCCACGGCTCCGATCGTGCTCGCCACGGGGGGCCGTGCGCCCTGTGCCGTGAGCCTGCCCGCGGTCGCCGGAGCACGGGCTCTCTCCGTGCTCGACCACATGGGCATGCGGCTCGGTCCCGTCGTCGCCACGCCGACGCGGTGGTCGCTGCTCGTGGCCCCGTACTCGATGGAGCAGCTCGGCGAGCTGCTCCATGCCAAGGACTGGGTGCCGAGTTCGCTCCGCTTCCACGGCGAGGGCGGCTATCTGATGCTTCCGCCCTCCGAAACCGGCACGGGACAGGTCCGCTGGGAGCGCGCGCCGCTGCCCGGTTCGGCCGCGCCCTGGCTGCCGGACGTCGAAGCGGTCGTCGACGCCCTCGTGGAGGCGAGCGTCAGCGCGCCCTCGGGTGGGGTGACGCCTCCGGAGACCGGGGAAGGATCCCGGCTCACCTACTGACGGCCGGCTTCCCCCGCTCGCGCAACGGCCGGGGGTGACGGCTCGCGTACCGACCGGCCGGCGGTGACGGAGCACGTACCGACCGGCCGGAGGACCGACGACTCGCGCGGTGAGGTGCCACGTGGGGGCTCGCGTACGGACCGTGCGGGCCCGGTGACTCACTCGTACGGGTAGGAGCCGGGCCCTCTTGTACGGGAATTGGGCGCGCGACGCCGCGGGCGCCCGTCGACCGTCGGTATCTTCGGCCCACCATGAATCAGCGCCTGACCGGGCTCACGCTCGCCGCCGTCTGTGCCGCACTGCTCCCACTGGCCGCCGCCGCCGGACCGGCGGACACGCCCGAGCCGGGAACGCCGGATGGCAAGAGGGCGGGCACGCCGGCAATTCTGGCCGGAATGCATGTGTCCCACGACCCGGAGAAGGCTCCTGACGCGGCCGTGGAAGCGATCCGCGGACGACGCACAAGCGAACACTGCGGCCCGGAAGTCACCTCACCGGCGGGCGTCGAGGCCCAGACCTGCGTGCTGACCGAGGGCCCGGACGTGTGGGCGCGAACGTACTTCCGCAACGGGACCGGCGATGAGCTGATGTCCGTACTGAGCCTCATGGGCCCCGGCGACAGGACCGTACGGACACATTGTGCGATCGAGGCGGGAGACGAGCCCGCGGCCTGTGAAACACCGCGTGAGAAGGCTCTTGGTGAAGCGGACGCGTATTCCGCGGTCGCGGAGTTCGCTGGTTCCGGAGGCGATGCCGACAGTCCGTTGCTGCTGCGCTCCGGGAGCAACTCTCCTGATGCCGGGGGAAGTTGACGCCCGGCCGAGCGGCGAGGGGATTGCGGGAAATAGCAACGCCCGGTCGCTGGCGACGGGGGATGCACCAGCGACCGGGCTTCTAGAACGGTAACAAGAGATCTGCTGTTCGCAAATTCGATCTCGGGTATTCGGACAGCGAATTACCTGCCCGTACGGGCAGTTGTGACAGGGATCACCTGTCACACGACAGAAATCGTCACGGCGTGCGCGGGCGACGACCGAAGCCGTCGTCCCGGCACCCTTCGCGGCCCGTGCGTCGCCGCCCGCCCGGCGTCGCCGTGCGGCCCGTCAGCTGCTCAGCTGAGGGTCACCTGGCGGTTGGTGAGCCCGCCGCGCGCCCGGCGCTCGTCGCCCGTCAGCGGCGTGTCCGCCGCGAGCGCCGCGGTCAGCCGCTCCGCGAACTCCGCCGCCGGCTTCTCGCACTCCTCGGCGCCCATGCCGCTCGGCAGGTCCCACACCGGGACCATCAGCCCGTGCGCCCGGAACGAGCCGACGAGGCGGGTGCCTTCGCCGAGGCTCGACGTGCCCGTGGCCTGCAGCCGGGCGAGAGCGTCCAGCAGTTCTTCCTCGGGGTGGGGCATGACCCAGCGCAGATGGTTCTTCTCCGGCGTCTCGCACCAGTACGCGGCGTCCACCCCGGCCAGCTTCACGGTCGGGATCGCGGCGGCGTTGGCACGCTCCAGCGAAGCGGTCACCTCCGCGCTCGTGGTCTCGACCGACTCCGGGATCCAGAACTCGAAACCGCTGTGGACGACCGGCTCGAACGGCGCGTCCGCGTCGATCAGGTCCTGCAGCCGGGGGCCGTCCGCCGGCGCCCGGCGCGGAGGCACCGCGTTGCCGGGCTTCGTCGTCAGCGCGCGCTGCAGCGTGTCGGCGAGATCGCGGCTGAGGTCACCGGAGGACGTGTCGTTCTGCAGGGCGAGGAGTACGGAGCCGTCCTCGCGACGCAGCGCGGGCCAGGCCATGGGAAGGACGGTCGCGAGCATGAGCGACGGAACGTCCTCGGGCAGACCGTCCTTCAGGGTCAGTTCGGCGGTCGCGGCGGGCACCAGCTCGCGGAGGGCGACCCAGTCGCACTCGGCGGGCAGCCCCTCGAAGGGGCGCTGGACCAGCTCGGTCACGGCGTGCGCGGCGGCCCGGCCGTGGCAGGCCTTGTAGCGACGGCCCGAGCCGCAGGGGCAGGGCTCGCGGGCGCCGACCACAGGAATCTCGCCGTTGGCGATCTGTGGCTTGGCGGCGGCCTTCGTCTGGGGGCGCTTCTTGGCCATGATGTGGCTTTCTCCCGATGACGGCGTGCTTGTCTCGGGCGCGAGCCTAGCCGCTACGACCGTGGCAACGGTCACAGCGGCGCTCCACGGCGCGGGCGCCGCCGAAGAGGCCGCCTCGATCGACGCTCAGTCCATGTCGTCGTAGGCGTCCGCGAAATCGAACCCGGGGGCAGTGACGCGCGTAGCGAAATCGTCGCGACGATGCCCTTCGGTGACGAGAACCCACACCGTGACCTCGCCGGACGCGCTGTCCCGTACGCCCCAGTCCTGGGCGAGCGAGCTGATGATGTTGAGTCCGCGGCCGCCGTGCGCCGTTACCGACGGCGTGGACGGAATCGGGCGGGTCGGGCCCCCTCCGTCCGTCACCTCGACCGTCAGGCCGCCCGCCTGGTCGACGCGCCACGCGGCGCGGATGTCGCCGTCCCCGATCTCCGCGTGCCCGAGCGGTCTGCCGTGCCGGCAGGCATTGCTCAGCAGTTCGGAAAGGATCAGAACAGCATCGTCGACGACCGATTCGGACAGCCCGTTGCGTCGCAACTGCTCACGCATCCGGTGCCTTGCCTCACCCACGCCCGCAGGGCCATGGGGTACGGCCATGCTCGACGACGTGGGCACCTCCTGTGCCACCACCAACGCCACCCCCGAGACCTCCTTCGCCCCACGCCACGGTGTGGATGCCCCACTGAACTGGACCGGAAACCGGCCAATCCGTGTCTGGTGACGCACTCGTAACGATCGAATACGGATCGAACGCGCCGGTGCACTCCCTGTAGTGGGCACGTCGCGGACAGGAAGGGCCCGCAGAGGCCTGCAAGGGCCCGCACGGGCCTGCGTCAGTGGCGGCCGAGCTGGGCCAGCACCTGCTTGGGACGGTTGGTGATGATCGCCTCGACGCCGAGGCCGGCACAGAGGTCGACGTCCTCCGGCTCGTTCACGGTCCAGACGTGCACCTGATGGCCCGCCGCGTGCAGCCGTTCCACATAGGAGGGGTGATTGCGTACGAGCCGGATGCCGGGCCCGGCGATCCGGGCACCCGCGGGCAGCCGTGCATCACGCGAGCGGAGCGGGAGGAACTGCATCAGATACACGGTCGGGATCACCGGCGCCGCGGCCTCGATCCGGTGCAGCGAGCGCGCCGAGAAGCTCATGATGCGTACGGGCGACTCGGCGGGCGCCGCCGGGGCGTCCAGGCCGAAGCGCTTCAGCAACTGGAGCAGCCGTTCCTCGACCTGGCCCGCCCAGCGGGTGGGGTGCTTGGTCTCGATGGCCAGCTCGATGCGCCGACCGGCGTCGGCGGTCAGTTCGAGCAATCGCTCCAGCGTCAGCACGGACGTGAACTCAGGGTCCTTCCAGTCCGGACTCTCCTCGCTGTCCTTCCAGGAGCCGAAGTCGAGCGCGGCGAGTTCCGCGAGTTCCAGGGCGGAGACGGCGCCGCGGCCGTTGGAGGTGCGGTTCACGCGGCGGTCGTGGACACAGACGAGATGGCCGTCCGCCGTCAGGCGTACGTCACACTCGAGGGCGTCCGCCCCGTCCTCTATGGCCTTCACATAGGCGGCCAGGGTGTGTTCGGGAGCGTCCTCCGAGGCGCCTCGATGGGCGACGACCTGGATCCGGTGTTGGGTCACCGCGTCATGGTGTCATCGTCTGAAAGCGGACGCTGCGGCCGCGTCCGTAATGTCTGGGATAAGGGATGGCGCACATACGCACAGGTCCTGCTTACAGTGGCCTGACAGGCTGTGGGAAAAGCTGTCCGCAGCACATCGGTGCGGAGTCGCGGAGCTACGGAGCCGCGGCAGCGGGCCGTGGAACGGTAGAACCGTGGGACCTCAGGGTCCTGCCCGAGGGGCCCAGGGGTCCTGAAGGAACCGACTGAACCCCGTGGAACCCCGTGGGAATCGTGGATTGTGGATCGTGGATCTGAGGAGAGGAAGCTGTGAGCACTGAGAACGAGGGCACCCCGGCTCACGCCGGCCCGTCCGTACCTCCTGTGCCGGCGGCCGCTCCCGAAAGCGCTGCCGCGCACGATCATGAGCATCAGGCCGCCGGCGAGGACGCGCCGACGCAGCCGAACCGCCCGGTGCCGCCAGCGCCGCCCACCGCCCCGCTGCCTCCCCCGGGCGCCCAGGCCCCCTCCCCCGCCGACACGACGGTCTCCCCCGCGACGGCCCAGTACCCGCAGGGAGCGTGGCCGCCCCCGCCCCCGCCGCCGGTCTCGCCCTGGGGCGCGGCCGCGCACGCGCCGGGCCCGCAGTCCCCGCGTAAGCGATCGGGCGGACTGATCGCGTCCGTACTCGCCGCCGCGCTCGTCGCGGGCGGCGTCGGCGGCGGAATCGGCTACTGGGCCGCCGAAAGCAACGACGACGCCAACATCTCGACGACCGTCGCCTCCGGCGACGCCCCCGTCGACCTCAAGCGCGAGCCGGGCACGGTCGCCGCCGTGGCGGGCAAGGCACTGCCCAGCGTCGTCACGATCGAGGCGCAGTCCGGAGGCAGCGCCGAGGGTGAGGCCGAGGGCGGCACGGGCACCGGCTTCGTGTACGACAAGGAAGGCCACATCCTCACCAACAACCACGTGGTGGCCTCCGCGGCCGACGGCGGCACGCTCTCCGCGATCTTCTCCGACGGCAAGAAGTACGACGCCGAGGTCGTCGGCCGGGCGCAGGGCTACGACGTCGCCGTGCTGAAGCTGAAGAACGCTCCCTCCGGGCTGACCCCGCTGCCGCTGGGCGACTCCGAGCGGGTCGCGGTCGGCGACTCGACGATCGCGATCGGCGCGCCCTTCGGCCTCTCCAACACGGTCACGACGGGCATCATCAGCGCGAAGAACCGCCCGGTGGCCTCGGGCGACGGCACGAGCAACAAGAACTCGTACATGAGCGCGCTGCAGACCGACGCGTCGATCAACCCGGGCAACTCCGGCGGCCCCCTCCTCGACGCCCGCGGCGCGGTCATCGGCATCAACTCGGCCATCCAGTCCGCCGGCGGCAACGGCTTCGGCCAGCAGTCCCAGGCGGGTTCCATCGGTCTCGGCTTCGCCATCCCGATCAACCAGGCCAAGAACGTGGCGGAGCAGCTCATCAAGACGGGCCGGCCCGTCTACCCCGTCATCGGTGCGACGGTGAGCATGGCGGAGAAGGGCGCCGGCGCGACGATCGCCGATCAGGGCTCGGGCGGCACGCCCGCGATCACCCCGAACGGACCGGCGGCCAAGGCGGGGCTCAAGCCCGGCGACGTCATCACCAAGTTCAACGGCAAGCCGATCGACAGCGGCCCGACGCTGATCAGCGAGATCTGGAACCACAAGCCGGGCGACAAGGTCAAGCTCACCTTCGAACGTGACGGCCGCGAGGTCACGGCGACGGTCACCCTGGGCGAGCGCAAGGGCGACGGCTGACGGCTGGGGCCGCGATGACGGCGCCGAAGAGGCGCCGGGAGCGTGAGAGGGGGCTGCCGAACGATTCGGCAGCCCCTTCGTGTTCTTCGTGCTTTTCGAGTTGTTCGTCTTCCGCTGCTACGGATGCAGCACGACCTTGGTGTAACCCTCTATCCGCTTGTCGAACTTGTCGTACGCCGACGGCGCCTGGTCCAGGGGCAGTTCGTGCGAGACGACGAAGCTCGGCGTCGCCCGCCCCTCGATGATCATGTCGCGCAGGTACCGGTTGTAGCGCTTCACGTTGCACTGCCCCGTACCCATCTTCAGGCCCTTCTCGAAGAGCTTGCCGATGGAGACGAGGAGCATGCCGCGCTTCGACTGCTCGTCGGGGCCGCCGGGGTCGGACGGCACGTACAGGCCGGGTACGCCGAGCATGCCGGTGGCCCGTACCGTGCCGACGAGCGAGTTCAGCACGGTCGCCGGCTCCTCGCGGTCGGTGCCGTGTCCCATCGCCTGGTAACCGACGGCGTCCACACCCTTGTCGGTGCCGACTCCCTCGGTCTGCTCCTTGATCTGCTCCACCGGGTCGCCCTCGGCGAAGTTGATCGGCACCGCGCCGATCTCCCGTGCCTTCTCCAGCCGCTCGGGGACCCGGTCCACGACGAAGACCTTCTTCGCCCCGCGCAGCAGGGCCGAGTACGCGGCCATGAGCCCGACGGGCCCTCCGCCGTACACCGCGACGCTCTCGCCCGGGCGGACCTGGGCGAGTTCACAGCCGTGATAGCCGGTGGGGAAGATGTCGGCGAGCAGCATGAAGTCGGTCTCGTGCTCCTTGCCCGGCGGCAGCTTCAGACAGTTGAAGTCGGCGTAGGGAACGCGCAGATACTCCGCCTGCCCGCCCGGCCAGGGCCCCATGGCGACGTAGCCGTAGGCGCCACCGGCGAAGCCGGGATTGACGGTCTGGCAGAACCCGGTGAATCCCTCTACACAGTTGGTACAGAACCCGCAGGCGACATTGAAGGGCATGACCACGCGGTCGCCCTCCTTGAGCGAGGTGACGCCCTGGCCGAGTTCCTCGATGATCCCCATGTTCTCGTGGCCGAAGACGATGCCGGGCTCCGCGGCGGTACGGCCTTCGTACATGTGCAGGTCGGACCCGCATATCGCGGTGGAGGTGACTCGTACGATCACATCGTTCGGATGCTGGATCGTGGGCTTGTCGACGTCCTCGACCGCCACACTGAACGGTTCCTTGTACACGACGGCTTTCATGCTGCGACCTCCGCTCGCGATGCACATCTGATTGCCACCCCCGTCCCGCCCCCGCCCCTCCTTTCCATATGACCCATATCTCATGATTCTCCGCCCCACAGGATCGGACAACCCGGTAATCTCGGGAGGAAATCTTCCCGGTGTGCCACTGACGCCGCACCGACCGCTGAATCAAGAAGGAGGGCGAGAAGTGGCAGCACATCGGCTTGGGACCCTGCTCGTCCCCGTGCCCGGCCTGTCCGGCGCCACCTATCCGGCAGGCACGACGGTGACCGTCCGCGGTCGCGGCGCCACGGTCGATGCCTTCGTCGACGGCGACTGGCTCCCCCTGTCGTGGTGGGAGTTCTCCGACGGCCTCCGCGAGGACATCGCCGACCGCTGACCCGGCGGCTCCCCTTTGGCCGTACTCCCCCCATCCCGCATCACGCGAGATCCGCAGCCGGTAGGCTGTAGCCCGCTCCGCAGCAGGTGAGGCGGGGCGCTGGTGGGTTGCCCGAGCGGCCTAAGGGAACGGTCTTGAAAACCGTCGTGGCGGCGACGTCACCGTGGGTTCAAATCCCACACCCACCGCGCAGGTCACGAAAGTGGCAGGTCAGAGGGCGGGTCTCCGAATCGGAGACCGCCCTCTGCGTTCGCCCTGTCTCACCCTGGATCGCCCGTATCCCGCTGTTGACCAGCACGTATGGGCCATGTGTGGGCCACGGACGGGGGACTCAGCCGCCGTTCAGACCCTTCTCGATGAGCGCGTTCGCCCGAGACTGTTGGCCCTTGAGGATCTTGGCGTAGAAGCGGAACAGCACAGTGAGGCTGTGACCTGCGCGCTGTGGGACCTCCACCGGGTCCACACCGGAGTTGATCCACAGGGACACCCCTGCGTGCCGGAGGGAGTACGGAACGTCGGCAAGGGGCGTCTCTGCCTCCTCCGCTGAAAGAGCCTTGAGACGTGCCGAGTCCCAGAGGTCGCAGTACTCAGTGGACCGGACGCGACCGCCCATCGCGGCCCGGAAGAGCCGGCCGTCCTCAGCCACCCCGTATTTCTCCTTGTGCTCCCGGAGCATGGCTGTGAGCACGGGCGGAATGGGCACCGACCTGGTCGCCTTGCGGGCCCGGCGCTTGAGCCCGCGCTGCTCGTAGGACTGCCCGTCGTTGGTCCACCCCGATCCGACCTCGGGACGGCTGCCGGCGAGAACGAGTTCACCCCACCCTGTCTCCGGGAGAGTGCAGTCGGCAGCACGCAGGGCCGCGATCTCAGAGGGCCTCATGGCTGCGTAGTAGAGACAGCCGAAGAAAGCGGCCAGGTGATCCCCGCGGCTGCTGAGCCGCCGTACGGAGTCGATGAGGGCGGCGGCCTGTTTGGGGTTGGGGACGTACCGGAAGTCGACTTCGTCGTCCTTCTCCCCTGCCGTCCAGTCCACGCGGCCCAGTGGATTGGCGGGGAGGATCGTGCGCTCGACCGCGTACCGCAGAGCGTTGCTCAGAACCATGCGCTTGCGGTTCACCGTGTTGTCGGCCGCGGGCTTCCCGTCGACCTTCTTGGAGATGGCGTCCAGCGCAGCGCGGAGCCGCTCCGAGCGGGCGACCTCGGTCATCTTGAAAGTGTTCTTAGCGATCCACGCGAGTGCCTCGGCATGTCGGCCGGCGGATCCTCGACCTCATGCCGAAGGCGAAGGGTCCCGTCCTTGTCCTCCACGGCGCGAAAGGCCCAGCCGTACAGCGCCTTCCGAAGTACGTCGGAGGCCGGGGCACCGCGCGAGCTGGCCACGAAGGTCGGCGTCACGGTGGCGAATGTTTCGGCGATGCTCGCGCGGTGCTTGGCCGCTGCCTTGGGCCACTTCATGAGCACGTACGTGGTGGCGTGCTCGAACCAGGTCGGCGTGGTCAACGCCTCGATGGGGAGTCGGGGCACAGAGCGACTCAGGGGCGCGCGTTCGACAAACGGTGCACATCGCACAGCACATCACCACGTGCAGATCCGAGGCGGCGAGGGCGGGTTCGGGGCTTTCCACATCGCAGCACCATGGAGACGGCGATCTCCGACGGATACCGTTGGCGATTTTGACGGCGCTCCCTCCATCTATCACGAACGAGACTTCCGCGAAGTCCAGGTCTTTTGAGAGCGCTGGCCACTGGCGCTCTCAAACAACCTGGCAACCGCGCAGGTCAGCAGTCCACCGCACGCCAGACGCAGTGCGACAGGACAATGCAGGTCGCACCTGTACCTCGTTCGCGTTGAAACGCCGACGCCTGGAAGGCTAAGCGGCCGCGCCGGGAACAGCCGGTCCGGTGGGCACGGTTGCATCGACAGAGGGACCGGCGCCGCACGGGCGGGGAACACGGAGACCAGAGGGTCGTCCGCCCCACCAGGATCCGGGCCCCAGGAGCGGTACGCCCGCCGCGCAGTCGGACCAAGACGTATCTCTGCAGGAGGATTGTTTCATGACTGACCGGCCCTTGACACTCATGGCAGTACACGCCCACCCCGACGACGAGGCCACCGGAACCGGAGGAGTCCTCGCGCGGTACGCGGCGGAAGGCATCCGCACGGTTCTCGTGACGTGTACCGACGGCAGTTGCGGTGACGGACCGGGGGGTGTCAAGCCGGGCGATCCCGGGCACGATCCGGCGGCGGTCGCCCTGATACGCCGTCAAGAACTTGAGGCGAGCCGTGACGTGCTGAAGGTCAGCGATCTGGAGATGCTGAACTATGCCGACTCCGGGATGATGGGCTGGCCGAGCAACGACGCCCCCGGATCCTTCTGGCGGACCCCCGTGGAGGAAGGCGCGGCCCGACTCGCGGAACTCATGCGGCACTACCGACCTGATGTGGTCGTCACCTACGACGAGAACGGCTTCTACGGCCACCCCGATCACATCCAGGCCCACCGCATCACGATGGCGGCGCTCGAGATGACCGCGCTGACACCGAAGGTGTACTGGACCACTATGCCCCGCTCGGGGATGCAGCGGTTCGGGGAGATCATGCGCGAGTTTCATCCGGACATGCCGGAGCCGGATCCTGCCGAGGCCGCCGCGATGGCCGAGATCGGCCTCCCCGACGATGAGATCACCACGTGGGTGGACACCACCGCGTTCAGCGGTCAGAAGTTCGACGCGCTGGCCGCGCATGCCAGTCAGGGCGAGAACATCTTCTTCCTCAAGATGGGCAAGGAGAAGTTCGGCGAGTTGATGGGCATGGAGACCTTCGTACGTGTCCAGGACGCCACCGGCGCGGCCGTACCCGAGAACGATCTCTTCGCCGGACTGCGCTGATCCACCCATCCGAAGCGGAGCCCGGGAAAGCTCATCGGCCGCACGGCGAGTGCCAGATCATCGCCCGTCTCAGCGGTCCTGGGGCAAATGGGCCGTGGTGACTCGACCCAGACCACGCGGCCACCGCCGCCCGGATGCGCCAGGCTCTTCCAAGGCCGCCCGATGACCAAGACAGCCAAGAACTGCCTGCTGAGGGCGGGAGTCGGCAGCGCAGCAGCCCTGATTGTGGGCCGAGTCAACAAGAAGGCTGCGCGGGAAATTGCAGTCAACACAGTGGGTGCAGGTGCCGCGGCCTGCCTCTCCTCTCTGATCAACTGAGTCTGAGGTACGTCAAATGCTCCGCAAGGTTCTCGTCTTCGTCGTTTGGTTCGCCATTCTGGCAGCAGTAAACAAGTTCCTCATAGAACCGGTCTGGGGCGAGCTCGTTTTCACGGCGATCTCGACAGGAGTGATGGTCTATCTCCTGGGCCGGTTGGACCGTGGAGCGGAGCATTGAGGCTGGCTGCCTAGAGAGGGCATTCACCAAAGCAATCGCTGCATCGTCGAGGCCGTTAAGGCCATGGCTGCCCTAAAAAGCACACACCTGAAATCGCCAGGCGCGGATAGGCGCCCAAGTTCTAGACCGTTGGGCACTTTCCGAGCATTCCCGATGAGGAAACGGGGGACAGACTCCCCCGGCCTTGCGTAGCCCGGCATCTGCGGCTGATCACGTATCTGGCAGGTGTGCCAGGCTGTCCATCAAGTCTGTGGGCCATGTGTGGGCCAGGACCGCTCACACCACTAGCTACGAGACTTGCCGCGCAGGTCAAGGCGCTGCGGGACCTGCACCCGTAGCGCTCTTGAAAACCGTCGTGGCGGCGACGTCACCGTGGGTTCAAATCCCACACCCACCGCACGTGAACGGCCCCCGACCAGGCAATCCGGTTGGGGGCCGTTGTCGTGCTTGCTGGCCGTTCCTGTGTACGCGGACGGCCTGACGGCACGATCATGCTTCGGACGGCCACGCTCGACCCGCACCGGCTACGAGCCCGAGGAGCAGCCGTGACCGACTTCAAGACCGCCGGCACCGCCGCCGTGCACGCGACGCTGGCCGTCGTCCGCGACTGGCAATGGGCCTGGTCAGCCGACGAGATCCCCGCGCTCATGGCGCACCTCGGCTGGACCACCGTCGAATCGGTGCCCGACGGCCCGATCATCGCCCGGGCGACCTGGGACCTCGGAAAGCCGCTGCAGACGATCAACATGTCCCACGGGCAGGTCCGCAACCTCGACATCCGGTTCTCGGGCATCAGCCACTGGCCGGCCGTCGACGAGGACGCCGCCCCGATCAACGACAGCTTCGTCGAGGTGCTTGCCGCAGCCGAGGCGGTGTTCGGCCCCGCCGAGGAGTCGCACCCGGGCAGGACGCCCTCGCGGGTATGGCGCCTGCCCGGCTGCGTCGTGCGGATCACCCGCACCACCGCGGGGGTCACCGCCCACTGGGCCGAGCGCAAGTACTTCGAAGAGCGGCACGACCTGGACATGAGCGCCCTGTGAACGACTGGAGCGACTTCTTCGGCCGGCTGCGGCGCGACCTGGCGGACCTGGCCGACGAAGACATCGTGATCCTGCTGTACAGCGGCCGCGGTGTGCAGTTCGCGCAGACCCCGCGGATGCTGCTGACCGAGGCGATCATCAGCCCGGGTGGCCCGATCCCCGCGCAGCCGTTGCCGGAACAGGAGCACGCGGCGCTGGTCGCGCTCGGCTGGAGCCCGCCTGACGTGCCCCACTTCACGAACTGGCACCTCGAGCTGCCCTGGCCCGCCACCGCGGCGCAGTACGACGCCACGACGTCCAGGTCGGTGCAGACGCTGCGCGACGTGCTGGGCGTGCCGAGCCCGTCGGACCTGACGATCAAAGCGTGGAGCGACAAGACCCACGAGCCGTTGAGCCTCTCCATCGCAGCTTGAGCGGTCCGCGAGCTTGTCGGAGAGGGTCGCGACCGCGCGGCAGACACGGCCCAAGGCGGTGTCATGGCCGGTCAATAGCCCAAGATCTCGATGGGTTCGTACGTCCCGTTGCGGAAAGTGAAGACAGTCACCGTAGTGCCGTATGCCAACGCAGGGCGGTCATCACCGATTCTGGCGTGTCGTCGCGTAGGAAGCAGGAGAAGACGACTTCGTGGTGATCACTCATGGGCGCATTGTGTACGTCGGCACCGACACGGGCCCCGACCGCCTCAGCCACAGCGGGGAGCCGGGGCCGCGCGCGGCGAGCGGAGCCAGCCCTCGATCACAGAAAGGTCTTGAGAACCGTGGGCGGCTGTCTGTGCGCCGCTACGGCGACGTAGCGCGCTTCCTGAGCCGGGAGAATCGTCGCCAGGCCACCAACAAGTTGGTCAGGAGCAGAGCTGATCCCGCGATGGGCCAGCCTACGGATCCACCGTCGCGGTAGGTCTCGATACCTATGGACAGCATCAGTGCACCGACAATCGGGCCGCCCACCAGGTCGAGGAAGATACCCACCTGCCTCGCGATCTTTGGGCTGAGGATGTCTATCCGCGCCGCGATCTTTGCAAGGTTGACCACGGCTTGATCGTGACAGGTGTCCGCCCTCGCTGCCAAGGGCGAGATCCTCGCCCAGACCTGCGCCCTGGACGTGGGTCGGCGGAACGGGTGGGCGGTCTTTCGCCCAGCATGGTGATGCCTGCCCGGCATAATCCGGCCTGTGGACCTGAGACCGGAGTTGCTGCCCCCGCCTGTGGGCCGGCAGCAGTTGGATGAGTTGAGCGCTGAGATCGACCGGATCGCTGACCTCCTGGCTGAGCGTTCCGAGGATGCTGAGGAGGCGATCCGGGCCTTCAACGCGATGACCGGTCACGACTACGTGGCCTACGACTTCGCCGGGTACTCGGGAAGCCGGAGTGCGGAGGAGTTCGCCAGGGAAGCGGCGCGGCCGGCTCGCCCGCGGGTTGCGGACATCACCAGAGCGGAGCTCGTCGAAATCGTTGGCCGAGTCCTTGCAGGTGACCAGGAGAGCGACTACTTCCTGCATCTCCTTGAAGTGAACGTGATGCATCCCGGAGTCACCGGCTTGATCTTCGCCCCCTCGGCCGACGACGTATCGGCGGAGGAGATCGTCGACGAGGCCCTGAGGTACCAGCCGATCGCCCTCTGAGGCACGATCGAGCGGGGCCGATCGCCGTTCGTTCTCTGCTTCCACCACTGGCGCGATCGTGTCCTGACCGTCAGGTGTCGTGCGAGCCGTGCCAAGGGGCGGAGAATCCAAGACGGTCCGGCCGAGACGGTTGCCGAGGCGTTGGCTGGATGGGAAGACAACGCTGACACTACGGTGCGGGCTGCTGTCTACGGCAAAGGCGGAGAGCTCCTGTACGCCACCGAACCGAAGCCCGAGCCATAGCCCCTGGGGCGTCGTCACCGTTGTCTGAAGTCGATTGCTGTACCGCGTCGTTCCGGCAGTCCGGCCGCATATCTCGAGAACAACGTGAAGGCGCCACCCTCCCCGGCATGAGGTGAGGGTGGCGCCGTCGTGGTTCACGACCAGTGCGTCGGCCGCTTCCAAGACCCGTGTTTCCGCGCGGACTTTGTCAGCTGACGAGGCCGGCGGATGCCATGCCGCCGCCGACGGCCACCGCCCAGGCGATGCTCTGCTGCCAGCGGGCGACCGAGCCAGGACGGCCTCGTGTGGCCAGCACCATGACGGAGTTGGCGGCGAAGGCCGGAAGGAGAATGCCGAACAAGGCGAACGTGCCGACGGCCGACAGCGTCAGCTCGACGTGGGTCGTCACCGCGCCGACCGCTACGGCCACGGCAGCGAGCGCATACAACACCACAGGGACATCCGTGATGTCGTCCTTCTTCAGCGGGGCGGGGCCGCCACGCTTGTGGTGGATCCAGTGACGCCGCTCGGTGCCGAAGCGTGCCAGCACCATGATCGTCACCTCCACCACCAGGGCGATCACAGCCACATGCTCGATCGTCATGACATCTTCCTTACCGGCTGCATGCTGCGGAGATGGCGGAAATGCCGATGAACGCCTTCACTGCCTCGCGCTCCGCCGAGCCGACCCTCTTGCCGTTCACGAAACGCCAGATGATGTTCGCCGTCTTCTTCGCGCCGTAGCGCTTGAACAGCGCGACGGCCCGCACCACCTTGATGCTGGAACCGGCCGGTGCGAACGAGATCAGCACAGCGGCGATGGCGGCGCTGCACTTGACGATGAACTTCGTCTCGTCCCACCAGTCGGCGGCGGCCATCTTGTGGTTCTTCTTCCCACCCGTGATCTGGGCCAGGAGGGTGTGGCGCACCTCTTCGTTGGCGAACAGAGGCGCCAGCGCGGCCTGTGCTGCGCTGTCGTTCGGGTACGCCGCCTCCACGATCTGCTGCGCGGTCGGCTCGGCAGGCAGGGCAGCCAGACGGGACTGCATGGCTTCGGAGTCGGGAGTCGGTCGGGAGAGAACGACCTCAAGGGCCGAGGCGAACTGGTCCTCGGTCACGCCGAGTTCGGCTATGCCCTTCGCGATCGCCGCACCCTGAGCCTGCTCCGCAGGCGTGAACCCCGATTCGTCCGCCGACGCCGCGACGCTGACCTCGGTCTGGTGCGCGGAGGACTCTGACGCGTTGGCGCCGGCAACGGTGGCGAAGAGGGCGCCGGCGGTCACTGCGGCGACGAACATCGCGCTGGTGCCGCGGAACGCTCGACGCGGCTGCTTGGTGGAGATGGCACTGGTCATGTGCGTAATGCTCCGTATCTAGTTGTCCGGGCACAGCTTCCCCCGCCCCAGGTCAACTGCCCAGGGGGACTGCGCCCGCTTGGTCGTTGCCAATCCGATCATGAGGCCATCGCAACCAATGTGAGGGAGGCCATGATTCCGCCTCAGAAGTTGCTCAAGGTTTCGGCTTACGGCCTCACCCCGACCGGCGAGACCGCGGTCGCCGACAAGCCAGAGGGCCCGGCTCCTGTCCGGAGCCGGGCCCTCTGTGGTCGTCAGGTGTCTCACCCGACGACCTACGACGCCAGGATCTGTCCCGCCGCGAGTGCCGAAGCCACCACGCCTCCGGCCACCACCGCCGAGGCGGCGAAGAGGGGGATCCTCGGGGTCCAGGTGTGCAGGAGCGAGGAACGCGAGACGCGGTCGAGCAGCGCGTCCCGGCCGCATAGCACGATCAGGCCGACGCCCGTCAGGGTGAGGGCCATGCCGGAGCCGAAGGCGGCCACCATCGCGTTGTGAAACGTGGCCATCCACGGGCAGGCCGACGCCTCGCGGGACCGCACGCGAGGCGTCGGAGCGCGGGTCTCAGGTGCCGGGCTTGCGGCCGTGGACGAAGACGTCGTCGCCGTTGCGCAGCAGGCTCCAGTACTTGGCGGCGTCGGTCTTGGTCATGTTGACGCAGCCGTGGGAGCCGGGCGGTGCCCAGACGCTGATGCCGACGGAGTGGAAGGCCTGGCCGCCGTCGAAGAACTGGCTGTACGGCATCGGCACGTTGTACAGGCTGGACACGTGGTCGATGTGGCGCCAGGAGATCTTCTTCAGGCCGGTGCGGGTCTCGTGCCCGTCCCGCCCGGTGCGTACCGCGACCGGTCCGTAAACCAGCTTGCTGCCGTCCTGGATCCAGCTGAGCTGGAGCGTCAGGTCGACGCAGGCGATCCGGCCCTTGTTCGTCGGGCACTTGCCGGCCTTGTTCGGGTTCTTCCCGACCGCCTTCTGCTTGTTCATGAGATCCATGACGCCCCAGGTGATGGGACCCGCCAGCCCGGCGTTCGGGCTGATCGAGTGCTTCGTCTGGAATGCCTGGATCGCCTTGCAGTCGGCCGCCGACTGCTTCCCGTCCACCGGGCGGCCGAGGAACTTCTCGACCTGCTTCTGGTACGCCCCGGTCTGCGTCGTGCACGAAGCGGCCTGGGCGGGCGTGGTCCCGAGGGCCAGAGTGAGCGGGGCCACCAGGGCGGTGGTCCCGAGTGCGACGACTATTCGTCGGCGAATGTCCCCCACGGCTGTCGACTCCTTCTGCGCGAGGTGCGAGTTCCGCCTGGTAGACGGTGCAGGGGAGGAGGGAGTTGCACGGGAGAAGACGACGGTTCCGTAACGGAGGCCGTTTCACGTCGGCCCTGCCCGACGGATCGGGCGACGGCGGAGCGCATGCCGTCCCTTTTCCGGTCAGGACGTTCGTGAACGGCTGCCGAGGGGTTAGTGATGGCTGTGGAAGCGGTGAAGCCCGTCGGAACAGCCCGAGGAGAGGGTCATGACCACACCAGGTGAAACCCCGGAAACGGTGCCGGTGGTCCGGCGCGGACCGGATCCGGCCGACAGCGTCGTCTGGGAGCCCAGTGACCGCTGGGTGCGAGGGACGAAGGGCGACGTCACCGTCGTCGACAGCCACCGTGCCGTTCTGCTGTGGGAACCGGGACGTCCCGTGCCGCTGTACGCCTTTCCCGTCGAGGACGTACGGATGGACCTGCTGCGGAGGTTCGAACGCCCCGCCTCGCGGCGTCACGGAGGAGCGACGGTCTACTACGACCTCGTGATCGGCGACGAGATCGTCCGGACGGCCGCCTGGGAATGTCCCGGCGAGGAGCTGGCCGGATACGTGTGCTTCGCCTGGTTCGGACACGAGGTGCTCGACCACTGGTACGAGGAGGACGAGGAGGTCTTCGTGCATCCTCGTGATCCCCACAAGCGCGTGGACGCGCTGCCCAGCTCCCGCCACGTCCAGGTCGAGATCGAGGGCACGGTCGTCGCGGACACGCGGACGCCGGTGCTGCTGTTCGAGACGGGCCTTCCGGTCCGCTACTACTTTCCGCGCGAGGACGTACGCCTCGAACTCTTCACCCCGACCGACACGCGCACCCGCTGCCCGTACAAGGGTGTGGCCACCGAGTACTGGTCATGGGCGGGCGGCGGCGATGTGCGGCCCGGCATCGCCTGGAGCTACCCGGATCCGCTGCCGGCCGTCGGTGTCATCAAGGACCTGGTGGCGTTCTACGACGAGTTCGTCGACGTCATCGTCGACGGGGAACGGCAGACGCGGCCCGACACCGTCTTCGGCCACCAGTAGGCGACATCTGGCCGGTGCGTCTGTCCGGTGCGTCTGTCCGGTGGCGGTCGGGATCGTTCGACGGGCCGCTGCGCCGCAGGACAGGAGAAGGGCGCCCCCGGAGCCGGGGACGCCCTCTCCACGCCGATGGCGTGTGCGGAGGTCAGGAAGCGGATCCCGGGGAACCCGCAGAGCCTGCCGAAACCACGGCGGGCGTCTGCCGGCGGCGCACGAGGATGACCGCGCCGGCGCCGAGAGCCATGGCCGCGCCTGCCGCTCCGGCCAGCTGAGGCAGGGCCGAGGAGGAGCCGGTGCTGGCGAGGGTGCCGGTCGTGGTGCTCAGCGGCTGGGTGGAGGTGGTCTGCGTCTGCGTTCCCGTGCCGCCCGCCGTGCCGGACGTGGCGGACGGGGCGGGGCTGCTGCCGGCGGCGGCGACCTCGAAGTCGTACGCGTCCACGTCGGGGGAACCGCCGCAGGAGCCGTCGTTGTTGAGGTAGTCGGCCGCGATGAAGGCCACGCCGGCGGCGGCGGGCGCCTCGGCGTCGACCTTCAGGCGCAGCTTGATCTCCGCGTGGCCACCGGCCTTCAGGGAGGTGACGACACCGGCGGTGTAGTCCTCGCCGGCGTCCGTCCAGTCCTGTACGGCAGAGGACCACTGCAGGTGCATGTAGTCGTCGATGGGCTCGTAGCCGCCCTTTTCGACCCCGTGGAAGTAGACGTACGGCCAGACCTCGTCCAGGGTCCGGTCGGTGCCGTTGGTCACGCGAAGCTTGAGGTCGACGGTCGAACCGGCGACGACCTTGGCGGGCAGGCCGGTGAGGGTCGTGGTGAGCCTGTTCTCGGCGTCGCAGGGGACGGGCTCCACCTCGAGGGCGTCGGCGAGCGCCTTCTCGGCCGCCTCCTTCGCCTTCTTCGCGTCCTTCAGGGCCTGGTTGGCCTTGGACCACTCCTGCACCGAGGCGACGCGGGCGTCGTTCAGGGCCGTTACGGCCTTCGCCGCCTTCTCGTCCGCCGCGATCTTGGCGGTGGCGGCGGCCTGGGCGGCGGTCTTGGCGTCCGCCACCGCCTTCTCCGCAGCGGCCCGCTCCTCAGCGGTGGCGGTCTCGGGCAGCGCGGCGAGCGCGGCCTCGGCGTCCGCGAGGGTCTTGTCGGCGTTCGTCCTGGCGATGGCGGCGTCGGCCGCGTCCTTCGCGGCGGCCCGCTCCGCGACGGCGAGGGGCGAGTCCTTCGAGAGGGCGGCTTCCATGGCCTCGCGCGCGGTGTTCTCGGCGGCCACGGCGGCGTCGTACGCCTTCTGTGCCTGTGCGGCGGCCTTCTCCAACTCCTCGATGGAGGGCGTGCCGGCCCGCTGCCTGCCGGCGTCCCGGCCCGAGCGCACCTTGTCCGCCCGTGTGTCGGCCCGCAGCTTGTCGGCGTGCGCCCGCCCGGCCTCCGCGGTGGCCGAGGTGGCCGAGGTGGCGGGCTTGGCGTCGGCGAGCGCGGGGGTGGCGCAGAGCAGCACGGCAGGCGTGGTCACGGCAGCGGCGACGGCCGTTGCCAGAATGCGGCGGATTGTCACGAGCACCTTTTCCGGGGTCCGAGGCCTGAGTTCGAGGACTCGACTTCGAGGGTTCGATGGGTTCGATGGGTTCGACGGGTTCGACGGGTTCGAGTTCTGAGGCCTGAAAGCACAGGACAGCCGCCGCGGTTCCCTCACGCAGCGCGACTGGTGGGGGTGATCGTATGACCGCTCCCTGCGGGAAGGAAGCACGTTGTCCGGTGAGCAGGGCGGGGGACGTCGGCCCACAGGGTGGGTGAAAGTGCCCAAGCCGGGCAGTTGCCCTCGATTCCCGTGATTCTTCTGTGAGGCATGTCACCGGGACGCCAGGGCTGGAGAGAAGGCTGGAGAGAGGCTGGAGAGAGCCCGCCGCCTCGTACAACCGCTCGATGCGTACCTGGCGTCTACAGGGCATGGGAAAGATCTACGAGGGGGTACGTCAGCTCGTCCGCTTCGGGTTGCTGCAGGCACGCTGCTGCGCCTTCGCGGTCGCGCTGGTCGGCGGGATCGCGGTGTCGGGCCTGCTGCCGGAGCTGCCCCTCGCGCGCTACGACCTGGTGCTGCTGTACGGGATCGGGCTGGCCGTCGTCGCGCGCTGGGTGGGCTGGGACAGTGCGCGGGACACCGTGGTGATCGCGGGGTGCCATCTCGTCGGTCTGCTCTTCGAGCTGGTCAAGGTGCGGCTCGGGTCGTGGAGTTACCCGGAGGACGCCGTGACGAAGGTCGCGGGCGTCCCGTTGTACGGCGGGTTTCTCTACGCGGCGGTGGGGAGTTATGTCTGTCGTTCCTGGGAGCTGCTCGATCTGCGGCTGAGCGGCTACCGGCCCTCCGTGATGGCCTGGCTCGCCGGTGCGGTCTACGTCAACTTCTTCAGCCATCACTGGCTGCCGGACGCCCGATGGGTGCTCGCGGTGGCGATGCTGTGCGCGACCGCCGGGACGTGGGTGCGCTACACCGTCGGCGAGCGGCATTACCGCATGCCGCTCGCGCTCGCCTTCGTCCTGATCGGGTTCTTCCTCTGGGTCGCCGAGAACGCGGCGACGTACGCCGGCGCGTGGAGCTATCCGGACCAGCTGGACGGCTGGCAGCCGGTGTCGGTCGCGAAGTTCGGGGCCTGGGCGCTGCTGATCAGCGTGACGTTCGTGATGGCCGAGCGTGTGAGGGGGCGGGGAGTACGGGGCCTCGGGCGGGGCTGGGACTGGGCCGGCGGGGTGCGATCGGCCCGTGAAAGCCGTCACCGGCCCGCGAGAACACTCACCGGCCCGTGAAAACACTTCACCGTCCCGTGAGCCGTGCCGCCGACGCGATCGTGGCGCGTGCCTCGCGTTCGGTCAGGCCGGTACGTACGGCGGCGTCCGTCAGGGCGTCCGCGAGGGCTTCGCCGATGCCGTTCTCGTAGGCCCGGCAGGCCGCCCAGAACAACCGTGTGTTGCGCTGCCCCTCATGGGCGGCGAGCACGAACTGGACCAGGCCCTGGCCGCGCGGGGCTCTGGCGGGTGCGGGGTGGTGGGGGCGCGCGGGGGGCGCGATCAGTCGCAGCAGGGCGCTGGGACACGGTGCGGGGGCGAGTTCCGCCGAGCCGGGTGCGAGCCGGTACGCGCCGTGTGCCGAGACCGACCCGGGGCCGACGAGGTAGCCGCCCGCTCCCCGGACGTCGATCCCGGGGGCCAGACGGCTGGCCGAGTTCGGTACGACGACGTCCGGCGGGCCGGCCAGCCACAGATGGCGGCCTCCGCTCGGCGTGATCACGGTGACCGTCTCGGGGACCGTGAACAGATGCTGGAGTGCCAGCTGCCGCAGGGCCGCGACCGAGTCCGTGCCGCCCGTCGCGGCGGTCTTGGTGTCGAGATCGATGCCGATCAGATGGTGGGGCGGCCGGCCGCAGGCGATGCCGTACCCGGTGGCCCAGGGCGCGGCGGCGAAGAGCGCGCGTACGGCGACGGGGTCGGATGCGGCGTCGTACACGCCGTGCCCGAGGAGCCCGCACTCGCCGCGGCAGTGGGCCGGCTCCGGGTCGTGGCGGTGGGGTGAGGGCAGGGCGGGGAGCTTCGTGGGGGACAGGGGGATCACGGGGAGCCCGCGCTCGGCGGCGGAGAGAGCGTGGGCGAGGGCCAGGGTGGCACTGTGCCGGTCGGTGGTGGCCATGGCTCTATGTTCGTACGTTTGTTCGAGTAAGGGAAGAGGGAGGGATTGGCCGAAAATGTGGCGGAACGCTTTTCCTCCTGGGGGGGCGGGGGTTTCGCGGTCGTACGGCGGCTGAGCTGCGCGTCTGAGGGCGTGAAGGGGGTTTATCGACATGTCCTCACGCTTGAGAGGGAATCGGCATCTCCGGGGTGGTTCGCCAGGGATTCGTGGGCAACTCTGGACTCGCGACGTCGTGAGGAACGATCGAGGTGGTCGGCCAACCACCCTGATTTCAGCCGTAGTTTCGAACTTCCCGGTGTGCCTTTCTCCGGTGCACCTCCGGTGTACTCGCCATTCCTGGAGGAATTGACATGGCAAGCATCCGTACCGCCCGCACTCTGGCCGCCGTTGCCGCGCTGCCCTTCGCCGCCGCCCTCTTCACCGGTGTGGCGCACGCCGACAACGGTGCCTTCGCGGGCGACGGATCGAACGCGTCCGTGGCCACGATCAGCGGCAGCGGCGTGGGCGGCCACAACCTCGGCAACTCGACGACCACCCAGCAGGTGGCCACCGGCGCCGGGGCGTCCAACCAGAACAACACCGCCAATGTGAACGGATCGGCGTTCACGGCGATCGACCAGTCGAACGAGAACATCGCGATCACCTTCCTTCCGCTCTGGTAAGCGCGCGGCCCGTCGGGGGTCCTGGGTGACGTGAGGGGTGAACAACGGCCTGCGTGAAGGTGCTCCGGCACCGGTCGCGCAGGCCGTTCCCGTTTCCCTGCCAGCCCCGGATGCGCCTTTCCCGGTGTCGGTGCCGGTGCCGGTCGCGCCCTCCCCGGCGCCCGGGTGTGCTCATGACCTTGACAGGGGTGTCGCATCTGACGGACAGTCAGAAATCCTCACCCCTGTGCCGTTCCGGGAGGCCGCCGCCGTGCACCTCGCCCCGACGGCGCGCCAGCAGCGGCTGCGCGCCGAACTCCGTTCGTACTTCCGTGACCTGATGCCGTACGGACCACCGGCCGCCGAGGACGCCGCGGAGCAGCGCACACTGCTGCGGCGCATCGGCGCGGACGGGATGCTCGGCCTCGGCTGGCCCGTCGAGTACGGAGGCCAGGGGCGCGGCGCGGACGAGCAGTTCGTCTTCCTCGACGAGGCGTACCGCGCCGGTGCGCCCGTTTCCATGGTCACGCTGAACACGGTCGGCCCGACCCTGATGAGGTACGGGACCGATGACCAGAAGGCCTTCTTCCTGCCGCGGATCCTGAGCGGCGAGGCCGTCTTCGCGATCGGGTACAGCGAGCCCGAGGCCGGTACCGATCTCGCCTCGCTCCGTACGAAGGCGGTGCGGGACGGCGCGAACTGGCTCGTCGACGGGCAGAAGGTCTTCACCTCCAACGCCCAGAACGCCGACTGGATCTGGCTCGCCTGCCGTACGGATCCGCAGGCGCCCAAGCACCAGGGCATCTCGATCATCCTCGTGCCGACCGACGCGCCCGGCTTCTCGTGGACGCCGATCGAGACGGTCGGCGGGCTGACGACGACCGCGACCTACTACGACGGGATACGGGTCCCCGGGTCGCATCTGGTCGGCGAGGAGAACGGTGGCTGGGGGCTGATCACCAGCCAGCTCAACCATGAGCGGGTCGCGCTCGCCGCGATCGGCATGCAGGCCGAGGACTTCGCGGCGGCGGCGCTGGAGCGGGCCCGCACCCTCGATCCGGTGACGGGTACGCGTCCGGTTGACGAGCCGTGGGTGCGATCGAGGATCGCCGAAGTGCATGCCCGGCTCGCGGCAACGCGCCTGCTCAACTGGCGTTTGGTGGGCGATGTGGGGGCCGGCCGGCTGGCCCCGGGCGACGCGAGCGGCGTGAAGTTCATGGGAACCGAATCGGCCGTCGAGGTGTATCGAATGTGCCAGGAAATCACGGGGGAGGCAGGGCTGGTGAGGGCCGGTTCGCCGGGTGCCGTGGGGGACGGCGAGCTGGAGCGGATGAACCGTGCGGCACAGATCAACACCTTCGGGGGCGGTGTGAGCGAGGTGCAGCGGGAGATCGTCGCGACGATGCGACTCGGCATGAGGAGGGGGAAGCGGTGAGCGCGGAGGCGTCGGGTGCCGCAGCGGCGAGCGCGGACGAGCTGTATGAGCTGCTCAGGGCGTATGAAGGGGTGCGGGCGGCGGACATCGCCGGCACCGGCAAGGACCTCGTCAACGAGCCGATGATCAGGCACTGGTGCGAGGCGATGGGGGATGCGAACCCGGCGTACCGAGGGCCGGACGCCATCGCCCCGCCGACGATGCTCCAGGCGTGGACGATGGGCGGCCTCTCGGGGCACTCCGATCGCTCGGGAGCGTACGACGAACTGTCCGCCCTGCTCGACGGCGCCGGGTTCACCTCGGTGGTGGCGACCGACTGCGAGCAGGAGTACCTGCGACCGCTGCGACCGGGCGACCGGATCACCTACGACTCGGTGATCGAATCGGTGTCGCCACGCAAGACGACCAGGCTGGGGACGGGGCACTTCGTCACGACGAGGATGGACATCCTGGCGGACGGCGAGCTGGCGGGCACGCACCGCTTCCGCATCCTCAAGTACGCACCGGCCGCTGCGCGGAAGCCGCGGCCGCGGCGGCCCCGTCCGGTGATCAACCGCGACAACGCCGGATTCTGGGACGGGGTCGCCGAGCACAGACTGCTGATCCAGCGCTGCGGGGCATGCGGGGAGCTGCGGCTGCCCTGGCTGCCGGGGTGCGTGGCGTGCGGCTCGCCTGAGTGGGACACGGTCGAGGCGGTCGGCGAGGGAAGCGTCTACTCGTATGTGGTGATGCACCACCCCTCCTTCCCCGCCTTCGCCGTGTCCGACGGTGCCGCTGACACTGCCGGGCCGTACGCGGTGGGGCTGATCGAACTGGCCGAGGGCGTGCGGATGGTCAGCAATGTCGTCGGCGTGCCGTACGACAAGGTGCGGATCGGGATGCCCGTCCGGCTGGAGTTCCTGCGGGTCGACGAGGAGCTGGAGCTGCCGGTGTTCCGGGCCGTGGAGGAGCCGGTGTTCCGGGCCGTGGAAGAGAGCGTGGGCTGACATGGACTTCACGCCCACGGAGGAGCAGGCGGCGGCCCGTGACCTCGCCGCGCGGATCTTCGGTGATCTGTCCACGCATGAGCGCCTGGCCGCCGCCGGGACCGGGACGGACGCCGAGCTGTGGAAGGCGCTGTGCGCGGCCGGGCTGACCGGAGCGCTGGAGGAGATCGGACTCCTCGGTCTGGTGCTGCTGCTGGAGGAGCAGGGCCGCACGACCGCGCAGGTGCCGCTCGCGGTGAGCTGTGTGTACGGGCTGCTGGCGGTGGACCGGCACGGCACGAAGGAGCAGCGGGCCCGGCTGCTGCCGGCCCTGCGGGACGGTACGGCCGTGGTGACCGGCGCGTTCCTGGGCCATGGGTCGATACGGGCCGACGGTGCCGGCCGGCTGAGCGGAACGGCCGGGTGGGTGCCCTGGCTGCGGGACGCCACCCACGTCCTGGTGCCGGACGCCGAGCGGAATCTCTGGTTGGTGCGGGCGGCGGAGGCGGAGACCGTCCCCGTGGAGACCACGGCCCCCTGGGCGGCGGGCCGGCTCGTCCTGGACGGCACACGGGGGGAGCGGCTCGGCGACAGGGGCGCCACGGACGGGCGGAGTGCGGCCGGGTCCGTCGACGGCACGGCCGCCACTGAGAGGGCGGCTGCTGACAGGGCCGTTGCGGGCGGGGCTTATGAGGATGTGCTCGTCGCCGCCCGTATCGCCTTCGCCGGACTGCAGGCCGGGGTGTGCGCGGGGGCGCTCGCCAGGGCCGTCGACCACACATCGGTGCGGGAGCAGTTCGGGCGGCCCCTCTCCACCCGGCAAGCCGTCCAACTCCGTGCGGCCGACGCCCATATGGACACCGAGGCGATCCGGGTCACCGTGTACGAGGCGGCATGGCGCTTCGACGAAGGGCTGCCATGCGTGACGCATGCGCTGACCGCCGGATGGTGGGCGTCCGAGGCGGGCAGAAGGGTCGTCCACACCGGCCAGCATCTGCACGGCGGTATAGGCGCCGACCTGGAGCACCCCGTCCACCGGCACTTCCTGTGGGGCCGCCAGCTCGACGCGTATCTGGGCAGCGGCGCCCAACTGCTCGACGAACTCGGATCCTTGCTCGCTGAGGAGGCGGCATGAAGGCAGGCGACGAGCTGCCCCCGCTCACCATCCCCATCACCCGCACGCTGATCGTCGCCGGGGCCATCGCCTCACGGGACTACCAGGACGTGCACCACGATGCCGAGCTCGCGAAGGAGAAGGGCTCTCCGGACATCTTCATGAACATCCTCACGACGAACGGCCTGGTCGGGCGGTTCATCACCGACCACTTCGGCCCGACGGCCGTGCTCCGCAAGGTCGCGATACGGCTGGGTGCCCCCAACCACCCCGGCGACACGATGACGTTGACGGGCACGATCACCGAGGTCGAGGGCGACACCGCCCTGGTCCGCGTCATCGGCGCCAACGGCATGGGCAACCACGTGACCGGCACGGTGACGGTGAGCCTGCCCCGGGAGGCGGGATCATGAGTGTGCGCAGGGCGGACACGCTCGGCGGCCGGGCCGCGGTCGTCGGCATCGGGGCCACCGAGTTCTCCAAGGACTCCGGGCGCAGCGAGCTGAAACTGGCCGTGGAAGCGGTCCGGGCCGCCCTCGACGACGCGGGCCTCTCCCCCGCCGACGTGGACGGCATGGTCACCTTCACCATGGACACCAGCCCCGAGATCACCGTCGCCCAGGCGGCCGGCATCGGCGAGCTGTCGTTCTTCTCCCGTATCCACTACGGCGGCGGCGCGGCCTGTGCCACCGTCCAGCAGGCCGCTCTCGCGGTGGCCACCGGAGTCGCCGAAGTCGTCGTCTGCTACCGCGCGTTCAACGAACGGTCGGGGCGCAGATTCGGCTCGGGCGTTCAGCACCGGGAGCCGTCGGCGGAGGGTGCGGCGCTCGGCTGGAACCTTCCCTTCGGGCTGCTGACCCCCGCCTCCTGGGTGGCCATGGCGGCCCAGCGCTATCTCCACACCTACGGGCTCACCCCCGAGGCGTTCGGACATGTCGCCGTGACGGACCGGCGCCATGCCGCCCGTAACCCCGCGGCGTACTTCCACGGGAAGCCGATCACCCTCGCCGATCACGCTGCCTCCCGGTGGATCGTCGAGCCGCTGCGTCTGCTCGACTGCTGCCAGGAGACCGATGGCGGCCAGGCCCTCGTCGTGACCTCCGTCGAGCGGGCCCGGGACCTGCCGCGACCACCCGCCGTGATCGTCGCCGCGGCCCAGGGCGCGGGCCGGGCGCAGGAGCAGATGACCAGCTACTACCGCGACGATCTCACCGGACTCCCGGAGATGGGCGTGGTCGCGCGGCAGCTCTGGCGGACCTCCGGGCTGACCCCCGGTGACATCGACGTGGGCATCCTCTATGACCACTTCACGCCTTTTGTGCTGATGCAGCTGGAGGAGTTCGGCTTCTGCGGGCCGGGCGAAGCGGCGGACTTCGTGGCCGCGGACGCCCTCCCCCTCAACACCCATGGAGGCCAGCTGGGAGAGGCGTATCTGCACGGTATGAACGGCATCGCGGAAGCGGTCAGACAGGTGCGCGGCACCTCCGTGAACCAGATATCAGGCGCCGCCCGGACCCTGGTCACGGCCGGCACGGGCGTCCCGACCTCGGCGCTGATCCTCGGCGCGGACGGTTGAGGAGCCGGTGCGCACGGTTGAGGAACACGGCGCGGACGGTCGAGGCGTGGCGGCGCGGACGACGTTGCACGCGGGTGTGAGGGCGGTCGCCGACCCTGAGGCGGAGCTGATACCTCCTCCACCCAAAGGAGGTCGGGCCCGCTTCACCCCTACAACCTGAGGCGGATCCGCTTTCGGGACCTGGGGCCGATCCCCGTGGCGGGCCCCGCTCCTAGCGTGGAGCCATGACCACGCCAGTCTGCACGACCGCCTCCACGGCCGCCGTGCCGCCGACCTCCTACCCGTCGTTCTCGTCGTATGTACGGGCGCGGGGGCCCGTGCTGCTGCGCACCGCCCGCTCCCTCACCGCCAACCCGAACGACGCCGAGGACCTGCTGCAGACCGCGCTCACCAAGACCTATGTCGCCTGGGAGCGCATCGAGGACCACCGTGCCCTCGACGGATACGTCCGCCGCGCGCTGCTCAACACCCGTACGTCGCAGTGGCGCAAACGCAAGGTGGACGAGTTCGCGTGCGAGGACCTGCCCGAGCCCTCCGGGGTTCCCCAGCCCGACCCGGCCGAGCAGCAGGTGCTGCACGACGCGATGTGGCGTGCCGTGATGAAACTCCCGGACCGGCAGCGGGCGATGGTCGTCCTGAGGTACTACGAGGACCTCAGCGAAGCCCAGACCGCCGAGGTGCTCGGGGTCTCCGTCGGCACGGTCAAGAGCGCGGTGTCCCGGGCGCTCGGCAAGCTCCGGGAGGACCCGGAACTCTCGCCGGTGCGCTGAGCTTTCTTACCCGGGGGTAGTGACATACCGCGCGGTACGTGCGCAGAATCGGCACACCCTTAAGAGCTGCGCGCCCACCGGGAGGACGCCGTGCTGAGCACCATGCAGGACGTACCACTGACCGTGACCCGCATCCTGAAGCACGGGATGACGATCCACGGGAGTTCACAGGTCACCACATGGACCGGCGAGAGCGAGCCGCAGCGCCGCAGCTACCGAGAGATCGGCGAGCGCACGGCCCAGTTGGCGCACGCCCTGCGCGACGACCTCGGAGTCACCGGGGACGAGCGGGTCGCGACCCTGATGTGGAACAACGCCGAGCACGTCGAGGCGTACTTCGCGATCCCCTGTATGGGCGCGGTCCTGCACACGCTCAATCTGCGACTGCCCGTCGAGCAGCTGGTGTTCATCGTCAACCACGCCGCCGACCGGGTCGTGATCGTCAACGGCTCGCTGCTTCCGCTGCTCGCGCCGCTGCTCCCGCATCTTCCGACGGTCGAGCACGTCGTGGTCTCGGGCCCCGGTGACCGGTCGGTGCTGGAGGGCGCGCGGGCCCAGGTGCACGAGTACGAGGAGCTGCTCGCCGGGAAGCCGGCCACGTACGACTGGCCGGAGCTGGACGAGCGTACGGCCGCCTCCATGTGCTACACCTCCGGGACCACCGGCGACCCCAAGGGCGTCGTCTACTCGCACCGCTCGATCTATCTGCACTCCATGCAGGTCAACATGGCGCAGTCGATGGGTCTGACGGACGCCGACACCAGCCTCGTCGTCGTCCCGCAGTTCCATGTGAACGCCTGGGGCCTGCCCCACGCGGTGCTCATGAGCGGTGTGAACATGCTGATGCCGGACCGTTTCCTCCAGCCGGCCCCGCTCGCCGAGATGATCGAGAGCGAGCGTCCGACGCATGCGGCGGCCGTCCCCACCATCTGGCAGGGCCTCCTCGCCGAGCTGATGACCAAGCCGCGCGATGTGAGTTCGCTCACGCAGGTCACCATCGGTGGCTCGGCCTGCCCGCCGTCGCTCATGGAGGCGTTCGACTCGCTGGGCATGCGCGTCTGCCACGCCTGGGGCATGACGGAGACCTCGCCCCTGGGCACGGTGGCCCGGCCGCCGGCCCATGCGGTGGGCACGGAGGCGGAGTTCGCGTACCGGCTCACCCAGGGCCGTTTCCCGGCCGGTGTCGAGGCGAGGCTGCGCGGACCCGGTGGCGAGTTCCTGCCGTGGGACGGCGAGTCCGCCGGCGAGCTGGAGGTGCGCGGCCCGTGGATCGCCGGCGCGTACTACGGCGGCGCGGCGGGCGAGCCCCTCAAGCCGGAGGACAAGTTCAGCGAGGACGGCTGGCTGAAGACGGGTGACGTCGGCGTCATCGGCTCCGACGGCTTCCTGACGCTCACCGACCGGGCCAAGGACGTGATCAAGTCCGGCGGTGAGTGGATCTCCTCCGTGGAGCTGGAGAACGCGCTGATGGCGCACCCGGAGGTGGCCGAGGCCGCCGTCGTCGCCGTACCGGACGACAAGTGGGGCGAGCGGCCGCTGGCGACGGTGGTGCTGAGGGACGGCTCGACCGCGGACTACGCGTCGCTGAAGGACTTCCTCGCCGGGAAGATCGCGAAGTGGCAGCTGCCGGAGCGCTGGGCGATCATCCCGTCGGTGCCGAAGACGAGCGTCGGGAAGTTCGACAAGAAGGTGATCCGCCGGCAGTACGCGGACGGCGAGCTGGAGGTCACCGAAGTCCGCTAGTGGCGGGCGGCGTTACGGATCCACGGTGTTCTGAACCGCCGGTGATCTGAACCGGCGGTGCTCCGGCGGCGGTGTTCCGGGCCCGGTGCGCGTGACGCGTACCGGGCCGTGCCGTGCCGCCCGTCGGGCCCGGTGCCCGTCGGCCCCGGCTAGTTCGTGCCGATCTTCGCGAGCAGATCCACGATCCGGTCCTGTACCTCGGCGTTCGTGGAGCGCTCCGCCAGGAAGAGGACGGTCTCGCCCGACGACAGCTTGGGCAGTTCCGCCTGGTCGAGGCCGGCCGATGTGTAGACGACGAGCGGGGTGCGGTTCAACTGCCCGTTCGCCCGCAGCCAGTCGATGATCCCGGCACGCCGGCGGCGTACCTGCATCAGGTCCATCACCACCAGGTTCGGCCGCATCTGCTGGGCGAGCGTCACGGCTTCCGCGTCAGCCGCGGCCCGTGCGACCTGCATCCCGCGCCGCTCCAGCGTCGCCCTCAGCGCGGCCGCGATGTCGTCGTGCTCCTCGATCAGCAGCACCCGGGACGGGTGCTGCTCGCTGTCGCGCGGCGCCAGTGCCTTCAGCAGGACGGCGGGGTCGGCACCGTACGCCGCCTCGCGCGTCGCCTGCCCCAGACCGGCGGCGAGCAGCACCGGGACCTCGGCCGCCACCGCGGCCTGGCGGAGCGACTGCAGCGCGGTACGGGTGATGGGCCCGGTCAGCGGGTCGACGAAGAGCGCGGCCGGGAACGCGGCGATCTGCGCGTCCACCTCCTCGCGCGAGTGCACGATCACCGGCCGGTAGCCGCGGTCGCTCAGCGCCTGCTGCGTGGCGACGTCCGGCGCGGGCCAGACGAGCAGCCGGCGCGGATTGTCCAGCGGCTCCGGGGGCAGTTCGTCGTCCATGGGCAGATGCGCGGGCCGGTTCGCCACCTCGACGGCACCACCGGGGCCGTCGAGCGGCTCGGGCCCCTCCGCGCCCTCGTCCGGGGCGCCGATCGCGTACGAACGGCCCTCGGTGGGAGCGGCGAGCCGCTGGTGCGGCTGCGCGGGGGCAGGGGCGGGCGCGGGCTGCGGAGACGGCCGCGCGGCCGTCTCCGGCACCTGAAGCTCGCCGCGCTCCCCGGCCGGGGGCGTTCCCAGCTTGCGGCGGCGACCGGAGCCGAGGGTCTGGTTCTGCGCCGCCGGCTGCCGGTTCTGCTGCTGGGCGATCTGCTGCGCGAACGGCACGCCTTGGCCGAGCGTGCGCACGCTGAACGCCTTGCCCTGTGACGCGTCGGGGTCGACCGCGTCCGGTGCCGGTGCCGGTGCCGGTGCCGGTGCCGGCGCAGGGGTTGCTGCCGGTGCCTCGGCCGGAAGCGGCTGCGCGGGCGGAAGCGGCTGCGCGGCCCGGCGGGGTTCGGCCTGTGCGGCGGCGGGGACGGCGGGCGGCAGCGGCACGGACCCGGTGTCGCCGGCCTCGGGCGCGACCGGGGCCGGGGCCGGGGCCGGAGTCGCAGGGTTCATCGTGCCGAGAGCCTGCCCGGAGGTCTCGCCCGCGGCCGGGCGGGCACGCCGGCGCCCGGTCGCCACGGGATGGGGCTGCGGCGGGGTGTGGTCGGCGTCCGGTTCGGCGTGAACGGCGTCGTGGCGGCCGTCGTCACCCTCGATCGCGGCCGGGACCGGAGCAGGGGCGGCCGGAGCCGGGGCGGGCGCCGGGACGCGGTCGGCCTCGGCGGGCGGCAGCGCGAAGGCGCTCCGCGCCTCCTCGGCGGGCCTGAGCCGTTCCTGGGTGGTCGAGAGCGCGCGCCGCGCCCGTCGCCCACTCTGCTGCGCACCGGTACCGGCGGGCTCCAGCGCCGCGGCGCCCACATCACCGCCCTGCCCGGTGCGCCGGCCGGCGGAGCCGGAACCGTTCACGGAGGCGTCGGTCACCGAAGCGGCAGGAGCGGCCGGAGCGGCAAGAGCAGTCGGGGCAGCCGTCGGGGCCGAAGCGGCCGAAGGCAGCGCGGGAAGCGCGGCCTGGCCGCGGCGGGCGCGGCGGCCGGTGCCCGGCTGATCGTTTACTTCCGGGCCGACTCCCTGCGGCGGGACCGTGTCGCCCAGCGCCGGACGGCCCGCTCCCGCCTCCGCGGCGGTGACGACCGAGCCACCCTGCGCCGGCAGAGCGGGCATCTCCGCCTCCGCGGGGCTCGGACGGCCACGACGACGGCCCGTGCCACCGCTGCCGGCGCCGGTGCCGGCGCCCCCGTCCGTGCCGCCCGTGTTCGCCGGGGCCTGCGCCTCCGTGTCCGTGTTCGTACGGGCCCGGCGCCGGCCGGAGGGTTCGCCGGACGGCTGCTCCGGTTCGACGGGGCTCTCCAGGAACGCGTCCGTGGAGGCCCGCCGCGCCCGCCGCCGCCCGCCGCCGGACGTGGCCTGCGCGGGGGCGGTCTCCAGCTCCGCCGGGACAGCCGGAGGCGTCACCGTTCCCGCCCCGTCGCCGAGCGGCACCTCCAGCACGTACGCGCTGCCGCTCATCCCCGGCACCTCGTGCGTCTGCAGCACGCCGCCGTGGGCGGTCACGATCCCGCGGACGATCGGCTCGTGCACCGGGTCGCCCCCGGCGTACGGCCCGCGTACCTCGATCCGTACGACGTCGCCGCGCTGTGCCGCCGCGACCACGATCGTCGAGTCGACGTATCCGGCGCCCGGCACGACCCGGGCCTTGCCCGTCGAGTCGACGCCCGCGACATCCGCGATCAGATGGGCCAGGGCCGTCGCCAGCCGCCCACCGTCGACCTCCGCCTCTATCGGCGGAGCGTGCACCGCGAACTGGGCCCGGCCGGGACCGATCAGCTCGACCGCGCCCTCGACACCGGCCGCCACGACCGAGTCGAGCAGGACGACGCCCTTGCGCAGCTCCTCCGCGCCGGAGTCCAGCCGCTGGAAGCCGAGGACGTTGTCGACCAGTGTGGTCATCCGGGCATAGCCCGCGGCCAGGTGGTGCAGGATCTGGTTGGCCTCCGGCCACAGCTGACCGGCCGGGTCGGCGGCCAGCTTGCCCAGCTCACCACGCAGCTCGTCCAGCGGTCCGCGCAGCGAGTCGCCGAGCACGGCGGCCAGCTGGCTGTGCCGGGCCGCCAGGGCGGACTCCCGCTCGTCCCGCTCCTCGATCTCCGCCGCGTGGCGTTCCGTCCTGTCCGCGATCTCCGCGGCGTGCCGCTCGTCGCGTTCCGCCAGGTCGGTGGCGTACTTCTCGTCACGCGCGGCCATGTCCGTCGCGTACTTCTCGTCACGCTCGGCGATGTCGGTGGCGTACTTCTCGTCCCGCTCGGAGATCTCCGCGGCGTGCCGCTCCGCCATGTCCTCGTACGGCCGCCGGTCGGTGAAGGTCATCACCGCTCCGACCAGCTGTTCCCCGTCCCGGACCGGCGCGGTCGTCAGATCGACGGGCACTTCCTCGCCGTTCTTCGCCCACAGCACCTGCCCGCGGACCCGGTGCTTGCGCCCGGACCTGAGCGTGTCGGCGAGCGGCGACTCGTCGTACGGGAACGGCTCGCCGTCCGCACGCGAGTGCAGGATCAGCGGGTGCAGTTCCTTGCCGCCGAGGTCGCTGGCGCGGAACCCGAGGATCTGCGCGGCGGCCGGGTTGACGAGGACGACGCGCCCGTCGGTGTCCGTACCGACGACACCTTCGGCGGCGGCGCGCAGGATCATCTCGGTCTGCCGCTGGGAGCGGGCGAGTTCGGCCTCGGTGTCCACCGTGCCGGACAGATCGCGCACGACGAGCATGAGCAGTTCGTCGCCGGTGTAGCTGCTTCCGGCGCCGCTGCCGCCGCTGTACGAGTCGTACGCCTCGCGGCCGTCCTCCAGGCTGGCGCTGGTCACCTCGACGGGGAACTCGCTGCCGTCGGTGCGCCGCGCCACCATCCGGGTCGGCTTGGTACGGCCCCGCTCGTCGGCGGCGTCGGGCCGCCGCATCGAGCCGGGGATGAGTTTCGAGTCGAAGGACGGCAGCAGATCGAGCAGCCCGCGCCCGACGAGTGCCGTGCCGGGGGTCTCGAACATCTCGAGGGAGATGGTGTTGGCGTTGACGACCGTGCCATTGCAGTTGACAAGGACGAGCCCGTCAGGCAGCGCGTCGAGTATGGCTGCGAGGCGAGCAGCGCCTCGGGATGGCCTGCTGCTCACGACGACGCTTCCTCCCTGACCTACAGCATCTTTCGGACGGCCGACCCCATCTTGCCCCTCGGGCCGCAGCCTGTCACTGGAGGGAGTCTAAAGGCAGGGGATACGCCGGCGGCGGCGGATGAGGGGGAGCTCTCACCAAGGTTCTGTGTACACGGAGCGGCTCCGTGTCCCCTGAAACACCCGCTGACCTGGCTGCGGCCCGGAATCCGGTCCCGGCCGCGGCCTCTGCGGCCCGGTCCGGCCGGGCCGCAGAGTCACCTTCAAGCCGTGTCCGGCTCCTCGTTGCGGGCGGTCGGCAGGACCGGTTCCAGCGTCTCCCAGCGCTTGATCTCGCAGCCGTTGGTGCGGTCGAACGTGGCGTCGATGCTCCGCCCCTGCCAGGTGCCGGTCACCCGGGCCGTGGCCGGGCCGCCGTGCTGCATCGTGCACATGCGGTCCTGGTCGACGGGCGTGAACGGGTCCTCCTCCGCGGAGGCGAACTCCGCCAGCTTGTCGCAGGCGGCCTGCGCCTCGGGGTGCGTACCGCCGGCCGGCCCGCACTTCAGCTCGTAGGTGCCGTTGGCCTCCGGGTTCCCGGTGTCCGAGGTGATCACGGTGAGCTGGTCCCCGGGTTCGGACTCCAGCAGGGGCAGCGGGATCGGTGCGGAGGGGGCCGCCCCCGCGGTGGGAACGGCGACGGTCAGCGCGGCGACGGAGGCCGTGGCGGTCGCGGCGACGATGAGGACGAAGCGGCGCAGCATGCGTACTCCTGGAGAGCGAAGGATCTTGGGGCGGCGCCCCGGCATCTCTAACGCTCCGCTCGCCCGTCCGTTGCGCAACCGGGGTGGGCCGACCGGGGCGAACGAGGGACGAGAGGCTCTTTGCCCAGGAGCCCGGGCGCCTAGTACCGTGGGGAGCGATTGGTGACAGCCCACCCGGCTGTGTCATCATCTGCACGCACCACTCGCGCCCGCGCGGGTGTGCTGGAGGCGTCGCCTAGTCCGGTCTATGGCGCCGCACTGCTAATGCGGTTTGGGTCTTAAAGCCCATCGAGGGTTCAAATCCCTCCGCCTCCGCGCGATCACCGAAGCCCCGGCCCGACGGCCGGGGCTTCGGTCGTTCCCGCCGCTGCGTCTGCCGCCCCTGCGCCGCCGCTCCTTGGCACTTCGCCAGCGCCGGGCGCTCATACGGCCGTACGGGTGTTTGTGCAGGTCAGAAGGGGTGCGGGTAATGGATTTCGCCTGGCGGCGCAGGTCATGTAATGTTGTTCCCGCAACGCCGACCGGGCAGAAAAGCCCGGAACGCCAAGCACTCGTAGCTTAACGGATAGAGCATCTGACTACGGATCAGAAGGTTGCAGGTTCGAATCCTGCCGAGTGCACAGCTGAGAGGCCCCCGGAGATGATCCGGGGGCCTCTTGCGTTGGACGCGCTTGAGGAGTACGCGGCATGGGCGGCGACCGGTGGCAGTGCCGGGGGATGAGGTGGGTCCAGGGGGCTCCCGTGCTCCGGTGGGCGCGGGGGGCGGAGCTGCGGGAGAGCCGGCTCGGGTACGGGCAGGAGATCGGGTTCCGGGCCGTCGGGGAGCGGCGGTGCGGTGGGGCGCGGGGAAACGTGTGTCCGGTCGGCGCCGTGGTGTCCGGGCGGAGTACCGGTGGGCTGTGTGCCGAGTGCGCGCGGCTGGACCGGGTGCACTCGGTGGCCGCCGACACCGTGGCCGACGATCCCCGGACGTACCGCGT
This sequence comes from Streptomyces sp. NBC_00259, assembly GCF_036181745.1. NCBI lineage: Bacteria > Bacillati > Actinomycetota > Actinomycetes > Kitasatosporales > Streptomycetaceae > Streptomyces > Streptomyces sp. NBC_00259. The sequence goes on along the minus strand of NZ_CP108080.1, from coordinate 3,816,557 downwards.
GTATCTCGCCTGGTTCGGGCCCGGGATGGTGAAGGTCGGGATCACCGCCGAGGAACGGGGCACGGCGCGACTGCTGGAGCAGGGGGCGGTGGTGTTCGGCTGGCTGGGGCGCGGGCCGCTGATGGCGGCGCGGCGCACGGAGGAGTTGCTGCGGGCCGCGCTGGGGGTGCCGGACCGCATCCCGTACGCGCGGAAGCGGGCGGTACGTGCGGTGCTGGCGGACCGTGCGGTCGATCGGGCGGCGGAGGTCACGGAGCTGTACGCGCGGGCCGTGGCGCTCACGGGATGGCCGGAGGCGCTGGAGCCGATCGCGTTCGAGGCGGTCGACCACGCAGGGGTGTTCGGGCTGGACCGGCCGGCGGTGCTGCCGGCCGCCTCGCGTGTGGTGCGGGAGCTGGTGGACGGCGGGACCGTCGCCGGGCGGCTGGTCGCCGCGGCCGGGCCCGATCTGCATCTGCGCACCGGTGACGGGCGGGTGACGGTGGTGGACACCCGACTGCTGTCCGGCTGGGAGCTCGTCGCCGCCGATCCGCGTGCCCCGCTGACCGTCCCGGCCGAAGAACTGCCGTCGGGGGTTCAGGACGGACTCTTCTGAGTCCCGGGTCCAGGACGGGCTCTTCCGAGTCCGGGTTCCCGCACCCGGGGCCTGGACAGCTGATCGGCGCACGTCGGAGGGTGGCCGGCATGAGCGATCACCCCGTGGCGGAACCGAACCGCCCCGCCGCCCCCTCACGTTCGGCTTCCGCGTACGTCACCGAGGCCCGGGAGGTGCGGGCGTTCTGGGAGCGGCTCGGGCTCCCGGGACTCGTCGACGTCCATACGCACTTCATGCCGGAGCGGGTCCTCGACAAGGTGTGGGCGTACTTCGACGCCGCCGGGCCGCTGACCGGCATGAAGTGGCCGATCACCTACCGCGAGGAGGAGGACCGGCGGGTCGCGCTGCTCCGGGAGTTCGGGGTACGGAACTTCACCTCGATGTTGTACCCGCACAAGGCGGGCATGGCCGAGTGGCTCAACGGCTGGTCCGCGGACTTCGCCGCCCGTACGCCCGGCTGTCTGCACACGGCGACGCTCTTTCCCGAGGAGGGTGTGGAGCACTATGTCCGCCGGGCGCTCGAGAGCGGCGCGTGCGTCGTCAAGTCGCACGTCCAGGTCGGGGCGTACGACCCCAACGGCGCGCTGCTCGACCCGGTGTGGGGGCTGCTCGCCGAGGCGGGCGTCCCGGTGGTGATGCACTGCGGCTCGGGACCGGCGCCCGGCAAGTACACCGGGCCGGAGCCGGTCGGCCGGCTCCTCGCGCGCCATCCGCGGTTGCCGCTGATCGTCGCGCACATGGGGATGCCGGAGTACACGGACTTCCTGGACCTCGCGGAGCGGTACGAGGAGGTGCGGCTGGACACGACGATGGCGTTCACGGACTTCAGCGAGCGGCTCAGCCCGTTCCCGGTGGAGGAGCGGGCGCGGCTGGCCGGGCTCGGGGACCGGGTGCTGTTCGGGACGGACTTCCCGAACATTCCGTATCCGTATCTGCACCAGCTGCGGGCGCTGGAGCGGCTGGAGCTGGGGGACGACTGGCTGCGCGCGGTCTGTCAAGGGAACGCGGCCCGGCTCTTCTCGCTGACCTCCTGAGACGGTTCTCAGGGAATTCACAGGTAAGGGAAAGGTGGCTCTCACCGCACGGTCCCAGGGTGGGCACCATGACGACGATCTCAGCCCAGGGACGTACCGATCTCCGGCGGCCGGACGGCGGCCCCGTCCGGGTACTCGTCGTGGACGACGAGACCTCCCTGACCGAGCTGCTCTCGATGGCGCTGCGCTATGAAGGGTGGGAGGTGCGCAGCGCGGGCGACGGCGCGGGCGCCGTGCGCGCGGCGCGCGCCTTCCGGCCCGACGCCGTGATCCTCGACGTGATGCTGCCCGACATGGACGGGCTGGCGGTGCTCGGCAGGCTGCGCCGTGAACTGCCCGACGTGCCCGTGCTGTTCCTGACGGCGAAGGACGCCGTCGAGGACCGGATCGCCGGCCTCACGGCGGGCGGCGACGACTACGTCACCAAGCCGTTCAGCCTGGAGGAGGTCGTCGCGCGGCTGCGCGGCCTGATCCGCCGGTCCGGTACGGCGGCCGCCGCACGCGGCGAATCGGTGCTCGCCATCGGCGATCTGACCCTTGACGAGGACAGCCACGAGGTGGCCCGCGGCGGTACGTCGATCCACCTCACGGCGACCGAGTTCGAGCTGCTGCGCTATCTGATGCGCAATCCACGGCGGGTGCTCAGCAAGGCGCAGATCCTCGACCGGGTCTGGTCGTACGACTTCGGCGGCCAGGCCAATGTCGTCGAGCTCTACATCTCCTATCTGCGGCGGAAGATCGACGCGGGCCGCTCGCCGATGATCCACACCAGGCGCGGCGCGGGATACCTGATCAAGCCGGGTGAATGAGCGGCATGAGCGGAAGGTGGTCGCTGCGGGCCCGGCTGGTCGTCTCCGCGGTCGCGCTGATCGCGGTGGTCGCGGCGGTGATCGGCACGGTGACCACACTGGCGCTGCGCACCTATCTGTACGGGCAGAAGGACGATCAGCTGCACGGCATCGCGCTGCGGGCGGCGGGTCCGCCACCGGGCGCCCCGCGCGAACCGCGGTTGCAGGTGGAGCCGCTGCGGTTCGTCACCGGCGGCGGCGCACCGCTCGGCACGGTCGGGCTGGAGGTGGCGGCCGACGGCTCCCTGGGGGACGGGCTCGTCTCCGCCCAGCAGGAAACGACGGACGAGGGGCCGCGGGTCACCGACCGGGCCCTGTCGGAGGCGGAGAAGGCGGCGCTCGCCGCCGTGCCGCGCGACGACCGGGCGCACAGTGTGGAGCTGCCCGGGCTCGGTGACTACCGCGTCGAGTACACGGCCGGCGGCAACGGCGCGTTCCTCGTCGGCGTACCGCTCGCCGAGGTGCACAGCACCATCGGCACCCTCGTGGTCGTCGAGATCTCGGTGACCGCCGCCGGGCTGATCGCCGCCGGACTCGCGGGCGGGACGCTCGTCGGGGTCGCCCTGCGACCGCTGCGGCGCGTCGCCGCGACCGCCACCCGGGTCTCCGAACTCCCCCTGCACAGCGGTGAGGTGGCGCTGCACGAGCGCGTACCGGACGCGGAGGCGGATCCGCGCAACGAGGTCGGGCAGGTCGGCGCGGCGCTCAACCGGATGCTCGACCACGTTCACTCCGCTCTGGACGCGCGCCAGGAGAGCGAGACACGGGTACGGCAGTTCGTCGCCGACGCCAGCCATGAGCTGCGTACACCACTGGCCTCCATCCGCGGCTACGCCGAGCTGACGCGCCGCGGCCGGGAGCGGACCGGCCCCGACACCCGGCACGCACTCGGCCGGATCGAGGCGGAGGCGACCCGGATGACGGGGCTGGTGGAGGATCTGCTGCTGCTGGCCCGGCTCGACGCCGGGCGGCCGCTGTCGTACGAGAGCACCGATCTGTCCCCCCGGGTCGTGGACGCCGTGAGCGACGCCCGGGCCGCGGGGCCTGACCACGCCTGGCGCCTGGAACTGCCGGACGAGCCCGCGACGGTACGGGCCGACCCTGCGCGGCTCCAGCAGGTCCTGGTCAATCTGCTGGCCAACGCCCGTACGCACACGCCGCCCGGGACCACGGTGACCGCGTGCGTCCGGCCGCTCGACCGGCGCGGTGCCGTCACGATCGAGATCCGCGACGACGGGCCCGGCATCCCGGCGGCGCTGCTCCCGCGTGTCTTCGAACGCTTCGCGCGAGGCGACGCCTCACGCTCACGGCACGCCGGGAGCACCGGACTCGGGCTCGCGATCGTGCAGGCGGTCGTCGCCGCGCACGGCGGGACGGTGGGCGTCGAGAGCGCCCCGGGACGCACGGTCTTCTCCGTACGGCTGCCTCTGGCCCACCCGAGGCACGACTCACAGCCGGCACACGACCCACGGTCGGCGCACGACCCACGGCCGGCAGTCGATTCGGACCCGGCACACGACTCACAGTCGGCGCACAGGCTCACCACACTGCCTTGACAGCGGCTCTGGCGAGAGTCAGGGCCATGCGAACCGACATTGCACCGGGCACCTTGCCGGCGCGGGAGCATCTGCCCGTGCGGCCGGGGGGCACGCCCGTACTCGACGTGGTCATTCCCGTCTACAACGAGGAGAAGGACCTGGAGCCGTGCGTCATGCGGCTCCACAGCCACCTCGCACGCACCTTCCCGTACGGCTTCCGGATCACCGTCGCGGACAACGCGTCCACCGACCGTACGCCCCAGGTGGCGGCCGCGCTGGAGGCGTCGCTCCCCGGGGTACGGGCGTACCGGCTGGAGCAGAAGGGGCGCGGCCGTGCGCTGCGGGCCGTGTGGGCGGCGTCCGACGCGCCCGTCCTCGCGTACATGGACGTCGACCTGTCCACCGACCTCAACGCGCTGCTGCCGCTGGTCGCCCCGCTGATCTCCGGGCACTCGGACCTCGCGATCGGCTCGCGGCTCGCGCGGTCGTCGCGGGTGGTGCGGGGCGCGAAGCGGGAGTTCATCTCGCGTACGTACAACCTGATCCTGCGGGGCTCGCTCGCCGCGCGGTTCTCCGACGCCCAGTGCGGGTTCAAGGCGATACGGCGTGATGTGGCCGAGCGGCTGCTGCCGATGGTCGAGGACACCGGCTGGTTCTTCGACACCGAGCTGCTGGTGCTGGCCGAGCGGGCCGGGCTGCGGATCCACGAGGTCCCGGTGGACTGGGTCGACGACCCCGACTCCACCGTGCACCTCGTGCGGACGGCCGTCGACGACCTGAAGGGCGTCTGGCGGGTGGGGTGTGCGCTGGCCGTCGGCGCGCTGCCGCTGGACCGGCTCGCCCGGCCGTTCGGCGACGACCCGAGGGACCGGGGCCTCAGCGGTGTGCCGGGCGGGCTGACCAGGCAGTTGGTCGGCTTCTGCGTCGTCGGCGCGCTCTCGACGCTCTTCTATCTGCTGCTGTACTCCCTCTTCCGCACCGGCGCCGGTCCGCAGCCGGCGAACGCGGCCGCGCTTCTGGTCTCGGCCGTCGCCAACACGGCGGCGAACCGGCGGCTCACGTTCGGCGTGCGCGGCCGTGAGCGCGTGATGCGCCACCAGGCCCAGGGGCTGGTGGTCTTCGCGATCGGCCTCGCCCTGACGAGCGGTTCGCTGGCCGCACTCGACGCGGCGGCCGGCGGCCCGTCCCACGGCACGGAGCTGGCGGTCCTGATCGTCGCCAACCTCGCCGCGACGGTGCTCCGCTTCCTGCTCTTCCGCGCGTGGGTCTTCCCGGACCGCCGCGGCGACACCCTCACGGCGCCGCACGGCCCGGCCGCTTCGGCCGCGCCGGCCGCAGGCCCTGCGTACGGCGACGGCACCAACACTTCGACCACGGGGACCCGACGATGACGACGACACCGCACGACCAGCACGACGGAGAGCTGCGGAACGACAGAGGGCTGCGGAACGACGGAGAGCTGCCCGCTTCCGGGGCGGCGCCCGGCACCACCGGCGTCCCGCCGCGCGGGGCGGCCGCCCGTCTGTGGCGGGGCCGGGCCGAGGACCCCGTCTGGGCGCGCCCCGCCCTGCTCGCGCTGCTCCTGCTCACCGCGGTGCTGTACCTGTACAACCTCAGCGCCTCCGGCTACGCCAACTCCTTCTACTCCGCTGCCGTTCAAGCCGGCAGCGAGAGCTGGAAGGCCTTCTTCTTCGGCTCGTCCGACGCCGCGAACTCCATCACCGTCGACAAGCCGCCCGCCGCGCTCTGGCCGATGGCGCTGTCGGTGCGGCTGTTCGGACTCGGCTCGTGGCAGATCCTGCTGCCCGAGGTCCTGATGGGCGTGGCGGCGGTCGGCGTCGTGTACGCGGCCGTGCGCAGGCGCTTCAGCGCGGCCGCCGGACTGATCGCGGGTGCGGTGCTGGCACTCACCCCGGTCGCCGCGCTGATGTTCCGGTTCAACAATCCGGACGCGCTGCTCGCGCTGCTGATGACCGTCACCGTCCACTCTGTGCTCCGCGCCCTCGAAGACGCGCGGACGAAGTGGCTCGTGTGGGCGGGCGTCGCGGTCGGGTTCGCGTTTCTCACCAAGACCCTGCAGGCGTTTCTGATCCTGCCGCCGCTCGCGCTCGTGTACGCGGTGTGCGCCCCCACGACCCTGCGGCGCCGGCTCGGACAACTCGCCCTCGCGGGAGTGGCGTTGGTCGTGTCCGGCGGTTGGTGGGTCGCGATCGTCGAACTGTGGCCCGCGTCCTCGCGCCCGTACATCGGCGGCTCGCAGAACAACAGCTTCCTCGAGCTGACCTTCGGCTACAACGGTCTCGGCCGCATCAACGGCAACGAGACCGGGAGCGTGGGAGGCGGCGGCGGGGGTGGTGGCCGTCAGGGCGGCGGATGGGGCGAGACCGGCATCGGGCGGATGTTCAACGACAGCATCGGCGGCCAGATCTCGTGGCTGCTGCCGGCCGCGCTGATCCTGCTGGTCGCGGGCCTCGTCGTGACCTGGCGCAGCGGGAGGACCGACACCGCGAGGGCCGCGTTCCTCGTCTGGGGCGGTTCGCTGCTGACGACCCTCGCGGTCTTCAGCTTCATGGCCGGGATCTTCCACGAGTACTACACGGTCGCGCTGGCTCCGTACGTCGCGGCACTCGTCGGGATGGGCACCACCGTGCTGTGGGAGGAGCGCGCGCAGTTCGCGGCGCGCGCCGCACTGGCCGGTACGGCGGCGGTGACGGTGGTCTGGGCGTACGAACTGCTGGGCCGTACCGAGGACTTCGTGCCGTGGCTGCGTACGACGGTGCTCGCCGGCGGGCTGGTGGCCGCGGCGGCGATGCTGTTCGCGGGGCGGCTCGGGCGGCGGCTGTCGCTGGCGGCGGCGGGTCTCGGTCTCGCGGCATCGCTCGCCGGTCCGGTGGCCTACACGCTGTCCACGCTGGACACCGGCCATCAGGGCTCGATCGTGACGGCGGGGCCCGCCTCGATGCGCGGCGGTCCCGGCGGCGGCCCGGGCGGTCCCGGTGGCCGAGGTGGTGACGGTGGCGGGACACGGATGACACCACCCGGAACGACCGTCGGCCAGGGCCGGATGCCTGGTCAGATGCCTGGTCAGATGCCTGGCCAGGGCCAGGGCGGGCAGCTCCCCGGCATGGGTCAGGGTCAGGGACAGGGCCGGATGCCTGGCCAGGGTGAACGGCCCGGTGGTGCCGGAGGTGCCGGCATGGGCGGCCTCCTCAACGGCGCGGACGTCAGCTCCGCCGTCACGGCCAGGCTGAAGCAGAACGCCTCCGACTACACCTGGGCCGCCGCGGCCGTCGGCTCCCAGAACGCGGCCGGTCACCAGCTCGCCACCGAGCTGCCGGTCATGGCGATCGGCGGCTTCAACGGCAGCGACCCGTCCCCGACTCTCGCCCGGTTCAAGCAGTACGTCGCCGCCGGGAAGATCCACTACCTCGTCGCGAGCGGTGGCCAGGACGGTGGCCGGGGCGGTGGCCCCGGCGGTGGCACCAGCAGCGAGATCTCCACGTGGGTCGAAGAGAACTTCACGAAGGTCACTGTGGACGGCACCACGCTCTACGACCTCACCGCAGCGAAATAGCCATACAGCGCACGAGGCAACGGCGGCCATCCGCGGTGCCGGCTCGGCGGCATAGCATCTGAACCGGGCGGACCGCCCGGCAGAACGAGGAGGGTACGCCATGGTGTCGGCAGCCGACCGCGCGAAGCGACCGGCGGTGGCGAGCGTCTGGCTGGAGGGCAGGGCCGCCCGCGGTCGCAAGGCCGAGCAGCCCTCGGGGCTCGACCGGGACAGGATCGTCGCGGTGACGGTACGGCTGCTCGACGCGGAGGGCCTGGCGAAGTTCTCGATGCGCCGGCTCGCCGCGGAGATGGGTGTCACGGCGATGTCCGTCTACTGGTACGTCGACACCAAGGACGACCTGCTGGAGCTGGGCCTCGACTCCGTCCACGGCGAGATCCGGCTGCCCGACCCGGCGCGGGAGGGCGCGGACTGGCGCGAGCAGATCCGCGAACTCGCCGTCGAGTACCGCAAGTTGCTGGTCGCCCACCCCTGGGTCTCCGCGCTGATCGGCACGTATCTGAACATCGGCCCGAACGCGCTGGCCTTCGTACGGACCGTGCAGCGGCTCATCGGCGAGACGGGACTGCCGCTGAACCGGCAGGCGGCCGGGATGGCCGCGGTCTTCCAGTTCGTGTACGGCCTCGGCACCGTCGAGGGCCACGTCAAGAGGCGCTGCGCCGACGCCGGGATGACGCTGGACGCGTTCTACGCGGAGGCCATGGGCGCGACCCGGAGCATGCCGGAGCTCTCGGACATGCTCGAGGACGCGGAGAAGGTCATCGAGGCGCGGGGCGGGGGCACGGTCGAGGAGATGCTCGACCGGGACTTCGAGTACGCGTTGGAGCTGGTGATCGCGGGCATCGAAACGATGGTGTCGAGGGCGTAGGGGCGTTCAGGGGAAAGGCCCGGAGCCCTCACTCGCCTCCGGAGGTCTCACGCGCCTCCGGAGTGCCACGGAGGCCCCACGCCTCCCGAGGTCTCACGCCTGCGGAGCCGACCGTGCCGGGAAGCCGCCCGTCGCCACCGGCCCCCACCGCACCGGAGTGACGCGGATGATGGACTTGCCCTGCTTGATCATCGCCTGGCGGTACTCGTCCCAGTCCGGATGCTCACCCGCGATGTTGCGGTAGTACTCCACGAGCGGCTCCACCGACTCCGGCGCGTCGATGACCTCCGCCGTACCGTCGATCTGCACCCACGGCCCGTTCCAGTCGTCGCTCAGCACGATGAGGGCGACCCGTTCGTCCCGCTTGGCGTTCCGCGTCTTCGCGCGCTCGGGGTAGGTCGAGACGACGATCCGGCCCGAGTCGTCGACGCCGCAGGTCAGCGGGGAGCCCTGCGGGGTCCCGTCGGCGCGGCGGGTCAGCAGGACGGCGCGGTGACGGGGGCGTACGAACTCCAGCAACTGGTCCAGGTCCACACGGGTGTTGCTCGCGATGTCGGCAGCCATACCCGCACCCTAGGGCAGGGTCTCGCTCCTGACCGCCTGGATGTCGAGCTCCACCTTCAGTGTCGTCCCGATGGCCGAGATCCCCGCCTGTACGACCTGGTTGTACGTCATCGCGAAGTCCTCGCGGCGCAGCTCGGCGGTGGCGTGGAAGGCCGCCCGGAGTCCGCCCCACGGGTCAGGGCCGGTGCCGAGGTACGACAGCGACAGGTCCACCTCGCGCTCGACGCCGTGCAGCGACAGCAGCCCGTGCACGGTCCAGCGGTCCTGGCCGGGGGCCGCCGACAGCCCGTGGCTGCGATAGGTGATCTCCGGGAAGCGTTCCACGTCGAGGAAGTCCGGGGACCTGAGGTGTGTGTCCCGCGTCCCGTTGCCCGTGTCGATCGACGCCGCGCCGATCACCGCGTCCACCCGGGAGCGGGAGACGTCCTCGGCGATCGCGATCCGGCCGCCGAACTCCGTGAACCGCCCGTGCACGCTGGAGATCCCCAGATGCCGGGCGACCGCGCCCACCGAGGAGTGCGCGGGGTCCAGCGACCAGTCGCCCGGCGGGGGAAGGTCGGTCCCGCCCTGCCGGGTCAGCGTCACCGTGCCGACCTCGGCCCGGCCGCTCGCCGTGACCAGCGCGGTCGAGGCCTGCGGGGCGTAGCCGAGCGCCGTGACGATCACGGTGTGCGGGCCGGGCGCCAGCGTCGTGTCCGCGCGTACGGCCCCGTGGGCGTCGGCCTCGGTCCGCAGCACCTGCGTACCGGCCATGTCCGTCACGGTCACCACCGCGTGCCGGACCGCCCAGCCGTCCCGTGTCCGTACCTGTGCGTGCAGTCCCATCCCGTTTCACGTCTCCTTGCCGGAAAGTCGCCGGGGCGGCAGGCCGTCCCCTGCCTGCCGCCCCGGCCCCGGGCGGCGCCTCCGCTCGAGAACGCCGCCCGGGGGTCGAATCACTCGCCCGCGTGGGCGAGTTCGATGTCGTGGCCGTCCACTCCGCGACCGGCCACCGAGAGCGTGCCGGCCACCGGCGGATAGCCGGTCGCGATGACCGTGTAGTCGCCCGCGTTCAGATCGGCGAAGGCGTACGCGCCGTCCTCGCCGGTCGTCGCGGTGGCGACCACGTTGCCCGCCGCGTCGATCAGGGTCACCCGCGCGTCGATCAGTGGCCGCCGTGCGGCACCGGCGCGTACGGTGCCCTGGACCACGGCCCCGGCCTGCAGGGCGGCCTCGATCCGGGTCGCGCCCTGGCCGCCGATCTCCACGGGAAGGGCCAGCGGGCGGAATCCGGTCGCGTTCACCGCGACGGTCACGGCGCCCGGCACCAGCTCGGTGAAGGCGAAGCCGCCGTCGGGCCCGGACTTCCCGGCCGCCAGCACGTCGCCGCGGACATCGGTGACGATGACCATCGCGCCGTCGACCGGGGCGCCGCCGTCGGCCGCGACCACGGAGCCGGTCAGCCCGCTCGTCCCGGCGAGGAGGATGTCGTACGCCACCGGCTCGTCGCCGACGACGACCGTGCACGCCTGCGGCTGGAAGCCGTCGGCGGAGGCGATCAGTACGTACGAACCCGCGCCCGGCGCGTCCAGGGTGTACGAGCCGTCCGGCTGGGCCACGGCACGGCCCAGCTGGCGCCCGGCCGGCGAGATCAGCGTGACGGCGGCCCGTCCGACAGGCGTGCCCTCGGAGCTGTGGACCACACCGCGTACGGCGGTGCCGCTGGTGGCACCGGTTTCCCCGGACCCGGTTTCCCCGGACCCGGTTTCCCCGGACCCGGCTTCCCCGGCGAATTCCTCTGCCCTGGATTCCTCCGACCCGGCGTCCACGGACCTGGTGTCCGCGGACTCGCGGCCCTCGGCGGAGGCGGCATCCGGAGCCGCCGACGACGCGCTCTTCAGCGCCACCTCCTTGATGAACAGCGTCACCAGGAAGGCCAGCAGCGCGAACGGCGCGGAGTAGAGGAACACATCGGCGACACCGTGTCCGTACGCGCTCTCGATGACCGTGCGGACCGGCGCGGGCAGCGCGTCCAGGTCGGGGATGCCGCCACCGCCCGTACCGCCGTGGCCCATCGCCGCGCCCCGCGGTCCGAGTTCGGCGAGCCCGTCCTGGACGTAGTGGGTGACGCGGTTGCCGAGCACGGCGCCGAGCGCCGAGACGCCGATCGCACCGCCCAGCGACCGGAAGAAGGTCACGATCGACGAGGCGGAGCCCAGGTCCTTCGGGGCCACCTGGTTCTGGGTGCACAGCACGAGGTTCTGCATCATCATGCCGAGGCCGAGACCCATGACGGCCATGAAGACGGCGATGCGCCAGTACTCGGTGTCGTAGCGGATCATGCCCAGCAGACCGAGGCCGCCGGTGACCAGGACGCCACCGCTGACCAGCCAGGCCTTCCACTTGCCGGTCTTGGTGATGACCATGCCGCTGACCGTCGAGGAGACGAAGAGGCCACCGATCATCGGGATGGTCATGACGCCGGACATCGTCGGCGACTCGCCCCGGGCCAGCTGGAAGTACTGGCTGAAGAAGACCGTGCCGGCGAACATCGCGACGCCCACGAAGAGCGAGGCCAGCGAGGCGAGAGTGATGGTGCGGTTGCGGAACAGCCGCAGCGGGATGATCGGTTCGCTCGCCTTGGCCTCGATGATCAGGAAGATCACGCCCAGGGCGACGGCGCCACCCGTCATGGCGTACGTCTGCCAGGACAGCCAGGCGTACTTGTCGCCGGCGAAGGTCACCCAGAGCAGCAGCAGCGAGACGGCGGCGCTGATGAAGAGGGCGCCCGCCCAGTCGATCCTGACCTGCCGCTTCACGACCGGGAGCTTCAGCGTCTTCTGCAGCACGAGCAGCGCGATGAGGGCGAAGGGCACGCCGACGTAGAAGCACCAGCGCCAGCCGAGCCACTCGGTGTCGGTGATGACACCGCCGAGCAGGGGACCGCCGACCGTTGCGACGGCGAACGTCGCACCGAGATAGCCGCTGTACCGGCCGCGCTCCCGCGGCGCGATCATCGCGGCCATGATGACCTGCGCGAGGGCGGTGAGACCGCCGACGCCGATGCCCTGGACGACACGGCAGGCGATGAGCATGCCGGTGTTCTGGGACAGTCCGGCGACCACGGAGCCCGCCACATAGATGACCAGGGCTATCTGGACGAGCAGCTTCTTGCTGAAGAGGTCGGCGAGCTTGCCCCACAGCGGGGTGGTCGCGGTCATCGACAGCAGGGCGGCCGTGACCACCCAGGTGTAGGCGGACTGGCCGCCGTCGAGGTCGGTGATGATCTCCGGCAGGGCGTTGGAGACGATCGTCGAGGACAGGATGGCGACGAACATGCCGAGCAGCAGCCCGGACAGCGCCTCCATGATCTGCCGGTGCGTCATCGGCGCGCCGCTTTCGGAGGCTGTGGTCCCCCCATGCTTGGCGTGGCCGCCCCGCACACCGGTCGGTGTGGTCGTAGCCATGTACTTCCTTGTCTTTTACGGGTAGGTGCGGGCGATCCGGCAGTCTCCGACGGAGTCGCGGAGGCGGGCCAGCAGCGCGTTCAGCTGTCCGACGTCGTCGTCGGTCCAGTCCTTGAGGTGGTGGGCGAACATGTCGGCGGTGCGCCGGCCGAGCTCGTCGACCTGCGCCTCACCCGAGGGGGTGAGGCGCAGGATGCGGGAGCGACGGTCGTCCGGGTCGGGTGACCGTTCGATCCAGCCGCGGTCGGCGACGTGCGCCACATGTCGGCTGGTGACCGACATGTCGACGGCGAGGAGCTCGGCGAGCCTGCTCATCCGCATCTCTCCGTACCTGTGGAGGAGGGAGAGCACGGCCGCTGATCCGGACGGGCACTCGGCGGGGAGCAGGCGTGAGAGGCCCCGTTTCACCGCGCCCATCGTGCTGATCTGCCGGGCCAGCTCCTCGTACTGGCTTCGCTCGGCCATGGACGCACCCCCATCTTGTTGCTTAGGGCAACCATAGAAGCGGTTGGTTGCTGCAGGCAAACTAAAAGGGGCCATGGGGGGTAAAGGAAGGCAAAAGGATTTGCATATGCGAGGCATGGTGCGGATATGTTGCGGGCATGTCGCGATGGCATCGGACCGGGGGTTGGGCGGGTCACCCGGGTTCGCTAAGGTCCTGCTCCATGGCACACAACCCCCAAGCCCCCCAGGGTCCCGAGGGCAACTACGACCCCGCGGGCAGTACGCAGATGTTCCGCGCCTTCGTCGACGAGGGTGGTCCGCAGCAAGGAAGCCGCGCTGCTTCGGCGCCCGCGCAGTCCGGGCCGCGGGTCGGCCTGATCGTCGGAGTCGTGGCGGCCCTCGCGATCGTCGGCGCGGTCGTCTGGCTCGCGCTCGGCTGAGGCCGCGTCCTCAGGACAGGCCGTAGGACGAACCCCTAGGACGGATGCTCCGCGCGGACGTCCTGGGTCTCGATGCGCATGCCCAGGGGCACGCGCCAGGAGTCCACGCACACCGTGTACGTCGTCGTCCTCGCCGCTCCGGCGGCGATGGGCACGGGCAGCGGCTGGGCGGAGTCGATCGTCGCCCAGTCGATCCCGAGCGCGCCGATGATGTGCGTGCCGAAGGCGACGGTGCCGGAACGCACCGATGAGCCACCGGTGTTGCGGAACTCCACGGTGACGTTCTCGCACCACCGCTTGTCCGCGGGCGCGCGCCGCACCTCCGCGACCACCAAGACGGCCGGTCCTGGCGGCGGCGTGGCCGTCGGCGGGGCCGGGGCCGGCGGTGCGGGCTCGCTCCCGCCCGGCGTCGGCGGTACGGGGGTCTGAGTTCCTGGCGTCCCTGGTGTCCCCGGCGGCGCTGGGGAAGCACCCGGCGTACCCGGTGCGGCCGGCGTCCCCGCACCCGCTCCAGCGCCCGTGCTCGTATCCGTACCCGCGCCACCACCCGCGTTCGAGCCCGCGTCCGTGCTCGCGCTCGGTCCCGTCGTCGCGCCGGTGCCAGTGCCGGTTGCCGCCCCGTCGAGCGGTACGAGCACGACCTTCCCGGACGGTGGCACGACCCCTTCGGGTCGGCCCTCACCGCCCGCCGCACCGACCGCGGCGTATCCGTCACCCTGGCCGTCGCCACCGCTGGCGGCGAGCACCCCGCCGAGGCAGAGCGCGACCCCCGCAAGCCCGTACCCGACCCGTCGACGTCGCATCGCGCCAGTGTCCCTGACGCTTCGTCAATGAGGAACCCCCCGCCGACGACGTGTCAGGCACCCCGTCGGTGGGGAGTGGGGGCCGTGGGCCCCCACCGCAAGTCGCGGTCGCTCAGTCCGCGATGAGGCCCTCGCGCAGCTGCGCCAGCGTGCGCGTCAGCAGGCGGGAGACGTGCATCTGGGAGATGCCGACCTCCTCGCCGATCTGCGACTGCGTCATGTTCGCGAAGAACCGCAGCATGATGATCTGGCGCTCGCGCGGCGGGAGCTTGGCCAGGAGCGGCTTGAGGGACTCGCGGTACTCGACGCCCTCCAGCGCGCTGTCCTCGTATCCGAGGCGGTCCGCGAGCGAACCCTCGCCGCCGTCGTCCTCGGGGGAGGGCGAGTCCAGCGAGGACGCGGTGTACGCGTTGCCGACGGCGAGGCCGTCGACCACGTCCTCCTCCGACACGCCCAGCACCGCCGCGAGTTCGGGCACCGTCGGCGAGCGGTCCAGCTTCTGGGCCAGCTCGTCGCTCGCCTTCGTCAGCGCGAGGCGCAGCTCCTGCAGCCGGCGCGGCACCCGCACCGACCAGCTCGTGTCACGGAAGAAGCGCTTGATCTCGCCGACGACGGTCGGCATGGCGAACGTCGGGAACTCCACGCCGCGTTCGCAGTCGAAGCGGTCGATCGCCTTGATGAGGCCGATCGTGCCGACCTGGACGATGTCCTCCATCGGCTCGTTGCGGCTGCGGAAGCGGGCCGCCGCGTACCGCACCAGCGGCAGGTTGAGCTCGATCAGGGTGTCGCGTACATACGTACGCTCCGGGCTGTCCTCGTCGAGGGCGGCCAGTCGCAGGAAGAGCGAGCGCGAGAGCGTGCGGGTGTCGATGGCTCCCGGCGCGTCCACCGGCATGGGTGCGTCCATGGCCACGGGTGCGTCCATGGCGGCGGGCGCCGGCTCCGGCGCGGACATCGGCTCGGGCGCCGGGGGCGCGTCGGGCGAGGGAGCGCTCTGCGTGAGCGTGAGCACCTTCGAGCTGCCCTGTTCTGCGGACATGCCACCCCCTGGAGGTCGCGGACGGTCGCGTGGGCCGCGACCATCGGTGGAACGCAGCCTCCACCTGAATACCGGAGGCAGGCCCGCGGCAAACGCGGTTCCCGCAGAATGTCACATGTCGGCAACACGCTGTAGTGACATGTCGACAACGGAGCGTCAGATCACCGCAGGAAAAAGGGGGTTTGTGGCTTTCGTGCGCCTCGAAATGGGCCGAAAGGGGTCTACCCGTTTCGGTTACGCCTCGATCCTGTTTGCGGATCTCAATCGTGCGAAGCTACGGGCGAGGAGCCTTGACACATGCATCTGCGACACCCCCAGCTCCGCGCTGATCTGGGACTGCGTCAGATTGCTGTAGTAGCGCAGCAGAAGGATCCGCTGCTCCCGTTCGGGCAACTGTACGAGGAGATGGCGTACGAGGTCGCGGTGCTCGACTCCGGCCAGCGCCGGGTCCTCGTAGCCGAGCCGGTCGAGCAGGCCGGGCAGCCCGTCACCCTCCTGCGCGGCCTCCAGTGAGGTCGCGTGGTACGACCGCCCCGCCTCGATGCAGGCGAGGACCTCCTCCTCGGAGATCTTCAGCCGTTCCGCGATCTCGGCGGTGGTGGGGGACCGGCCGTGCGCCGTGGTCAGGTCCTCGGTCGCGCCGTTGACCTGCACCCACAGCTCGTGCAGTCGGCGGGGTACGTGCACGGTCCGTACGTTGTCCCGGAAGTAACGTTTGATCTCGCCAACCACGGTCGGCATGGCGAACGTCGGGAACTGCACCCCGCGCTCCGGGTCGAAGCGGTCGATCGCATTGATCAGGCCGATCGTGCCGACCTGGACCACGTCCTCCATCGGCTCGTTGCGGCTGCGGAAGCGCGCCGCCGCGTACCGCACCAGCGGCAGGTTGGCCTCGATCAGCGCGGCCCGCACCCGGGTGTGCTCGGGGGTGCCCGGCTCCAGGTCCTTGAGCTGGGCGAACAGCACCTGGGTCAGCGCCCTGGTGTCCGCGCCCCGGCTCTGGGGTTTGGCCCTGCCCTCGCTCTCGTTCTGGGGCGGCACTTGAGGCGCAGTACTGGCCGGCACGGTCACGCCACCCCTTCGCGGTCGAACAGTGGTCAACGTCGGCGGTCAACGTCAGTGGTCAACGTGAGCGGTCAACGTCAGTGGTCAACGACGGGTCAACTCATCCATCAAAAAGCGGTCATAGCATCACAAGACATGTCCGCTGTGTTCAAGCACCCCATAACGCCGTGTTGAGGGCAAGTTGGTGCAGAAGTAACAAAAGGCCCCGCACCTTTACGGTGGGAGCCCGGGAAGCCAGGGGTGAGCCGGCGGTTCGGTTGTCGTAGTCGGTGATCGCCCGGCCGGCGATCTCACGCCACTGCCCGGCGGCCGTCCGAGGGTCGCGGGGTGTCGCGGTCGGCCTCGGAGGGGTGGCGGCCTAGTTGATGAGCTCGGTCATGAACTCGCCGACACCCTGCGCGGCGCTCGATATGCCCTCGAAGCCCACCTGGACGAGGTCGGCCGCCCGGGCCGGGGACGTGATGATCGTGTACAGCACGAAGACGACGACCACATAGAGAGCGATCTTCTTCGTTTGCACCATCAGTCCTGCCTCCCGTGCGACCCCTGTGCGGACGCGTGAGTCTAGCCGAGCGTTTAGGGACCAAGGACCCTGAGATCGGGGTCCTTCGCCTGGCCGTACCAGCCTTCCCCACCAGCAGTATTGAGGGTGAACCCGGAGGATCTGGCAGGAATCCGATGGGTGAGGAACCGTGCCCCACTGCGGGGTTCCGCGCCGTGTGCTTCCCCCGGTACGGCGCTGGACTTGTGGGCCGGTCTCATCGGGGGAAGCGGCGAGTCCCCCCGAATGCCGCTTCCCCCGACCAGAGCGGAAGCCCCGGCCCGATCCCCCGAACGGCCGGGGCTTCCTCATGCGTGCGCCACACCCGCGGCCGGATGCGACCGCGTCCGGACGCGCCCGCGCGCGGGGGCGCACGCGTACATGATGAAGGACCCCGGGCTTGAGTCAGCACCGGGGCCCTTCATAAGAGCGGTAGCGGAGGGATTTGAACCCTCGGTGACTTGCGCCACACTCGCTTTCGAGGCGAGCTCCTTCGGCCGCTCGGACACGCTACCGGGAGAGAGCTTAGCCCAAGGTGGGCCGTGCTCTGAAATCGGTATCGATCAGCGGTCCGCGAGGCCGTCCCGCGCCTCGTCCACGACACCGTCACGGGGGCCGCGGAAGAACGCGGTCAGCTGCTCCGCGCACTGCGCCTCCAGCACCCCGTGGATCACCTCCGGCCGGTGGTTGAGCCGCCGGTCGCGCACGACGTCCCAGAGCGAGCCGGCGGCACCCGCCTTCTCGTCCCGCGCCCCGTAGACCACCCGGTCCACCCGGGACAGCACCAGCGCGCCCGCGCACATCGTGCACGGCTCCAGCGTGACGACGAGCGTGCAGCCGGTCAGCCGCCAGCTGCCACGCTCGGCGGCCGCCCGGCGCAGTGCGAGCACCTCCGCGTGCGCGGTCGGGTCACCCGTCAGCTCGCGTTCGTTGTGGCCGGTCGCCAGGACCGTGCCGTCCTCGGCCAGCACGACGGCGCCGACCGGGACGTCCTCGGCCAGCGGCGCACGCGCGGCCTCGTCGAGCGCGAGTCGCATGGACGCCTCCCACGGCGCCCGCACCGGGTCCTGCGGGTCGTGCGGGTCCTTCGGGTCCGTCACTAGCGGACGGCCTCCAGGATCTCGGAGGCGCCGAGCGTGTCGGCGATCTCGGTCAGCGCGTCCGTGCTGAGCGCGCTCAGCTGCCTCGCGGACATTCCGAGGTCCGCGAGCAGATCGGAGTCGCCGAGCGGCCCCGCCGGGACCGCGTCCGACTCCTCGGCCGAGTCGTCCTCGGACTCGGGCTCGCCGTCCTCCGTGCCGTCGAGGTTGAGCGAGTCCAGTTCGTCGTCCTCCTCCTCGTCCTTGCCGATCAGCTCATCCGTGAGCATCGCTCCGTAGGAGGAGCGGGCTGCCGAGGCGGCGTCCGAGACCCAGATGCGAGGATCTTCCTCGCCGTCCACCCGGACGATGCCGAACCATGCGTCTTCCTGCTCGATGAAGACGAGCACCGTGTCCTCGCTCACCGAGGCCTCGCGGGCCAAGTCGGTCAGATCCGACAGGGTCTCCACATCGTCGAGCTCTGTGTCGCTCGCTTCCCACCCGTCTTCGGTGCGCGCGAGCAGTGCGGCGAAGTACACCGTGACTCTCCCACTGATCAGAGTTGTGAGTTGTGACGACCGGCGGTGCGCTGCTCGTGCCCCGCCCACTCGGAATCGTGGCAGAAACAGCGGCTTCGCGAGAGGTCTTCCGGCGTTGCGTCGTGCACGCGTTCAGTGAGAGGGCTCACCGAATGCGCCGTGCGGGTCCATCGGGGGCACACCGAGGCTCACCAGCGAAAGGAACGCATACGCATCACCTGGCGCATCCGGGCCGCACGGGCCCGGCGGGGCTGGACGCGGTCACGCAGGGCCTTCGCCTCGTGCAGTTCGCGGAGGAACTGGGCGCGCCGGCGCCTGCGCTCCGCGTCGCTCACCGGATCCTCCTCCGGTTCCCGCCGCTGCTCCTGGTCCTGCTGTTCCCGCTCGGGCATCGGCACACCACCTAGGCGCTGGAAGGCTATGTCCCACCTTCCCTCCCCGGGGCGTTCCGATGCCGGCCCCGGCTACTGTTGGGTCCATGCGGATCCACGTCGTCGACCACCCTCTGGTGGCGCACAAGCTCACCACCCTGCGCGACCAGCGCACCGATTCCCCCACCTTCCGGCGCCTCGCCGACGAACTGGTGACGCTGCTCGCGTACGAGGCCACGCGCGACGTGCGCACCGAGCAGATCGACATCCAGACACCGGTGGCGCGGACCACGGGCGTCAAGCTCTCCCGGCCGCGCCCCCTCGTCGTGCCGATCCTGCGGGCCGGTCTCGGCATGCTCGACGGCATGGTGCGGCTGCTGCCGACCGCCGAGGTGGGCTTCCTCGGCATGATCCGCAACGAGGAGACCCTGGAGGCGTCGACGTACGCGACGCGCATGCCGGAGGACCTCTCGGGCCGCCAGGTGTACGTCCTCGACCCGATGCTCGCCACGGGCGGCACGCTGGTCGCGGCGATCCAGGAGCTGATCAAGCGCGGCGCGGACGACGTGACCGCGGTGGTGCTGCTGGCGGCGCCGGAGGGTGTCGAGCTGATGGAGCGCGACCTCGCGGGCACGCCGGTGACGGTCGTGACGGCCTCGGTCGACGAGCGGCTCAACGAGCAGGGCTACATCGTCCCGGGCCTGGGAGACGCGGGCGACCGGATGTACGGCGCGGCGGAGTAGCCGCGCTCGTCAGCCGCGTTCGGCAGGCGCGCTCAGCGGGCGCCTGCCGGGCAGCATCGGCTCAGCACTTCCCCGGGACCGTCGCGGGCTTCGTCAGGGCGACCAGTGCCTTGTCGGCGACCGGCTTGGTGTTGAGCGTCTTGAAGGCGGTGCCGATGATCAGGTCGACGTCCGTGGTCGTACGGGCGTCGGCCTTCGGCTGAGCCCCGGCCAGCTGCGTACCGAGCACCCGGAAGGGTCCGTCGTACGCGGTCGGCGCCCCCAGCAGCAGTGCGGCGCCGGGGACCTTCTTGTCGTAGGCCGCCGGGGCGTTGCCCACCTTGCCGATGGTGAAGCCGCGTTTCTGCAGCTCGTCGGCGGTGGCCTTGGCGAGGCCG
Organism: Streptomyces sp. NBC_00259; assembly: GCF_036181745.1. Taxonomy (NCBI): domain Bacteria; kingdom Bacillati; phylum Actinomycetota; class Actinomycetes; order Kitasatosporales; family Streptomycetaceae; genus Streptomyces; species Streptomyces sp. NBC_00259. The sequence goes on along the minus strand of NZ_CP108080.1, from coordinate 3,796,649 downwards.
CTGCGCGGGGTGGCGTTGTAGACGTTCACCGTGATCTGGCCGGGCTTCGGCGGCGCCGGGGCGGCGGAGGGGGCGGGCTGTGGCCTGCAGGCGGCCGTGGCGCGGCTCTTCGCCGTGGTCTTCGTGCCGTCGCCCGAGAAGACGTCGATGAGCTGCAGCGTTCCCCAGCCACCCACGCCGAGGACGGCCACGGCGGCGACGACTGCGAGCACGATCCTGCGGCGGCGACGAGGGCGGCGCATGCGCGGATAGGCATTGCCCGTAATGCGGTACTTTCCGCCCATGCCGGGGGGAGTGAGCATGCTCATGGGCGCAGCGTAATGCGGTCCCGGGGCTATGCCTACTTAACGATCATCCCGCTGCGTCCGTATGGACGGGAAGCTCCGCCGTACGGGTCGTGAAACGGCACCCCGCGGCGGCAGGCCCGGCCCTCAGTCCATTTCGAGCACCCGCGCGTGCAGCACCTGGCGCTGCTGGAGCGCGGCGCGCACGGCGCGATGCAGTCCGTCCTCGAGATACAGATCGCCCTGCCACTTCACGACATGGGCGAAGAGGTCGCCGTAGAACGTGGAGTCCTCGGCGAGCAGGGTCTCGAGATCCAGCTGGCCCTTGGTGGTCACGAGCTGATCGAGGCGGACCGGGCGCGGCGCGACATCCGCCCACTGCCGGGTGCTTTCCCGGCCGTGGTCGGGATACGGCCGCCCGTTACCGATGCGCTTGAAGATCACACGGAAAGCCTACCGGGCAAGCGGCGGTCGGCGCAGCCAGGCGGCGCCGGTGCGATGCTGGTCAAAACCCCGCGAAAGCCGATCAAACCGGGAAAGTAGGGGCCGTGTCATGACTGAGTCCGACCAGCCGCCGCCGTCCCCTGGCCCCTCCGGGGCTGGAACGCTGTCCCCCGAGGCCGGGGAGATCGCCGCCGGTTACGCCTTCCCGGGACCCGCCCTCGACCTGGGCGCCCTGCTCTGGGACGGACAGTGCTTCCCGCAGGCGCGGATCAGGATCCCGCTCGGCATGCTCAACCGCCATGGTCTGGTCGCCGGGGCGACCGGCACCGGCAAGACCAAGACGCTCCAGCTGATCGCGGAGCAGCTGTCGGCGAACGGCGTTCCCGTCTTCCTCGCCGACGTCAAGGGCGATGTCTCGGGCATCTCCGCGCCAGGGCAGCGCGGGGAGAAGACCACCGCGCGGGCTGGGCAGGTGGGCCAGCAGTGGCAGGCGGCGGGCTTCCCCTGCGAGTTCTACGCGCTGGGCGGCATCGGGCACGGCATCCCGGTCCGGGCCACCGTCACCGACTTCGGCCCCGTGCTGCTCTCCAAGGTGCTGGAGCTCAACCAGACGCAGGAGCAGTCGCTCGGCCTGATCTTCCACTACGCCGACACCAAGGGCCTGGAGCTGGTGGATCTGAAGGATCTGCGGGCCGTGGTCGCGTTCCTCGTCTCCGACACCGGGAAGCCGGAGCTGAAGGGCATCGGCGGGCTGTCGACGGCGACGGCCGGAGTGATCCTGCGGGCGATCACGGCGTTCGAACAGCAGGGCGCGGGCGACTTCTTCGGGGAGCCCGAGTACGACACCGGCGAGCTGTTGCGGACGGCGCCGGACGGGCGGGGGCTCGTGTCCGTGCTGGAACTGCCGGCCGTGCAGGACAAGCCGCAGCTCTTCTCCACCTTCCTGATGTGGCTGCTCGCGGATCTGTACGGCGGGCTGCCGGAGGTCGGCGACCTCGACAGGCCCAAGCTGGTGTTCTTCTTCGACGAGGCGCATCTGCTGTTCAGCGGGGCGTCGAAGGCGTTCCTGGAGTCGATCACCCAGACGGTGCGGCTGATTCGCTCGAAGGGGGTGGGGGTCTTCTTCGTGACGCAGACGCCGAAGGACGTGCCGGGCGATGTGCTGGCGCAGCTCGGCAACCGGGTGCAGCACGCGCTGCGGGCGTTCACACCGGACGACGAGAAGGCGCTGAAGGCGACGGTGCGGACGTTCCCGAAGTCGGCGTACGACCTGGAGGAGGTCCTCACCTCGCTGGGCACCGGAGAGGCGGTCGTCACCGTACTGAGCGAGACGGGCGTGCCGACGCCGGTCGCGGCGACGCGGCTGCGGGCTCCGCAGTCGCTGATGGGTCCGGTCGACGCGACCGCGCTGGACACGGCGGTGAAGTCCTCGGTGCTGTACGCACGCTATGCACAGGCTGTGGACCGGGAGTCGGCGTACGAGAAGCTGACGGCGGAGCAGCAGGCGGCGGAGGCGGCGGCGCTGAGGGCCGCGCAGGAGGCCGAGGCGGCGAAGGAGGCGGCCCGTGAGGCACATGCCCCACGCGCCGCGCGGGACGAGTCGCTCGTCGGCCAGGTGATGGGCAGTGGTCTCTTCAAGTCGCTCGCCCGCTCGGTCGGCACCCAACTGGGCCGCGAGATCTCGCGCTCGCTCTTCGGGACGGCGTCACGCCGCCGGCGGTGAGGGCCGGGACGGGCCGGGGAGCGCCCGGGAGGTCCGTACGGGAAGCGGAGTGCCGTACGGAAAGGGAGTGCCGTACGGAAAGCGCCGGTGGGGCTTCGGGAGAAGCCCCACCGGCGTTCGTGGTGAGGGTTCCCCGTGCCCGGAGGCGCGGGGAACGGTCCGGGGCGGAGCCCCGGTCATTCAGTCACCCGGTTACTCGGTGACCTCGTGGTCGTGGCCGTCGTGGAGACCGCCACCGCTGCCCGCGTCGCCGTCCGTCGGGACGGTGGTCACCGGCTTGCGCAGCGAGCTCAGGTCCTGCGAGTAGGTGCCGACCGCGTTGGCGATGACGTCCACGTTGGCGTCGAACGCCTTCATGTTGACGTTCTTGATGTCGTCGCACTTGGCGTGGTAGCACGCGTCGTACGCGACACCGGCCGTGCCGCCGAACTTCGCGGCCTGCGCGGCGGTCTTGATGCCCTCCGCGCCGGTGAAGGTGCCGCCGGACGGGATGCCGGCCTCGACGAACGGGCCGTAGTCGGAGCGGCCGGTGAAGTCCGTGCCCTCGTGCGGCCTGCCCTGCTTGTCCATGAACTCGTTGATGTCGCGCTCCAGCTGGGCGGAGCCGGCCGGTCCGGCGGGCGAGCCGACGCCGTCCGAGTCGTCGCCGTCGTACACGAACAGGCCGTAGTTCGGCGACGCGATCATGTCGAAGTTCAGGTAGAGCTTGATTTCCTTCTTGCCCAGGGCGCTGAGGTTCGCGACGTAGTGCTCCGAGCCGAGGAGACCGTTCTCCTCCGCGCCCCACCAGGCGAACCGCACCTTGTTGGCGGGCCGCTTGTGGGACTCGGCGAGTTCCAGGGCGACTTCGAGCAGACCGGCCGAGCCGGAGCCGTTGTCGTTGATGCCGGGGCCGGCCGTCACGGAGTCGAGGTGGGCGCCGAGCATCACCGTGTTGGCGGCGTTCCCGTGCCGGGTCTCCGCGATGACGTTGCGGGTGGTGCGCTTCTCCTGGAGCTGGCGCACCTCGAAGCTGATGTTCACCGGGCCCTTGGCCAGGTCGGCGGCGAGCTTGACGCCCTCGGCCCGGGTGATGCCGCCGGTGGGTATCTTCCCGGCCGCCGGGTCGCCGAGCGTCCCGGACAGCGCGCCCTCGGTGTTGTTGTAGATGATCGCGCCGACCGCGCCCGCGGCCGCCGCGTTCTCCTGCTTGATGGCGAAGGTGCAGCCACCGCGCTGGACCAGCGCGACCTTGCCGGTGAAGGTCCCGGACGCGAAGTCGCCGGGCTCACAGCCCGTGGTGCCGTCGGCGTCGACGGGCACGGCGGCCAGATCGGCCTTGATGCCGCCCACGGGCGTCGACTTGGTGTACGTCATCGCCGATATCGCGATGTCGCGGGGCGCGGGCGAGACCACCGACAGCTTCTCTGCCTGGGTCTCGGTGTAGATGAACTCGAAGTTCTGGTACGAGACGTCGTACCCGGCCTTCTTCAGCTGCTGGTAGACGTACGCGGCAGAGGCGTCGTGGCCCAGCGATCCGGCGGCGCGGTGGCCGCCGGTGCTGTCGGCTATCTGCTGCAGCTTCTGCAGGTGCTTGAAAGCGTCCTTGGCGGACGATTCGCGGACCAGCTTCTTGGAGAGCTTGGCCGCTTCCTTCGCCGCTTCCTTGGCAGGGTCGTGCCGGTGAGCGGTGGCGGGCGAGGCTGATGCCAGCAGGAGCGGAGTCGCGAGTGCGGCTGCGGCCACGGTGGCCACTGCTCTGCGATGGGTTGCCTTCACAGAGGTCCTTCCCGGTGTGAACGAGGTTGATGGGAAGTTAGCGATCTCTGAGGGTTCTGTGAACAGATGTGCCACAACTCACGTGATATTCAGCAGCATCGTCATCAACTGGTACGTCTTCGGGCGTACTTGTGAGTCATTTGGCTGACTTCGCCGCCCGCTTCATCTCCTGCTTGTGCGCACGGACCTTGGCCAGTGACTCCGGACCGGTGATGTCGGCCGCCGAACGGTACGAGCCGGCCTCGCCGTACGCCCCTGCCGCCTCCCTCCAGCCCTTCGGGGTGACGCCGAACTGCTTGCCCAGCAGGGCCAGGAAGATCTGGGACTTCTGCTTGCCGAATCCGGGCAGCGCGTTCAGCCGCGCGAGCAGCTCCTTGCCGGTCGCCACGTCCTTCCACAGCGCGGTCGGGTCGCCGCCGTACTCGTCCACCAGGTACTGGCACAGCTGCTGGATCCGCTTGGCCATGGACCCCGGATAGCGGTGCACGGCCGGCTTCTCGGACAGCAGCGCGACGAAGGCCTCCGGGTCCCGGGCGGCGATGTCGTGCGCGTCGAGGTCCTCGGTGCCCATGCGCTGGGCGATCGTGTACGGGCCCGCGAAGGCCCACTCCATCGGGACCTGCTGGTCCAGCAGCATGCCGACGAGCGCGGCGAGCGGACTGCGTCCGAGCAGCTCGTCGGCGTCGGCCTGCTGGGCGAGATGAATCGTGGGGTTCATTCCCTGATGATCCCTCCCGCGCGGGCGCGACGCACGTCCGGCGTCCGGCGTCAGGCGGGTTCGCGCGCCGGTTCGCGGGCCGGTCCGCCGGGCGGTTTGCGGGCCGGCTTGCGGGCCTCGATCAGGAAGCGAGTGGTACGGGCGACGAACGGGCCCTCCGCCTCGATCCGGTCGTGCAGCTCCCCGAGCCGGTCGCGGTGGTGGGCCACGGTGAAGCCCGGCACCATCCACACGACCTTCCGCAGGAAGTAGATCACCGCGCCGATGTCGAAGAACTCGGTGCGCAGCGACTCGGACCGCAGGTCGGTGATCTCCAGCCCCGCGGCCTCGGCGGCGGTGCGCGCGTCGTCGGGATGACGGGCGCGGCGCGCCTCCTGCGGCTGGGGCCCGAGGAAGTACTCGACCAGCTCGAAGACGCTGGCGGGTCCGACCTGCTGGGAGAGATACGTCCCGCCGGGCCGCAGTACGCGCGCGATCTCGTCCCACCAGACGGTCACCGGGTGCCGGCTGACGACCAGGTCGAAGGCCTCGTCGCCGAACGGCAGCGGCGGCTCGTCCGGGTCCACGACGACGACGGCGCCCAGCGGGTGGAGCAGCTGGGTGGCCTTCTCCACGTTCGGCGGCCAGGCCTCGGTGGCGACCATCAGCGGCGGCAGCTTCGGGGCTCCGGCGAGGACCTCGCCGCCGCCGGTCTGGATGTCGAGGGCGGCGGAGGCCTGCGCCAGCCGCTCGCTCATGAGCCGCTGGTAGCCCCAGGAGGGACGCTGCTCGGTGGCGCGCCCGTCCAGCCAGGAGAAGTCCCATCCGGCCACGGACACGGACTCGGCCTCGGCGACCAGGTGGTCAAACGTGCGTGTCATGCTCCGATCGTGCCGCCGGGACGAAGGGACCGCCAGCCCCGGGACGAGGCCCGGGCGGAGGGGCGGCCTGTCCTCGGGATGCGGTCGGGCCGGAGGGAACGCCGCCACCGGGGCGAGGCTGGGCCGGAGAGAGACGGCCTGTCCCCGGGGTGCGGTCGGGCCGGAGGGAACGCCGCCTTCGGGGTGACGCCGTTGAGCAGCGTCACCCCGCCGTCGGACGGTATGTGCCGGTGGTCGTGCCGTGCGGGCTGCTACCGCGCGGCCGAGGGGCTCGTCCAGTCGGCCGGTACATGGCCGAGCCGTACCCGCTGCGGATGGTCCCCGACCGGCACGGACGCCACTTTCCGGCCGGTCGCGAAGTCGATCGCGGTGACCGAGTCGGAGCCGCTCTCGGAGACGACGCAGGACTTCCCGTCCCCGCTCACCGTGGCCCAGTAGGGCTTCGATGCCGGGACCAGCGGCCCCTCCTGGAGGGTGGCCCGGTCGACGACCGTCGCGTAGTCGTCCATCGTCCCGGCGATGCAGATCTTGTCGCCCGCCGGGCTCATCGACATGCCGTGGTGGCGCGAGTCGTTGACCCAGGTCGTGCGGTCCTCGCTGGTGGCGGGGTTCTTCGGGAGCGTCTTCTGGCGGGTGATCCGGTCGGCGGCCACGTCGTACTCCAGGAAGCCGTTGAAGAACGACACCTGGAAGTACAGCTTCGACTCGTCGGGCGAGAAGGCCACCGGCCGTACCGCGTCGGACAGGTCGCCGCGGCCGAAGGCGTCCAGCCGCTGCCGCATGTCGATGACCTTGACGGTCTCGTAGGTGTTCGCGTCGACGACCGTGATCTTCCGGTCGCCCTTCGTCCAGTCCCAGAACGGGTCGTCGAGCGCGGTGTTGACCTCGCCGATGGCCATGTTCCAGATGTGCTTGCCGTCCTTGCTGAAGACGTTCTCGTGCGGCTTGTCGCCGGTGCTGAACGAGCCGGTCTGGCGGCCGGTGCCGATGTCGAGGACATGGACGGTGTTGGACGTCGAGGCGGACACGGCGACGCGCGTGCCGTCCGGGGAGACGGCCATGTGGTCGGCGCGGTAACCGGACACGGGGAACCGCCAGTTGACCCTGCCCGTGGTGACATCGATCGACACGACGTCGGCGAAGCTGGGGCGGGAGACCACGACGGCGGACCCGTCGGGGGTCGAGTACATGTCGTCCACGAACTGGTCGTGGCCCTCGCCCACCGTCGTCCGTATCCCCAGGAAGTAGGCCAGTTTCACGGGGTTGAGGTAGATCTCCAGCAGCCGCTCGTCCTTGTCGGGGACGACGTTGATCCGGCCGACTTTCGTCAGCGCTCCGGACGATTCGAGCACGTCGGCGGTGCCTTCCCAGTTGTTCCCGACGAACAGCACCTCGCGGAGTCCGGCGGCGTCGGCCGTGGCCGTGACCGGTGGGGTCGCGGAGGCCGGGGCGGCGGAAGCCACGGTGAGCGCCAGTGCTGCGGCGAGGGCGGCGACGGCAGGGGACAGTTCTGTCTTCACGGCGCACTCCTGAAGGGCGTGGGGCAGGAGAAGGACAGTGAGTTACCGGCGGTAAGCTACTGGCGGGTCGGGTGAATGGCCAGAGTCCGGTCAGGACTTCCCGCCGCACTCCCGTCGCGGTCCCCGCCTCACTCCCCGCCTCACTCCCCGTCGTGGTCCTGCCGCAGCCGGGCGGCCCGCATCTGGAGATAGCGGGTCTCGGGGGCACTGAGCGTCCGCTCGGCGGCCCGCTGGTAGGCCGCGTGGGCGCCCTCCCGGTCCCCGGCCCTCTCCAGCAGATGGGCGCGTACGGCGTCCAGCCGGTGATGGTCCGCCAACCGGTCCTCCAGCCCGGCCACTTCGGCCAGTCCCGCCTCCGGCCCCTCCACCATGGCGAGCGCCACCGCCCTGCCCAGCTGGGCCATCGGCTCGGGCGCACGGCGCACGAGCACGTCGTACAGGGCGAGGATCTGCGGCCAGTCGGTGTCCTCCGCCCGCGCCGCCTCGTCGTGCAGGGCCGCGATCGCCGCCTGCAGCTGGTACGCGCCGGCCGGGCCCTCCGAGAGGGCTTCCTCCACCAGCGCCGTGCCCTCGGTGATCGCGTCGCGGTTCCACCGCGTGCGGTCCTGCTCGTCGAGCGGGATCAGCTCGCCGTGCGGCCCGGTGCGTGCCGCGCTGCGGGCGTCGGTGAGCAGCATGAGGGCCAGCAGCCCGGTGACCTGCCCCTCCCTGGGCAGCAGCCGGCGCACCGCCCGGGTCAGCCGGATCGCCTCCTGGGCGAGGTCGGCACGGTGCAGAGCGGCCCCGGACGTGGCCGTATAGCCCTCGTTGAAGATCAGATACAGCACCTGGAGGACGGCGGCCAGTCGCTCGTCGCGGTCCTCGGGCCCCGGCCGGCGGAACGGCACGCCCTTGATCTTCGCCTTGGCCCGGCTGATGCGCTGTGCCGTCGTCGCCTCGGGGACGAGGAGCGCGCGGGCGATCTCGGCCGTCGTCAGACCGCCGACCGCGCGCAGTGTCAGCGCGATCTGCGCGGCGGGCGTGAGCGCCGGGTGGCAGCACAGGAACAGCAGCGTGAGCGTGTCGTCCTCGGACGGGGCCCGGCCCTCACCGGGCGGCGGCGCCGTGAACGCGTCGTGTGGCGTGAGCTGCGCGGCCGTCTCCTCGCGCCGTCGCCGTGCCTCGTCGCTGCGCAGCTGATCGGTCAGCCGGCGCGAGGCGACCCTGATCAGCCAGCCACGCGGATTGACCGGCACGCCGGTCTCCGGCCACTGCTGCGCGGCGGCGAGCAGCGCCTCCTGTACCGCGTCCTCGGCGGGCCCGAAGTGTCCGTAGCGGCGTACGAGCGCGCCGAGGACCTGCGGGGCGTGCAGCCGCAGCAGGTCCTCGACCTCGGTCGTACGCCTCACGCGCGCCTCACGGATCGCCTCGGGCCGGACCCGCCGGGTCCCGGTCGCGTCAGCACAGATCGCCCGCGCCGTCCTGGATGGGCCGGATCACCACCGGGTGGTCGGGCGTGCCCTCGGGGACCGGGCAGCGGGCGACCCGGGCGGCGATCTCCGTGACCCGCTCCAGGCTCGCGCAGTCCAGCACCCAGTATCCGGCGAGCAGCTCCTTCGTCTCCCCGTACGGACCGTCCGAGATCACCGGCCGCCCCTCGGCGTCCACGCTCACGAATCGGGTCTTCGCGGGCTCGACCAGGCCCTGCGCGTCCACCAGCTCACCGGACTCGGCCAGGTCGTTGTTGATCCCCTCCATGAAGGAGAACATCGCCTGCAGATCCTTCTCGCTCCAGACCGGGCTGTGCTGCGACGGCCGTCCGCGCATCGCCTCGTAGTCGGCCTGCGTGCTCTGGACCATCACCAGATACTTCATGACTTCGCTCCCTCGGATGCGTCGTCACCCGTCGTGGGCAACTCTCACAGGGGACGTCGGAGCCGATGCGCGCTTCTCGACACCTCGCGGAGGATTCTTCCGGAATCACTCCCGTGATCGCTCCCGTGATCACTCCCGTGCGGGATGGGCGACGCCACGGCGAAGGGCCCCGACCGTCACGGTCGGGGCCCTTCGGCGTTTCGCACGTCGCCAGGTGCGTTCGTACGTCGCCGGGTGCCGGCGGGGCGGCTATCGCGCCGTGCCGAAGTCCTGGGTCCAGTAGTTGTCGGGCTGCGCGAGGGCGACGCCGATCTCCTTGAACTCGCAGTTCAGGATGTTGCGCTTGTGGCCCGGGCTGGACATCCAGCCCGCCATGACCTGCTCGGGGGTGTCGTAACCGTAGGCGACGTTCTCGCCGTACGTGCTCCAGCTGTAGCCGGCGCGCGTGATCCGGTCGCCCGGGTTCGAGCCGTCGGAGCCGTCGTGGGACATGTTGCGGTGGGCGGCCATGTCCTTGCTGTGGTCCTGGGCGGCCTTGGTCAGCTTGGCGTTCACCGTCACCGGGCTGCACCCGGCCTTGCTGCGCTCGCTGTTGACGAGCTGGACGACGCGGGCGACGGCACCGGACGCGGGAGCGGCGGCCGCGGGCTTGCTCGGGGACGCGGCGGGCTTCGGGGCGCTCGGGGAAGCGGGGGCCTTGGGAGCCTCGGGAGCCGACGTGGTCGGTGCGCTCGGTGCGGTGGGCGCGTTCGGTGCGGTGGGCTGAGCACCGGTCTCTTCCGAGCCGCCCTGCTCACCGCCGGACTTCTTCTTCCAGTCCCAGCCGCCGTGCTGCCAGCGCTGGCCGTGCTGCCCCCGCTGTCCCTGCTCGTCGGCGGAGGCGTTCTGCCAGTCGCCCCAGGACTTGCCGCCCCGGCTCTGCTGGCTTCCCTGGGTCTCCTGGCTTCCGGGGGTTTCCTGCGGATCCATACAGGCCATGGCTACGGAAGGCACGGCCACAGCGCTCAAGGCGACGGCGGCGATGGTTATCTTCCGGTAATGCGTCTTCCTGCGGTGCTTCCTCATGCCTGACCTCACTCGGTATTCGCGGAGCGCCCCCGGAACGGTTCGGCTCAGCACTGGTCCTGCGCTGAGCTGCGGAGACGCCTTTGCGGGCCGCCATTGTTAAGAGCGCCGCGCGCACAGGGCAATGAGCCTCGGTACTACTGCGGCTCGTAGGGCGTGACGCCTCTTGAAATGAGCGCACAGGCGTGCTGGACCGACTTCCGGAATGATCGGCTCCATCTGTCGGGTCGTCAGAATCCCCTGAGAGTTCGACAAACGGGCGGATCCGGCGAGCGGGTCGAATGCCCCCACATCCCCTGCGGGACATGTCTCTTTCAAGACGGACAAGTCTCATATGTCCATATGGAGGCTCTCTACTATTCGGCAGACCTAGTGCCGAATCGGGCGTGACGGATGTCACGAAATAGCCCAGGTGATCCTGGAACCGCGCCGGCTCTTCGGTGCCCGTGCGGCGCGGCTCTCCGAGGGGTCGCGGACGGTCCAGGGGTGTCGCTGTCGCCTGTCAAGCCCCGAAAAGCAGCGGCATGACGCCGCCTGTGCGGCCGGGGCCTAATGGGGTGCGGGCGCATTTCGAGAGCGCCCTCCGTGCCCTCATGATCCACATCTCCCGGGTGCGGCGACCATAATGGCCAGAAGGAGGGCAAATGAGGGTAATCATCATTTTCCCGATGTCTCTGTTCTCGGGGAGAGAGCCGTGAGTTCCGTGCCTCCTCCCTCCGAGCGCCCCACCGACCCCAAGTCCGGATCGCCGTCCGGCCCCCCGTCCGGTCCGCTGTCCGACCGGCCGACGGACGAGCTGCGCCCGCCGCCTCCTCCTCCTGGGTCTCCTGGGCCTCCACCCCCTCCGGGACCTCCCGGCCCACCGACCGTCGGCGACCACCCCGGCCAACCCGACGAGCCCGGCCGCGACCGCGGCCGAGGAGGACCCGCGTCGTGGTGGCGGACACGGCTCACCCTGGTGAGCGCCGGCACCGCGGTCGTCGTGGCGATGGCGGTGATCCTCGCCCTCACGCTCATGGGCGGGACCAAGGCCGGCGGAGAGATCTTCCTCCAGACCGCCTCGGCCGCCGGCCGCGATCCGTTCACCCCGTCGGCCGCTACGGACACCACGGGCACCGAAGTCCCGTCCGGCTCGGATACATCAAGAATCGGCGCACGCGCCGTCGCGGTCAGCGGCGCGCATCCGGGGCTCTACGGGGGCACGCAGAACGTCGCGAGCTGCGACGTGGAGAAGCAGATCACGTTCCTCGTCCAGAACGACACCAAAGGGAAGGCCTTCGCCGGTGCTCTGGACATCCAGCAGCCTGAAATCCCCTCGTATCTGCGGTCGCTGACACCTGCGCGGCTGAGCTGGGACACGCGGGTCACCAACCACGGCTACAAGAACGGCGCGGCCACGAGCTACCAAGCCATCCTGCAGTCCGGCACGGCCGTCCTCGTCGACAACCGCGGCGTACCGCGCGTCCGCTGCGCCTGCGGCAACCCCCTGGCCCCGGCCGTCGCCGTCAAGGGCGATCAGAAGCTCACGGGCGAGAAGTGGTCGTCGTTCCAGCCCGCCAACATCGTCGCGGTCGTTCCGGCGGCCAAGCCGATGAAGACGGTGACGATGTTCGACCGTGCGACCAAGGGATGGTTCGAGCGCCCGAGCGGAGACACGCAGGGCAAGAGCGACCACCGCGTTCCTCCCCCGAAGGGCCAACCCCCAGGTACATCGGTCCCGGTCCTGCCGGAGCCAGCCACCGAGACTCCGGAGGAGTCCTCGGGCGAGGACGAGGACGAGAAGAAGGACGAGGACGAGAAGAAGGACGAGGACGAGAAGAAGGACGAGGACGAGAAGAAGGACGAGGACGAGAAGAAGGGCAAGGACGAGAAGAAGGGCAAGGACGAGAAGAAGGGCAAGGACGAGAAGAAGGACGAGGACGAGAAGAAGGACGAGGACGAGAAGAAGGACGAGGACAAGGAGAAGGGCAAGGACGAGAAGAAGGACGAGGACAAGGAGAAGGGCAAGGACGAGAAGAAGGACGAGGACAAGGAGAAGGGCAAGGACGAGAAGAAGGACGAGGACAAGGAGAAGGGCAAGGACGAGAAGAAGGACGAGGGGCCCTCGAAGCAGCCGGAGAAGCCGGTTGAGCCCGAGAAGCCGGTTGAGCCGGACAAGCCGCAGCAGCCCGAGAAGCCGGTTGCGCCCGAGAAGCCCGTCGAGCCGCAGCAGCCCGAGAAGCCGGTCGAGCCCGAGCAGCCTCAGCAGCCGGTCGAGCCGGAAGAGCCGCAACAGCCGGAGGAACCAAAGCAATCGGAGCAGCAGCTCCCGGAGCGCCCCGCGCAGCCCGAGGAGCCGAATGAGCCCGAGCAGCCGCAACAGCCGGAGGAACCGCAACAGCAGCCGCAGCAGGACTAGAAGCCAGGAACTGTCCGTGGTCGAACTCAGCCGTCCCCGCAAACGCTGCCGCTGTCGTGCTGCGCATCGGTCCCTCGCGCCACATAGTGGTGGTAGGGCATGCTGGACGACATGCCGAACCGGTACGAGCGTCCCCTCGAGCCGCAGTCGGTCAACCGCTCGCAGGTCCCGTCGTCGGACCCTGTCCGCGGCGCCGGGCCGGGCCGGACCCGTCGCACGCGGCCGTCGCGCCCCGGTCCCGCACGGGGCGCCAGGTCGGCCTTCCGGCGACGTACGGCCATCCAAGCCTTCGACGTGGAGCCCCGTCATGACCACACCGTGGGACCTGTTGATCGTCACCATGGACGTCGCGTCCGACCGTCCTGTCGAGCAGGGCGAGCTGTCGCTCGCGCTCGCAGGAGCCGAACTGCTCGACCTCATCGACAGTCAGACCGTCACGGTGGACGGCGAGCGCATCGTGCCCGGCCTTCAGCCGCAGATCGATGATCGTCTGCTGCAGGAGGCGGCGTCGTCGCTCACCCGAGAGACGCCGTACGAGTCCGTCGACGACTGGCTGTGGCGCCGAGGCCGCGGTCTCTCCTCGGCCTATCTCGCCGCCCTGGAGGCCGAAGGACAGGTCACCCGGCAGCGCCACCGCTGGATCCCGCTCCGGTCCGACCGAATCACCCTGGTCGACTCACCGGCCCGCCGCCGCGCGGACGACCGCTGGACGTCGGGCGAGCCCGTCCTCGCCGTCCTCGGGGCCGCCGCCGGACTCCGCGACGAGCCGACCGAAGATCTTGACCACCTCGCCGACGACGCGACCGTGACCGTTCTGGCCGCCGTCAACGACGCGGTGAGGGAACTGGAAGCGGTCCGTCAGCGCCGCGGCATCGAGGACGCCGCCTTCGACAACGTCTGGCGTGGCGAGTGACGAGGCGTGAACCGTCGCCGGTGTCGCGCAACGTCGCGGATCTGCTGCGTAACAACGGGAATGGTGCGGGTCGTTCGGCTCCACGGTGAAGACCGGCACCGGTCGGCAGAGCTGCAAGGGGCTGCTCATGCGGTCGCGCCGGCTGCGGGGGAACGCCGGCCGGACCGGTCAGGAATCGAGAAGCGCCGGCCCCTGGGCCGCGCCTAGCGTGGCTGCCATGAACGTCAGCATTCACGCGAGCTTCCTCCCGCACACCGACCCGGACGCCTCCCTGGCCTTCTACCGCGACACCCTCGGCTTCGAGGTCCGCAACGACGTCGGGTACGACGGGATGCGCTGGATCACGGTCGGCCCCGCCGATCAGCCCGGCACGTCCCTCGTCCTGGAGCCGCCGGTCGCCGACCCCGGCGTCACCGACCACGAGCGCCGTACCGTCGCCGAGATGATGGCCAAGGGCACCTACGCCCGCGTCCTCCTGGCCACCGCCGATCTCGACGGCGCCTTCGCGCGGCTGCAGGCCGACGACGCCGAGATCGTCCAGGAACCGACCGAGCAGCCGTACGGTGTCCGCGACTGCGCCGTCCGCGATCCCGCCGGCAACCTGATCCGCATCCAGGAGCTGCGCTGAGGGATGCGGCGGTCGCGGCGACCGGTGACGACGTACGACAGCGACCGGTGACGACGTGCGACAACCAGACATACTGCTCGAGGCTGGTCGGATCGAGCCAGGCGACGCCGACGGAGACCGCGAGAAGCGGCCCCGCCCGACAGATGGAGAAACGATAAGCATGGCCAAGAGGACGGACACGCAGTCGCCTGCGCTGCACGCTGCCGACAGCCACGATCTGATCCGCGTGCACGGCGCGCGCGAGAACAACCTCAAGGACGTCAGCATCGAGATCCCGAAGCGCCGGCTGACGGTGTTCACCGGCGTCTCCGGCTCGGGCAAGAGCTCGCTGGTGTTCGACACGATCGCCGCGGAGTCGCAGCGGCTGATCAACGAGACCTACAGCGCCTTCGTCCAGGGCTTCATGCCGACGCTCGCGCGACCCGAGGTCGACGTCCTCGACGGACTGACCACCGCGATCTCCGTCGACCAGCAGCGCATGGGCGCCGACCCGCGCTCCACGGTCGGCACCGCCACCGATGCCAACGCCATGCTGCGCATCCTCTTCAGCCGGCTCGGCAAGCCGCACATCGGTCCGCCCAGCGCGTACTCGTTCAACACCGCCTCGGTCCGGGCGAGCGGCGCGATCACCGTGCAGCGCGGCGCCAAGACCAAGTCCGAGAAGGCGACCTTCGAGCGCACCGGCGGCATGTGCACCCGCTGCGAGGGCCGCGGCACGGTCTCCGACATCGACCTGACCCAGCTCTACGACGACTCCAAGTCGATCGCCGAGGGCGCGTTCACCATCCCCGGCTGGAAGTCGGACAACGTGTGGACCGTGGGGATCTATGCCGAGTCGGGCTTCCTCGACCCGAACAAGCCGATCCGCAGGTTCACCAAGAAGGAGATGCAGGACTTCCTCTACCGTGAGCCGACCAAGGTGAAGGTCAACGGCGTCAACCTCACCTACGAGGGGCTGATCCCCAAGATCCAGAAGTCGTTCCTGTCCAAGGACAAGGAGGCGATGCAGCCGCACATCCGGGCGTTCGTGGAGCGGGCGGTGACCTTCACCGTCTGTCCCGAGTGCGACGGTACCCGGCTCAGCGAAGGCGCCAGGTCGTCGAAGATCGACAAGATCAGCATCGCCGACGCCTGCGCGATGGAGATCAGGGACCTCGCCAAGTGGGTCCGCGGACTGAAGGAACCGTCGGTGGCGCCGCTGCTGACCGCGCTGCAGCAGACCCTCGACTCGTTCGTGGAGATCGGGCTCGGCTATCTCTCGCTCAACCGGCCGGCGGGCACGCTGTCCGGCGGCGAGGCGCAGCGCGTCAAGATGATCCGTCACCTCGGCTCCTCCATCACCGACGTCACGTACGTCTTCGACGAGCCCACCATCGGCCTGCACCCGCACGACATCCAGCGGATGAACGACCTGCTGCTGCGGCTGCGGGACAAGGGCAACACGGTGCTCGTCGTGGAGCACAAGCCGGAGGTGATCGCGATCGCCGACCACGTCGTCGACCTCGGCCCCGGCGCCGGTACGGAGGGCGGCACCGTCTGCTTCGAGGGCACCGTCGAGGGCCTGCGGGCCGGCGGCACCGTCACCGGCCGCCATCTCGACGACCGGGCCGCAGTCAAGGAGACGGTGCGCAAGCCCACCGGCGCGCTGGAGATCCGCGGCGCGACGGCGAACAACCTGCAGGGCGTCGACGTCGACGTCCCGCTCGGGGTGCTCGCCGTCGTCACCGGCGTGGCCGGCTCCGGCAAGAGCTCGCTCGTGCACGGCTCGATCCCCGCCGGCGAGGGTGTGGTGTCGGTCGACCAGAGCCCGATCAAGGGCTCGCGGCGGAGCAACCCGGCGACGTACACGGGACTGCTCGAACCGATCCGCAAGGCGTTCGCGAAGGTCAACGGCGTGAAGCCGGCGCTGTTCAGCGCCAACTCCGAAGGCGCCTGCCCCACCTGCAACGGTGCCGGCGTCATCTACACCGACCTGGCGATGATGGCCGGTGTCTCCACCCCCTGCGAGGACTGCGAGGGGAAGCGGTTCCAGGCGTCGGTGCTGGAGTACCACCTCGGCGGCCGCGACATCAGCGAGGTGCTGGCGATGTCGGTGACCGAGGCCGAGGAGTTCTTCGGCGCGGGCGAGGCGCACACGCCGGCAGCGCACCGCATCCTGGTCCGGCTCGCCGACGTCGGGCTCGGCTACCTCAGCCTCGGCCAGCCGCTGACCACACTGTCGGGCGGCGAGCGGCAGCGGCTCAAGCTGGCGACCCACATGGCGGAGAAGGGCGGCGTCTACGTGCTCGACGAGCCGACCGCCGGCCTCCACCTCGCCGACGTCGAGCAGCTCCTCGGCCTGCTGGACCGGCTCGTCGACTCCGGCAAGTCGGTGATCGTCGTGGAGCACCACCAGGCGGTCATGGCGCATGCCGACTGGATCATCGACCTCGGCCCCGGCGCCGGCCACGACGGGGGCCGCATCGTCTTCGAGGGCACACCGGCCGATCTGGTCGCCGCTCGCTCCACCCTCACCGGCGAGCATCTCGCGGAGTACGTCGGCGCCTGAGCGACGGCGCTCTCGCGGACACCGTCGCCGGAACGGAGGCGGAGTCGCGTGACGACGGATCCCGACCGGCGCCGCGCCGGCCGGCTGTGACCGAGGGTTGCAGCCGGCCGGTGCACGGTCCGAGCGTTTCAGTCGTCCGGTGCGCGGACCTTGCGTTGCAGCCGGCCGGTTCTGTCTGGTTCTTTCCGGCTCTATCCGGTTCTAGCCGGCGTGCTGACGGCGCACCATCTCGGCGATCCAGGCGGGAGCGAACGGGGACGTGCAGTTCGGGGGAGTCGGGTAGTCCTTGAGCACTTCCAGGCGCTCGCCGATGTCGATCGCACGGGCGCGGTACTCGGCGTGCTCGATGCCGATCTGGGCCAGGCAGTGGTTCATCGCCCACTGCAGACGGTCCGGGGCGTCCTTCATCTCCGCCTCGATGACATCGAGCAGTCCCGCGAGGTCGAGGCCCTCGGGCTTCTTCGCCACCCGCTCGGTGGTCAGGGCCCAGCCGGCACTCGCGACCACCGGATCCGGATCCGCGGACCAGGCGAGGCGCAGCTCTTCGGAGTGCGGGTTCTTCTTCACCACGTAGTTCACGAGCCAGTCGTGGACCTTGGGGGCGCGCGACTCCCGCAGCATGGTGTCCAGCTCGTCCCGTTCGAATGCCTTCGGACGGCAGATCAGGATCGACAGGAGCCTCGCCGCGGTGTCATCCGTCTTCCAGAGCTCGCGCGCGAGATCCTGCTGCGTCTTGAGCTGCTTCGCGAGCGCGCGCAGCTTGCCGAGGTTCACGCCGTGATCGTCACCGCGCTTCTCATTCGCCTCGCGCATCTTCGGGTCCTCGAGCGCGGCCAACTCGGCCATCACCTCGGCCACCGTCGTCCCGGCCACCTTGGCCTCCTGTCCGTCGCGCATGAGGCCCCAGCCTACGGCTGACGGTGACCTCGCACCGGTGCGTACACCAAGGCGCCTAGGGCGACGGCTTCCGTGGCGTCGGCTTCGGTATCCCCAGGAGTCCCCAGGGCGCGCAGATCTCGCACATCTCCAGGTCCGGGAACTGATCGAACGCGATCACGACGTGGTCTTTGTCCAGGTATCCGGTCAGGGTCTTGAAGAGCCCGCAGTTCCCGCGGTGCAGCATGGGCTGCGCGCCGTCTGCCCGCGGTGGTTGGAGCTTCCAGCTCATCTCGATGCGGGCGACGTCGCGACGCCGCCGGTCTTCCTCCACCTGCCGTTCGAGGCGCCGAATCGCTTCGTCGGACTGGGAGAGCTGCCACCGAAGCCAGTCGCGCAACGTCTTCTGCTTGTCGAGACGCTCCTGAGGCGTCAGCTCGGGCATGGCTTGCCGCCTCGTTACGCGGTCGCGGTGTCCGCCGGCGCGGTGTCGGGGTGGTTCTTCAGCGTCATACGGGCCTTCACCCGCGGCTCGCCCTCCACGGTCGACCAGTACGGATGCGTCGACACCTCGATCGACAGCTCCCGAACCAGGGCCCAGAGACGAGCCTCTTCCGTCTTCTGCTCGTCGGTGTAACCCGGACTCCCTGCGCGGCCCCCGGTGACGACGCCGGTATGAGGGTGCTCCTCACCCGCCCAGCCCTCCAACGGCTCTACCGACCAGGGCAAGGCCTGGCACAGGGCTCTGTACTCGGCGTTGGCCCGGTGGAGGCGACGCTGGGCGTCGATCAGGTCGGACGGAAAGGTATCAGCCACAGCCAGAATGATACGCCTGTTCGAATGCATGCGGGGAGTGACGCGCTCAGAGGTCGCGGCGCAAAAGACTTTCCATGACGGAAATTCTCGACTTGCCGTACCGGAAACACGCCGCTAGTCTTTCCGTCATGGAAACCAACGGGGACGCCATCCGCCCGACCGCACAACAGGCCCGCGCCGCACTGGCCGACATCGAGCAGGTCCGGGCATCCGCCACCGCCTTGTCCGCCACCCCCTGGCCCCGCTGGTTCGCCACCACGCTCACGCTGTACATCGCTGCCGTACCACCGGTCTACGGGGGCACGCTGGCAAGTCCCCGATGGCTGCTTCCCAACCTCGCCTGGGGCGTCATCATGCTGGTGATGACCGCGGCGTACTTGGTGCTGTTCGGGGTCGCGGGTGTGAACTGGCGCAAGAAGACCGGTGTGGCGCTGCGCCTGGATGTGCTGCCCAAGCGCGCCACCGTGCCGCTCGCGATCGGGCTGCCCGCCCTGCTGGTGGGCTCGGGTTTCGCCTTCCGCGCCAGCCGGGAGCCGCTGTGGCTGTTCGCCGCCTCCGCCGTCGGCGCCGCGGTGTCGATCGCTTTCCACCTCGTCTTCGTACGCATGCACCGGAAAGCCTCATGAACAGCTCTGCCGCCGACCCCATGGACGGCTTCGACGCCACCATCCACGCGCCCGTCCGGCTGCGCATCTGCGCGCTGCTCGACGCGGCCGACGAGGCCGAGTTCGCCCTGGTCCAGCGGCAGCTCGACGTCTCCGCCTCCGTACTGAGCAAGCACGTCGCGGTGTTGATGGAGGCTGGCTACGTCGAGCAGCGCAAGGCCGTGCGCGACACCCGCCAACGCGTCTGGCTCCGCCTGACCCGGCACGGGTGGGAGGCGTACCAGGCGCACCTCGCCGCCCTGCGCGCCATCGTCGGGCCATAGCGCCGCCCAAAGCAGTTCCGGGTACGGCCCCGCCATCCGCGCTGCCTCCATGGCGGAGGCGACCAGCTCATCCGTGGGCCCCTCATTCGAACTCGTGAGGGGTTGCCGGAGTGCGGTCCCCTCTGAACGGCCGTGAACGGTGCTGAATGAGACGGAAACTGAGACGGCGGCATGGGCCGGAACGGACAGGCCGTTGTGATCACGCTCGCAGTTGAACGCGTTCAATAGCTATGGCAGGCTGTCGCGCAAGGGTTGCCGCTCTGGCACGCCGCCTTGATCAGGCATGCCGTGGGGGAGGAGGTTGTGGACGCGAGCACACCGTGGCGGAATCTGGGGGTCATCGGACTGCGGCTTGTCGACCTGGTGGTCCGCTACGCCATCACCTTTGCGATCACCTGGGGCGCTGTGGAGGCGTCGTTGTCGGAGGAAATGCGCATCACGGACTGGATGGCCTTCGCCGTGATCATCGGGATCCCGTCCATACTGATCAGCTTCGTCTACGGCCTGACCAGTACCCGAACCGGCATCCCTTTCCGGGGCCGGCTTGCTGGGCTCTTGCTCCTCCCCGTCTCGCTCCTGCTCTTCTTCCCACCGATCCTGCCCTTCCCTGCTATGGGCCAGCTCATCTTCGCCTTCTGTGTGATGCGGACACCGTTTCTGGGTCCATCTCAGCTCCGGCGGCAAGGTCGCGTGGTGCTCGCCGCTCTTGTCCGATTCACGCTTCGACGCCCAGAGTCAGCCCAGAAAAGCTAGGCGATCAACATTGATCGCTCACGAATGTCGGCGGAGCGGGTTTGGTCGGCCGGCTGGGGTGCCAGTCGACTCCGCGGCTTCAGCCACCTCCCCGGTCCGGAACGCCTGTCGAGCCACGCCGGGCATGGATCAGGCTGCCTGGGAGCGAGCTGTGGCGAGTTGGGAGCTGACCTGCGGGACGCCGAGCACTGCATCTGCTCGCCGCGGCCCCGTCGGCAGCTGCGGTTTCTCGTGAGTCCCTGCCTCATGGGGCGCGGTTCTGGTGCGGGGAACCTTCTGGTCCGTAGCTCCAGCCGGATCGGTCAGCGACGGCCATTCCGGTCGCTTCGAGGCCCCGGAGGGGCGCTACTGGACGGGGCGGTTGCTGGGTGCGAAAGACTCCGGTGCCCTGGAGGTGTCGGGGACGGCCAGGCACCCCCGAAGGGTTTTGACGCCTGGGGACTTCTGGCCTTAGATCTTCGCTTGTCGAACGTCTGGGCGCCCCACCGCCGGAGGCTCAACACATCCTGCCCACCTCCGCCTTGCCTCTTGCTGGAGGCGACGTTCAGAGAACCGAGCACTCTTCATGCGCCTTCGCCGTACCGCTGCCGTTGCTGCCCTTTCGACCGCTCTGTTCCTTACTGCCTGCAGCAGCTCCGAGTACAGCGGCCCGGCAGACAGGCCCGCGGCCAGGCCCTCTCCGTCCGATGCCACCCTTGAGAAGCTCACCATGCTGGGGACCGTCGCCGGCCTCCGGGTGACCGAGCCGGCCGAGGACTCGCTTCCGGAGGGGGCGTACCGGGCCGACAAGGACGAGTGCCTACCCATTGCGCAGCTGGCCTTCACCGATACGCCGCGCCCCGCGACCGCCCGGGCCGTCCGTGAATTCTCGGGTCCTGGCGAGCTGCCCTCCACCGTCGGGGCGATGTGGGTGACTGTCCATCAGGGCGACGATGCCCGCTCGGCGCTCGACGATGTCCGCAAGGCGCTCACGGAGTGCTCGGGCAGCTTCAAGGTTCCCGGCGCCCCCATGATCTACCGGGACCTCGAACCGGCCCAGGCCCCGGATCTCGGGGACGAATCCGTCGGCTTCCGGTTCACCACCAACCTCTCCGGCGTAAGCAGTCCCGCGACCTACGCCGTCGTTCGCACCGACCACATCCTCACCACGATGGTGGTGATCACGGACACGCTTCCGCGGCCCCTGCTGGAGGCGCAGCTGGCGAAGCTCCCCGGCTGAGGAGGGCACACAAAGGGCGCACAACGCATCAGGGCCCGCGCCGGACGGCGCACGGTCGGTCTCCCCCACCTCTTGATCAAGTTCCTGCGTCAGCACCGGGAGGAGCAGGAGAAGGAGAGGATCGCCGCCGGCGCCGATGGGGAGGACAAGGGATACGTCTTCGCCTCCCGACCGGCGGCCCCATCAGTCCGAGCACCGACTTCCACGTCTGGAAGCGTCTGCTTCGGGATTCGGGGGCATGGGACGGCCGTCTCCATGACGCTCGCCACACCGCCGCGACAGTCCTCCTGTTCCTCGGTGTCCCGGACGTCGTGGTCGACGCGATCATGGGCTGGGAGCCGGGCGAGCGGCACGCTTGCGGGCTCGGTGCATGCATGTCACCGGAACGATGCTGCGGAAGGTCGCCCAGCAAGTCGGCGATGCGCTCTGGGAGACGCCCAAGACCGACTGAGACGGAAAGTGAGACGGACAACGTCGAAGGGCCCCACCGCGAACGGTGGGGCCCTTCGACTTCGTGCCCGGTGAGGCACTGGCGGAGGATACGAGATTCGAACTCGTGAGGGGTTGCCCCCAACACGCTTTCCAAGTGTGCTCGTGCCCGCTGGGGAGCCGTACGGAGTCGTTCACCTGCGTTTATGTGTGCTCGTTGCGCTGCAGCCTGGCCTCCCGCCGTACTCATCCGGACGGGGCGGTACGCGTGCGAATGAGACCAGAAGTGAAACCACGACCGGGACCGGCACTGTTGGGCTGCCGGAAAATCGAACACGTCCGACCGGGCGTCCTGACCTGCAACATGACCCGCTGCTTGCGACGGCGGCCGCGACATAGAAGGCTCTATCCCGTGCTCAGGGAACCTATCCAGCTGACGATCGCAGAAGACGGCTCGGTCGTCCTCCCCTTGGGGGTGCTGGCGGAAGCAGGGCTGTCGCCCGGGAGCTCCGTGCTGGCCTACAGCAATGGCGACGGGCGGATCGTGTTGCGCAGGGAAGAGGATGCGGTGCAGGACCTCATCCAGTTCGGGCGCCTCGACTAGCCGGGCCAGCGGTATCTAGAACCGCGAGGATGCGCTCCGCGGCCTCCTGTGGAGCCTCGTGCTCCCATACGCGGACGACTGTCCAGCCGGCGGCTGCAAGGGCCTCGTCGGCGGCTCTGTCCCGGGCGACGTTGCGCTCTAGTTTCGGTCCCCAGTAGCCACCATTGACGCCAGGCTGCCGACCGTGCTCGGGGCAGCAGTGCCAGAAACAGCCGTCCACGAAGACGGCGACTCGTGCGCGTGTGAAGACGATGTCCGGCCGTGGTCGCGCACACTCCAGCTGCAGACGGACGTCAACGCGGTACCGCTTCCCGGCGGCGTGAAGCAACGATCGGATGGTCCGCTCGGGTTTGGTGTCCCGCCGCTTGATCGCAGCCATGTTGCGCGAACGGCCGGGGGTCGGCGGTGTTGACGTTGCGGGGTCAGTGCTGGGGGTCATCGCTTACACCGTAGCCAAATCTTTCACCCACGTGACTCCGTCCTCGACATAGCCAGGTAAGCTACCCCGGTCACTCGTGCCCCTCATCAACTTGGGCCGACTGCCAGGGAGAGACAGTGACCGTTGTTGAGCAGGTGCCGCTGTTTGCCGTGGGTGATGCGCCAGGGGCTGATCGTAGTGCCGCGGGCATGCGCCCGGGGGCTGGTCTGTTCGTCATGGATCTCTTTGCTGGTGCTGGGGGCCTCTCGGAGGGGTTCCGGCAAGCGGGGGCTCAGATTATCGCCGGCTCCGATGTGGACCCGGATGCGTGTGCCACATACCGGAAGAACTTCCCGGAGGCCGTGTGCATCAACGGAGACATCCGTCAAGCAGAATTGCGTGAACAGATTCTCGATGTCGGCAAATCGGTGGATGTGCTAGTTGGTGGACCGCCCTGTCAGGCGTTTTCACAGGTCCGCAATCACTCTAGAATCATCGATGACCCGCGGAATTCTCTGTACCGCGAGTTTGTTGACACCATTGGCGCCATAAAGCCCAGAGCGTTCGTCATGGAGAACGTCCCGGGCATGGCTCAGATGGGCGTCCTGGAACAGGTGGTTACTGACCTGTCCATTGATGGTGACTATTCGGTACTGCCACAAGTATTGGATGCTGCGGACTTCGGGGTGCCGCAGACGCGTAAGCGAATTATCTTCATCGGGATCCGTCGTGATCTCGCTGTCTCCCCTCCGAAAATCATCGGTTCTGGGGCGGTGGCCGCTCTGACCCTCATCCGCAGTGACGAGGGATACGAAATCCAGGCGCGTGGAGAGAGTGCCTCTCAGCTGCTCAGCAGTCTGCTGGATGCTCAAGACACCGGCGTCGTGAACGCCGGCCAGGCCATTTCTGATCTGCGAGGCATGAAAGCAGGCCGTCGCACGGATGAAGTGCCGTTCAACAGGCTCCCTGAACCTGAGTCTGCATATCAGAAGCTCATGCGTGGAGATAGCGATTGCCAGCTGCGAAATGTTAGCCTGCCCCGCGTAAATTCTGACACTGCTCTGCGTCTTCGAGAAATTCCTCCAGGAGGAAACCACCGCGATCTGCCAGATCGCCTCTTGGAGCGATACATTTCGGGGCAGAAATGGGGTCCCAGTAACGGGACTGGGAAATTGGGGCGTCGGCATTATTATGCGTACCGTCGACTGCATCCTGATATGTGGGCTTGGACGCTGAACACGAAGGCTGACTCGGTCTATCATTTCTCAGCGCCTCGATCATTGAGCGTCCGGGAATTTGCCAGGATCCAGTCTTTCCCTGACCGGTTTGTCTTTACAACGGATGACAGGAAGGGCCCTTTGCCCGGGCGGATCGATGGAGGGGCGGCTCACTCGCGGTATCGGCAAGTCGGGAACGCAGTTCCTCCGCTGCTTGCTGTAGCGGTGGCGCGGGAGGTCTGTCACGCGATCAAGTCAGCTATCGCGGCTGGATTGACGGCATGACCGACGAGACGCAGATTCCTCTGGAAGTTAACTTCGATCTGCCTCAGCGTGCGGAGGAAGCCGCTAAAGGTGCCTTCGGCGTCGAGAGTCGGGCCCGATTGCTGAACCAATACTTCGAGCAAAATGGCCCTGTCTCTGCGGAGAACGCTTGGCTCCATGCCTATCGGCTGCTCTTGTGGATCGATAGAAGAATTGGACTGGCTCACTGTTACGAGAGTGATAAATGTCAGCCTGGACGTCCGTGGTATCTGCGCTCACTTAGGTTCCACGATTGGGTGACGCAAGGTCTTGGAGCTACTCCCGACACGCTTCAGCAGCAGATAGACTGGCTTTTCAACCAGGCAATTCAATCGTTGACGGCCGCCTCGGAGACTATCCTATCTCAGAACTTGGGAAAGGCCGCTGCTCAAAGACGCCCGTTCGAAGGCCGGTCCTTTCCGGAGCCGGGCGAAGATCCTGAACTCGTAGACATCATAGTTAACACCCTGGGCGATTTTCTGCGAGAGCCGTTGCCGGCTGATGTTCGTAGGAAAGTCTCTGAGCGCGTGACGACCCACCTTGCTAACGAGAACAAGCGAAAGAACCTGCTAGGTGAGGGGTTCGAAGATACACTTGCTCAGATTCTGCGCAGGATACCTGCGGTCGCCCAGACTCATGAAATCCTAGTCCGTAAGTGGCTTCACGAGATCCCGGGATTCAGGCCGGCCCGTAAAACCATGAAGGACCGCCAAGTTGATCTAGCGCTTGTTAGAGCGGATGGCCACCGAATCTTGGTCACCGCGAAATGGAGCGTTCGTAGCGACCGCGAGGAGCAGTTTAGGGCCGATTTTGCGGACTATGCCGATCTAGAATCGTATGGTCAAGACTTCGATTACGTATTGGTGACCAACGAATTTGACGCAGCACGGTTGGTCCGTGCCTGCGATAACAGGGCCCAGAATGCTCCCCTGTTCTCACGGGTTGTTCACTTGAACCCGGCAGGACCCGTTGTTGCGTATGGAACTGACGCTCGTGGCCAGGTCCCCGAAATGCGTAACCGGATAGAAAGCAAGCGCCTAATTTCTCTCGAGGCGTGGCTTACAGATCTTATGCGGGCGTAGGGCAGCAGCTGACAGCGTGGCTGACCCGATCACAAGGGCGCGTCTGTGATTGTGCCTCGTGCCCGGATTATCGATCCGGCCCACGAGGCACAATCATGGCTGCTGGCTTCTAGATTTCAATCCGGTTCTTACGACGTCCCTTGTTCCACACATCCTCCAGGATCAGCCGGTAAGCTGCCATCTTCCGAGACCCGGTCCCGTCGGCCTTGGCGCCGAATCCCGTCGCATTGCTACGGGCATCCCCGATCAGCCGCGCTGCCGAAGATCGCTTCCCCAACTTGCGAGCCAACTCGTCGAGCACGGGTGGGGTGTTGACGACGTCGCGGTGCCGGCCGATGAACTCTCCCAGCCCGCCGATGATGATCCCATCCCACGTCTCCGCGGTGCGCCCGTAGGCCTCTTCTGCGACGGTGAGCACGTCGTCCAGAACGTCGGGGCCGTAGTTGTCGGTGATCGCGAGGATTCCCTGGACGGCGCCTACCTGGTTGGACGAGGTGCTGCCGATCTTGAGCTTGTGCGAGACGAGGACCTTCTCGGTGTCGACAAACAGCGGGAGTCCGGCCGTCAGCCCGATCCGATACTCGTCGTGCGCGTTGGTCTTGGACGCTTCCCTGTTCTTGATCAGGAACAGGGTGGCTTCCTCCTGGAGCGTAAGCCCGCGGTGGACTTCGGCCATGAGCGTATCGATGCCGGCGATCCGGCAGGCTTCGCGGCGGTGCTGTCCATCGACGATGTACAAATCGCCGTTCTTCCGCTGGGAGACGATGACCGACCCGAGCGCGTGCGGCTTGATGTCGGCAGCAATCGCGCGGGCCCGGGACGGGTTGAGCGTCCGCTGAGCTTCGGGGTCAATCTTGAGGTCGCTTGCTCTGACCTCCACTCCGTGGTCAACAGGGTGCTCGGGCAGGTCGTACCGGTACTTCTTCGCCATGGTGGCGCCCCCTCGTTTCCGCACCGCGCTAGGGAAGTCGGTCCTTTATGAACCTAATGGGATGGCAGCGCAGGTGACATCTAATCAGCTTGGATATCCGCTGTTCAACCAGTTTGGGTGATGGCGGTGGCGTGTGACGCTTAATCAGACTTGTTGGGCAAAACAGCAGTTGCGGCCTGAGTCATAAAAAGTGACGATTCGCACCAAGCTGTGCCCTACTCAGGGGCCCACTTCCTTGTTTTCAGCCGCCAGTTGAGGCCAGGTCAGCCTTCCGATGCCGAGGCTTGCTCTGTGGCCGTGCCGCGCTGTTGCACGATGCTTGCCAAGCCGCGGCTGTCCACTGATCGGCGGTAGTCGATGACAGCCTTTGAGCTCAGCGGGCCTTGGCCAGGGGGCAATGGCGGCAGATCATACGGTGTGTATGCCCGACCTTTTCGGGTCGGCTTCTGTCCTGCGACCAACGGTGCACCGGGGGCCACGCAGTACCCAGCTGCTGGCCATCATCTCGTCCGGCCGCGCTGCCCTGGCTGTCGTCGTCTGATCGTGAGAGCGAGTAACTGACCAGGGAAGCTGGAGCGTTCACCCTGTACAGGTGCATGATCCTACCTATGCTTACGCCTATGCCTCAATCGTCTAGCCGTGCGGAGACCGACGTGAACAACAACGGAGAGTGGGGCGACCTCGATGGCGAAGAAAACACTGACCTGAGTGAAGTCCACCCACGCGACGTGGAGCGTGCAGTCGTAACCGATACGGACTGGACTGCGGAGACGATCCTCAGTCAGCTTCGGCGTGGAAACATCCAACTAAACCCCCGTTTCCAGCGCCGAGATGCCTGGGATAAGCCGCGAAAGAGTCGGTTCATCGAGTCGTTGATCTTGGGGCTGCCTATTCCTCAGATTGTCTTGGCTGAAGACAAAGAGCGGCGGGGCAAATTCATCGTCATCGACGGAAAGCAGCGATTGTTGGCCCTCCGTCAGTTCGCTACTGGCTCCTCTCTGGCTGGAGATGACTCGGGGACGTATGACGGATTCAGTCTCACAGGTCTCGATGTGCGGCCAGATCTCCGCCTCTACACACTCAAGAAGTTGGAGGATGACCCGGACCGTGTTGACGATCTCAATGAGTTGCTCAATCAAACAATTCGCACCGTGGTTGTTCGGAGTTGGCCGAACGAGGATTTTCTAAACCTCGTATTCTTGCGGCTGAACACCGGAAGTGTTCGACTCTCACCTCAGGAACTACGCCAGGCTCTTCACCCCGGACCTTTTACCGACTTCCTTGATGACTTCGCATCAGAAAGCCATTGGCTGCAACAGGCGCTTCGGCTCAAATCCCCAGACTTTCGGATGCGCGACGTGGAGATCCTCCTTCGGTACTTCGCGTTCTCCGAGTATCTCGTGTCGTATTCCGGTAACCTTAAGATTTTCCTTGACGAGACCGTGAATCGAATGAACATGGATTGGGAGATGCGGGCCAATCAGATTCGCGGAATCGCGTTTGAATGTGAACGAGCCATCGAGGCGACGCTTGCAATCTTCGGTAAATCCGCGTTCTATCGATGGTCAGACGGGGATTACGAAGGTCGCTTCAACCGAGCTGTCTTTGACATTATGGCGTTTTACTTCAAGGAACCTGCGGTGCGTGAACGCGTACATGGCAGGGAGGAGGAGGTGAAGCGCGCATTCGAGGATCTGTGTGACTCCAGTAGAGACTTCAATGAGTCCCTGCAGACCACTACAAAAACGCCCGAGGCAACCCATCGAAGGCTTTCTATCTGGGGATCGAGGCTTCAGGAGATCATCGGTCACCAGCTCAACATTCCGGAACTGCAGGACAATCGCCTTGTGTTCTGGAGCTAGCTATGCCATCAATTCGGTACAACGCTATGTCTCGGCGTATCACTGAGCTGCGAAACAGTCTCCTCCCTAGACCTTTCGATCCAACCGGGCTTTATTCTGATCGCGTATATGAGCGCACTAGGGCTTTTCGTGTCCTCGCGCATGCAGAATTCGAGTCCTATATAGAAGATCGAGTGATAGATGTAGTTTCACGGGCGTCAGCGACTTTCGCCGGGCAGGGGGCGATTAGGCCGTCGTTGCTTGCTTTGATTGGACACTACGAACATGGGTGGCCGCGTCCGACTTCAATTCTTACACCACCCCAGAAGCAAGCCCCTAGCCTGCAGGATCGAATCGCAAAGGCTCGCACGGATTTTACGAGTCACATTCGTACGAAGAACCATGGAATCAAGGAGAAGAACCTCCTGTACTTGCTTTTTACTGTCGGAGTCATCGAATCAGAGATAAACGCAATTTGGCTCCAATCTGTCGAGGATTGGGCGACTCTCCGAGGTGATTCAGCCCATAAGACTGGGAAGGTCCAGCAGCAGCCAGATCCGGCCAAAGAGTACAGGAAAGTAAAGGAAATACGTGACGGATTCAAGGACCTAGATGTCCTCCTAGACAGCAAATGAGGACCGACATTGGCTCCTGAGGCGGATTCTCTTGATTCAGGTTGGCACAGAGTGTTCGCCAAGAATCATGCAGCCCGTACAGGCGTCCCTCGTCGACGAGAGGCACAGTCCGTCGGTTCCCTCATTGCGGAGCCTCCGGGGCGGAGGAACGTTCCGCGGTCTGGCCACGCTGCTTCACGATCGCGGCGGTGCCGCGGACCCATGAGGTACGGCGGTGTTCGATGGTGAGCCTGAGTTCAGCGGGGGTGGGCCAGGGTGCGCGCCGATGGATCATGCGATGGCAGTTCGCGCAGATGAGGGCTAGGTCGCTAAGTTTGGTTTTTCCTTCGCCGGCTTCGTGTAGAGGCACGACGTGATGGCACTCGACGTATCCGGCTCCGCGCTCGCCGTAGACCGCTTCGAAGTCGAAGCCGCATGCCTCGCACGCGAGACTGCCGCCCTTCCGTAGGACGGAGTCGATCTTTTTCTTGCGCAGCCCCTTGTTCCGTTCTCGTGCCCGGTGCCGGCGCAGCAGCAACCTACCTTCGGGTGCGCTGATGTCGTCGTCAAACTCCTCGTCGCCAGTCTGGGCGAGGTCCTGAAGCTCACCAGTGCTGACGCCTTCCCGGATGAGGTGCGCCACCTCAGTCATCTGGTCCGGGCGCGCAAGGAACTCATGCAGGACTTCAATATCGACGACACCGCCCTTCGTGGGCTTTCCGCGGTAGTCAGGGTGCCGGGTAGCGATGTCGAACGTCTTGCGGGCCACACCGTTGGGGTTGCGGAACTTCTCGTTGCGGTCCTCGTCCGCGTGGATAGGTAGAAGCTGGAGCAGGGCGGACAACTCGATGACTCGGCTGTCCTGCGCATCTAGCCCCTTCCAGCCGTTCGTCATGACGAGGTGGCAGGCAAGGATGACTTCGTCCCGCGCCCAGTCGGGATTGCTGACGGCCCTGACTTGGAAGCCGAGGCGCTTCAGCCAGGCGGCTGCGTGGTCCTTTCCGCCACTGAACTCGTTGGGAGCCAGCGCTCGTTCCTGATCCCACTTGTGCGCGACTCCGGCGATGGCCTTCGAGTCGTATTCCCGTCCCTCGTGCACTAGAACGTATGAACGGGCCTTGCCGAAGTGGTACGTCGACAGGAACGCCTCGCGGCCCAAGTCATCATGCTCAGCGATTGCCTTGAGTACGGACTCCCGTGTGATTGCTCCTCTGCGCATGGCCGAAGACTACGGCCGGCCACTGACACACAAGGTCGGCGGAGCCTTATTGGCCAAGCGCCACCGCGCGTCTTCTGGAGCACCAGTTTGGAAGACGCCGTATGCGGGTGACGGCTGACCTGGCAGTTTGCTGACCTGCGGGGGAGTGCCGTCGTCACTCTGGTTCCCCGTGGTTCCCCGCCCGCCTCCGACCGATCGGGCACGCGTGGGGCACGCGGCACCCGCCAGGAGCGCTTCTCGCGGGATCGAGCATCATGTGCGCATGCTGCTGACCTTCGGTCCCGACCGCCAAACGCGCGAGTTCACCTGCGACTGCTGCAATGCTCCCATCGAGCGAGCGTGGGACTTCATCTATGCCGACGGTGCTCCGCACGCCGTGTACTTCGCGAACTGCTACCACCACACCGACCGCGACCACGATGCCTGGATAGACGTCATCTTCGGGACGTGGGGCGGGGGATCTGACCAGTGGAGTGACCACGTCGCCTTCGCCTGCCGCATCGGTCCGGTGTTGGGGCAGACCACGCCTGCCTCCACGCTTGTGACCGCCGGCCTGGCCCACCCCGATGGCCCGCTCTTCGGGCTCAAGCTCGATCGCGAAGCGGCCTTGCAGCACCCGCAGCTGAACGAGTTCTGGAAGGTGTCGGACTTCATCCTGGAGAACGACCCACTGGTGCGAGGGCACATCTACGGCCACTAGGAGACGAGGTCGGTGGAGCGGCTTTGGGCGGGAGCTGCCATGGGGCGAGAGATCGGGGCCCGTAAGCTTGCCGCGACTCGGGCAGTCTGTGGACCTGCCCGCTAAAGCCCGATGTGGGCCCCGATCTTCGAGGCTCGCCCCATGGTGGCTGCCTAAAGCCGTGGAGCCGACCGGCCCCAGCCACATCGGGCTACCGTCCACTGCATCTGGTGTGCTCGCTCCAGCCGCGCGGCCGGCGGAGCCGGGGCCCGGAGCGGGGCGGAGACAGGAGCGTCGGGGCCCGGCGCTGGAGCCGGGGCCGCGCGCGGCGAGCGGAGCGAGCCGCCTTGAACCCGTAGAGAAGATTTCTACTCACACCGGCTCGGCGCCTGGGCCACCTCGTGATCGTCCTCCCTGTCGGGGGTCAGTACCGGCGGCTACCCTGGTCGCGGCTAGTCAATGAGTTGGGGAGTGTGCCGAGGGGATGGAAACGAAGTCCGCGAGGGTCTACCGGACGGTCCGAGAGTGGATCGCGTCTGGGGAGCTGGCGCCTGGCTCCAAGCTGCCATCGGAGCGCACCCTGGTGGACGACCTCGACATTGGTCGGACTCAACTTCGCCGCGTCCTGGCGAAGCTTGTGGCCGAGAAGGTGATTGAGGTCCACGGACGCAGTTCCTACCGCGTCCCGTCGCGCGAGGTGACTACCAAGGCGCCAAGCGACCTGGAGCCCTGGCGGATCCACGGTGAGCGCACGGTCTACGACAACCGCTGGGTGAAGCTCGCACTAGTCGATGTCGAGCCGCCGGGCGTTGAGCGATTCGAGCACCACGTTGTGCGGCTTCACCACGTCGCGATCTCGGCTGTGCTCGATGATCACGACCGCGTGCTGATGCTCTGGCGCTACCGCTTTGTCCCCAACAAGTGGGGCTGGGAGCTTCCCGGCGGCATCGTCGATGAGGGCGAAGACCCGCACGCAACGGCGCTGCGCGAAGTCGAGGAAGAGACTGGCTGGCGCCCTGACTCCCTCGATCACGTCGTCACTTACCAACCCATGATCGGCATGGTCGATTCGCCACACGAGATCTTCGTCGGCAAGGGTGCCCAGCACGTTAGCGACCCCACCGACATCGAGGAAGCGGGGCACATCGCATGGGTGCCACTCTCGGACATCCCCGGCCTGATGGCTCGGGGTGAATTGATGGGCTCTGGCACCCTCGTAGCGCTGCTCCACCTCCTGGCCTCGCATGGGCAGGGAGTTCCTACAGCCTCTGCATGAGCTGCTCCACGCGCCTCCGATAGCGGACAGATCCCGTGCGGTTGGCCAACAGGCGTGCCTGCTGCAAGTGCTCCTGGGCTTGGGCGTACTCCTCGCGCGCAACGTGCGCCTGGGCGAGGTCGCACCGCAGACCTGATGTGGCACGGACGAACGTCGGGTCGGCCTCATCGAGCGCGGTGTACAGGCTGCCAAGGGCATCGTCGTCGCCCAACAGAGCGAGTGCGTTTCCGCGCCAGCGTGCGAGGTGCCCGCCGTTGAGGAAGATGCTCAGCATGTCGGGATCGCGTGCTTCGGTGCCCGCTGGCAGGGCGGCGTCGGCCTTCTCGATGGCGTGGCGGCAGTCGCCCGCCATCCCGGCCTTGGCGCAGAGTTCCGCTTCGGCCGCGTACAGCCATGCCTGCAACCGCGGTGATATCTGACTGCCACCCAAGCGCTGAGCCTCCCGTACGAGCTGAACCGCCATCTCCGGCCGCCCGGCGTCGTTGAGCACATACGCCTGCTCGGCTGTGGCATGCGCGAGATACATCGGCTCGTCAGCCTCCTGCGCGGCGCGCTTGCCTAACTCATAGTGCCGCCAAGCTCTTTCGACTCCCCCGGCATCGAGGGCCTGCCACGCGGCGAGGGTGGCGGCTCCGGCCAGCGCGAGAGCAACAGGGCGGCGAGTCTCAGGAAGCACAGCGAAGGTGAGCGCGTCCTCCAGCGTCGTCAGGTGCCCCGTCATCTGGTCGACAAGGGATGCCGCGCCCATCTGGCGGTCGACGGTGCGCAGTAGCTCGGTCTGGTCCATGAAGGTCTTCACCATGGTGTGACTCACGCTGCGAGCCGAGTCGATGCGGCTGATCAGCTCGTCGTAGCCGCCGACGGCCGGGGGTGGTGCGGTAGGAGCGTGCCGGCCGAATAGCTCCTCATCGGTGACGCCCAAGACTGGCCGCAGGATCTGCGCGTAGCGCTCGCTGATGGAGCGCTTGCCGTTCTCCCACTCCGAGACGTAGACGCGCAGGCTGGCGGTCGAGCCAACGTCGAGCGTATGCCTCCGCGCGTACTTCTCGATCTCGTGGATGAGCCGCGCTTGCGACCACTCGCGCGCGTTCCTCACCTCTCGCAGCCGGTTGAGCACCTGTACCGCCCTCGCATGCCGTTGACAGCTCCAGACCAGCATGCCTCACATCAGCGCAGGTCCGCAGGGGTTAACAGGAGGGGTTAACGGAACCGCAGTGAACCTGTGTTGGCTACCGGGTGGTTGAGCTACGCGGTTCTCTAGAAGCGTCGCAGGAAGGCGAGTTGAGAAAGCCGGACGGCGGCAACGCTTGACAACTGGTGCGCACCAGATGCAATCTACTGGTGCGCACCAGTTGGAACGCGAAGGTCCTGCGGTGCTGTCGCAGGACTCCCACAAGCCAACGCAGAAGCGGCGCCCTACCGCCAAGCAAGCCGCCGCTTCTCGCCCCTATCAGGGAGCTTCCATCATGTCATCGTTCAAGATCGACACCTCGACCGCTGTCGTCTTCGTCGCTGTCGAGCCGAAGCACAAGGTCATCAACAAGGAGACCGGTGAGATCGCCGTGGACCGGGAGACCAAGGCGAAGATGATGACGGTCGGTCTCACCATTGCTGATGAGGGTGAGGCGAACCTCTACACCGTGTCGGTTCCGGAGACCGGTGTCCCGGAGGGGATCACGCTCGGTATGCCGATCAAGGTCGTCGGCCTCAAGGCTCGGGACTGGGAGAACACGTTCAACGGTGAGAAGCGGTTCGGGATCGCGTTCCGCGCGGTTGCGCTGGTCGCTCCGTCCGCGAAGGGCTGAGCGGAATGTCGACGAACACGTTCCTCGTCTTAGCCCTGGTGGTGGTCGCCGCAGCTTTGGTGCTGCGGCGGCTGCGCCCGGCCTGGTACTGGCTGAGCATCGGCATCAGTCTCGCGCTGGTGCGGGTGGTCGTGCGGTACGCCTCGGTCATGGACGCGTGCGGGTTGACCGTTCCGCCGTCCCGGTTCCGGCTCACTCTGGCCCGCCTGGCCAATCGTCCGGCGCCTGAGTCCCGTCCTCCGCGCATCCTGCGGATCCGGCCGACCCGTACCGGGCTGATGCTGCGCGTGAAGCTGCGTCCTGGTCAGGACGCGTTCGACTTCGCGGCCTCCACGGACCGGCTGCGGCACTCGTTCTCCATGCACGGCGTCACCTCCCGTGAGATCAAGTCGGGTGTGGTCGAGCTGCGCATGACCGGGTACGACGTGCTCCAGCGGGTGCAGATGCCTGCGAAGGTCGAGCGTGAGGGGCTTCGGATCCCGGTCGCGTTGCGGGAAGACGGAGAGGTCCACTACCGCGACTATCAGGAGGTGCCGCACTCGCTGGACCTCGGCGCGACGAAGTCGGGGAAGTCTGTCTACCAGCGCCGCTTGGTCAAGGAACTCGCCACACAGCACGTCGCCCTGGTCGGGATCGACTGCAAGCAAGGCGTTGAACTCGCCCCGCTGGCCCGCCGGTTCTCCGCGCTGGCCGACAACCCCGACGACGCGGCCGATCTGCTCGAAGCCCTCGTTGAGCGGATGGCCGACACCTATCAGGTGATCCGGCGCGAGCAGCGGATCAGCGCGGACACCCCGGACGCGGAGATCACCGCTGACATCTGGGGCCTGCCCGAGCATCTGCGACCGGTGCCTGTGGTCCTCCTCGTCGATGAGGTCGCCGAGCTGGCGCTGTTCTCCAACACCGCGGAGAAGAAGCGCCGCGAGCGGATCATCACCGCCCTGGTCCGCCTCGTCCAGCTCGGCCGCGCCGCAGGGATCTACGTCGAGGTCTGCGGGCAGCGCTTCGGTGCCGAACTCGGCGACGGGATCACCATGCTCCGCGCCCAGCTCACCGGCCGCATCTCGCACCGGGTCAACGATGAAGCCTCCGCCAAGATGGCCTTCGGCGACATCTCCCCTGACGCCGTGCTGGCCACGACACAGATCCCCGTCGAGCGCCCCGGCATGGCCGTGGCCGGTGACTCCACGGGCGGCTGGGTCCGCATCCGCACACCGTTCACCACGATGCGCCAAGCCGTGAACGCCTGCACCGCCAACGCCCACCGCACCCCCGTACTGGAGGGCCTGGAGCCCTTCCGCCCGGTGCTGCCAGACCTCGCCCCGGTCAAACTCCCGGCCCCGGCAGCGGCAACCAAGCCCGCCACAGCCTGACCCGCACCTCCATCCCGGTCGGCGCGACCGCTACGCGCCAAGTCCCTACCCCGCCCATGCCCGAAACCGGCAGGAGGCACCACCCATGACCACACGCAAGACCACCACCACCGCCCGCAAGCCCCGGGCGAAGAAGTGCCCGGACTGCAAGGGCACCGGCGAGACCGCCGTAACCGTCCGGGTCGGCTCCGCCCGCAAGCCCAGGGAGACCGCCGACCGGCAGGCCGCACTCTGCCTGACCTGCTTCGGCACCGGCACCCCGACCGACTGACCCCGCCGGGACCGGGCGGCCGGACTCGACTCCCCGCCCGGCCCCAGCCCAACTCCTCAAGGAGGTGAAGACATGACCCGCAAGGTCCGCTTGGATGCCGTGCTCGTGCAAGCCGTGATCGCCGGGGCGCTGTCCTTCGCCCACCTGCACGACCTCGCTGCCGCTGCCGGACAGGACGGCTGGAAGGCGTGGGCCTACCCCGTCTCCGTGGATCTGCTGCTCGTCGCTGCCTGGCGGCGCCTGCGGATCCTCCGTGCACAGGGCGAGTCGGCCGGTGCTGCGTGGACCTGGTTCGCCGTCGCCCTGGCTGC
Organism: Streptomyces sp. NBC_00259; assembly: GCF_036181745.1. NCBI lineage: Bacteria > Bacillati > Actinomycetota > Actinomycetes > Kitasatosporales > Streptomycetaceae > Streptomyces > Streptomyces sp. NBC_00259. The sequence continues at coordinate 3,760,971 of NZ_CP108080.1, read as the reverse complement.
CTCGCTCGGCGCCAACGTCGCAACCGCTGGTCTGCTCGACCTGAGCAACGTCCCGGACTGGCTGCGCATCCTGGTCGCCGGGTGGCCCGCGCTCGCCTTCCTCGGCGGCACCCTGCTCGTCCACTCACCCACCGCCCCGGCCGCTGCTGCTGCTGACAGTGCCGTTGAGGCTGTCGAGGCTGAGCCGCTGCCGGTCGTCGAGCCGGTGGCTGTGCCGGCCGAATCGGCGCCCGCCCCGAACCCTGCCCCGGATGCGGTCGAGGCTGCGGAGCCGGTTCCGGCCCTGCCCGCCGCTCCGCCCCCTGCCGATGTGCCTCCGGCGCTCGTCGACCACGCCCGCAAGCTCGCCGACGCACACCGCTCGGCGACCGGCACTCCGATCGATGCCAACACCCTGCGCGAACGCCTCGGCCTGCCCGGCCCGATGGCTGACCAGCTCGCCGCCCACCTCGCCTGAAAGGACGGACTATCCATGCCCGGACACGAACCGACACGAGACGAATACCTGTCAGCAGCCCGCGAAATGGCCGACTCCGGTCGCACGACTCTGGCCCGGCTACTCGCCGAAGAAGCTGCAAATCGTGTCACCGACCCGGCCGACGCCGCCCGCATCCTCGCCGAGTTCCCCGGACTCAGCCTGCGATCGGAGAGCTGATCTCCATGCCTGCCCGTGACTTCTTCCACTCCGTGATGCGGATCGGCCCCGTGCAGATCGCCACCCACCGCGACCGGAACGGCCGCACCAAGCACGCCGCCGTCTGCTCCCGGGACGACTGCGGCTGGTCCGCCGACTACTCCAGCCAGTCCGCCGCCCAGCTCGCCGCCCGCACCCACCGCTGCCGCGCCAACTGACCACCAGGGAGCTACTGCCGTGAACGTCGAACTTCCGCTGATCGTCCTGGTCGCCATCTTCGGCTACTTCGGGATCAAGCTCATGCGCCCGCCGACGTGGCTGATCGTCGTGCTCCTCCTCGGCGGCTTCCTCCTCGCCGACACCTTCCTGGCCCCGGCCATCGAGTCCGGCACCCGCACCGGCGTCGACGCCGTCAACGGCACCACCAAGTAACCCAATCCAGAAGGGAGATCCACAATGCTCCGACCCCGCATCCCGACCATGCCGACCCCGACCATGCCGACCCCGACCGGCATCGTCACCCCGCTCGCCCTCCACCCGGCCCCGGCCGCGGTCGTCGAGCAGTCGTCCGCCGCGTGTGCCTGCCAGCACACCACGCCGGCCCCCGCCGTGGTTCCGGCCCCGGCTGCTTCCTCGGCGCCTGCGGTCCGGCTCAGCCCGACCGGTCTCCTCGTCGCGATCGGCGGCGGTGCCGCGGTCGTCCTCGTGGTCGGCGCGGTCCTGGTCTCCATGCTGCTCGCCGTCGCCATCACCGCGGCCTCGGTCGCCGTCTGCGCCGTCGTCCTGCGCTCCCTGCTCAACGGCAACCCGCGCCATCGCTGACCGGCCCTCCGGGCGGCCCTGAAACCGCCAAGTCTCCGCCGCCCGGACGGCCCAGCCCCTACCCGATCTCATCAACCGGAAGGACCCACCATCATGCCCCAGCACAACCATGCCCCGGCCCGCGTCTGCCCCTCCTGCGACGGCTTCGCCTCCGCCGCCGTCACCCTCGGCGGCCGCGACCGAGGCGGCCAGCGCCGCACCATCACCGCCCACTGCCGCACCTGCCAGGGCACCGGCACCATCCCGCCCCTGCGCCAGCTGCCCGACGCCGCCGTAATCGCCCGCTGACGGCCATGGCCGCCGACCTCGCGCCCACCGCCGACCGCCCCGGCGTCCACGTCGCCAAACCCGCCCGGGACGTCCCCGCTACCGGCTCCTACGCCTGCTGCTGCGGTGCCACTGCACGGGCCAAGGGCGACGACAACGTCCGCGACCTGGTCGCCGCCTGGATCGACCACCGCAACACCTGCCCCCACCGCTGACCACCCGCCGGGGCACCAGCCGCCGTTCCCCCCGGCCGGTGCCCCGGCCCCGCTCTGCTTCCTCTGAAAGGAGGACTCTGCCTTGACCACGACCACGACCGCGCCGCCTCCCGTGCGTGACCTCGCCTTCCTCGCCTCACTCGGCACCATGCCCGGCCTCATGCGCCAACTTCGGGGCCTGGGCGGCTGCACCACACCCATCCGCCTCGACGGCCACCGCACCGACGTCCACACCGGCACCGGCGAAATCCTGCACCACCTGACCGCGGCCGACCTGCCCGCCGGGAACCTCCTCGTCCGCTGCAACAACCGCCGCACCACCCGCTGCCCGGCCTGCGCAGAGACCTACCGCCGCGACACCTACCAACTCATCACCGCAGGCCTCCGCGGCGGCAAAGGCACCCCCGAACGCGTCGCCACCCACCCCCGGGTCTTCGCCACCTTCACCGCCCCCAGCTTCGGCCCCGTCCACAACCGACCCACCCGCGGCCACTGCCGCTGCGGCACCCCACACCCCGACGACGCACCCGAACTCGGCACCCCGCTCCACCCCGAAACGTACGACTACGAAGCAGCCGTCCTCTGGAACGCGCACGCCTCCAAGATCTGGGCCCGCTTCTCCATCTACCTGCGCCGCGAAGTCGCCAAGCGCGCCGGACTCACCCAACGCGACTTCAAGGAACACGCCCGCGTCTCCTTCGCCAAAGTCGCCGAATACCAGCGCCGCGGCGCCATCCACTTCCACGCCGTCATCCGCCTCGACGGCCCCGAAGGCGGCGACACCCCGCCCCCGGCCTGGGGCAGCGCCGAACTCCTCACCGACGCGATCCGCGCAGCCGCCAAAGCCGCCGACGTCCCCGGCCCTGTGGTCGACGGCCGTGCCCACACGTTCGCCTTCGGCACCCAGCTCGACATCCGGCCCATCCGCTCCGCCGACTTCGACGGCCCCGCCGAACTGACCGAACGCGCCGTCGCCGCCTACATCGCCAAGTACGCCACCAAGGGCGCCGAAACAGCGACCGGCACCCTCGACCGCCCCCTCCGGTTCCTCGCCGAACTCGGCCGCAAGTCCATCCCCGAACACGCCCGCCGGCTCATCCGCACCGCCTGGACCCTCGGCGCTCGCAAAGACCTGGAAGACCTCCGCCTGCGCGCCTGGGCCCACATGCTCGGCTTCCGCGGCCACTTCTCCACCAAAACCCGCCGCTACTCCACCACCCTCGGCGCCCTACGCACCGCCCGAGCCGAATGGCGACGCCTCCAAGCCGCCATCGCGCACGGTGACTCGCACCCTGTGCCGACCGAACCGGCCGACGATGACCCCACCCTCGTCCTCGCGCACTGGACCTTCGCCGGAACGGGCCTCGGCCGCGCCGAGGAATGGCTCGCCGCTTCAGCGTCAGCTGACATCCAGGAAGGGGCTGACCATGTCTGATCGTCTGCCGATCGTGCCAGGTACGGACTGCCCGGTGTGCCGACAGGACTGCACCGACCGCGCGGCCTGCTCCGCTGCCCTAGCCGCGGGGGAGTGGACGGCCTGCCTGGAGTGTGGTGGCGACGGCCGCCACTCGACCGAACGGCGATTCCCGTGCCCCGTCTGCGGTGGCTCCATGTTTGTGCCCACACGTGAAGTCCTGACCTTGCTCGGCCTCGATCCTTGGGAGGGGATGTGACTCCAGCAGCGCCCGCAGTGACCCTTGTGACTGCCGACCCAACGCTCCTGCTCCTAACTGTCGAGGAAGCTGCTCGTCGGCTAGGCATCGGTCGAACGACGTGCTTCGCGCTCATCGCCTCGGGCGAAATCGAGTCGGTCAAGGTCGGAAACCTGCGGCGCATCCCGGCTGACGCCCTGGCTGTGTACGTGGCACGCCTGCGCAAGGCTTCCGCCGCTCCCTGGGCTGGGGGTGCGTGATGGCGAAGACGAGCCGTGAGCCGAACGGCGCCGCCTCCATCTACAAGGGCGCCGATGGCCGGTGGCATGGTCGCGTCTCGGTCGGCGTACGCCCCGACGGCAAGCCGGACCGGCGACACGTTGGCCGGAAGACAAAGGCCGAGGTTGTCAAAGCAGTCCGTGAGATCGAGCGGAAGCGCGACGCAGGCAACCTAAGCAAGCCCGGCGAAATGTGGACGCTCGGGAACTGGCTGGAACACTGGGTGCACGAGATCGCCAAGAAGTACGTCTCCGAGAACACGTACGACGGCTACGAGGTCGACGTGCGCGTCCACTTGGGCCCGGGCATTGGGGCACACCGGCTCGACCGCCTGGAGCCGGAGCACCTGGAAGCCTTCTACGCCAAGATGCAGCGCGACGGCAGCAAGGCCGGGACCGCACATCACGTGCACCGCACCGTGCGTGTGGCACTCGCTGAGGCCCGGCGGCGCGGCCACGTCTCCCGGAACGTCGCTGAGATCGCCCGGGCTCCCCGGATCGAAGAGGAGGAAATCGAGCCGTACACCATCGAGGAGGTCCAGAGCCTGCTCCTGGAGGCGTCGAAGCTGCGCAACAGCGCACGGTGGGTCGTCGCCTTGGCGCTCGGCCTTCGCCAGGGCGAAGCTCTCGGACTTCAGTGGGAGGACGTGGACCTCGATGCTGGGTACGTCCGAATCCGCCGGAACCGGCTACGGCCGCGGTACCGCCACGGCTGCGGTAGTGAGCCATGCGGCAGGAAACCTGGCTACTGCCCAAAGCGCGAGCAGATCCGGCGCGAGCACAAGAACACGAAGTCGCGATCCGGCCGCCGCACGGTGGGTCTGCCTGATCCGCTGATCAAGTTGCTTCGCAAGCACAAGGAGGAGCAGGACCGGGAGCGTGCAGAAGCCGGGGGCGACTGGGAGGCCAAGGGCTACGTCTTCGCCTCACCGACTGGCGGGCCGCTGAGCCCGAACACCGACTACCACCTCTGGAAGCGGCTTCTCCGGGACGCGGGAGTGCGTGACGGGCGGCTGCACGATGCCCGGCACACGGCGGGCACGGTCCTCCTCCTGCTCGGGGTCCCGGACGTGATCGTGGACGCGATCATGGGCTGGGAGCCGGGCGGTGCCGCGCGGATGCGGGCTCGCTACATGCATGTGACCGGCCCCATGCTCCGTAAGGTCGCGGATCAGGTCGGCGAGAAGCTGTGGGGCTCCTCCGGGGCCGAATGAGACCAAAAATGAGACCACGCACGTCGAAGGGCCCCACCGCGAACGGTGGGGCCCTTCGACTTCGTGCCCGGTGAGGCACTGGCGGAGGATACGAGATTCGAACTCGTGAGGGGTTGCCCCCAACACGCTTTCCAAGCGTGCGCCCTAGGCCTCTAGGCGAATCCTCCGCTGGGAACATTACATGACGGGGAGGAGTGCTCGCGAACTCGTTCCCTGCCCCCGTCATCAGGTACTCTGTGCGGAGCCCCTCACGTGGCGCTATCTGACTGAACTCCCCCAGGGCCGGAAGGCAGCAAGGGTAGGTCGGCTCTGGCGGGTGCGTGGGGGGCGTTTGCGTTTCGGTGCGTTCACCGCCGGGTTTCCCGCGAGGTGGCTGCCGGGACGACGGTGGGCGGGGCCGGTTGTCGGTGGGCCCCGATAACCTCGTATGCGTGTCGTCCCTTGCGCTGTACCGCCGCTACCGACCCGAGTCCTTCGCCGAGGTCATCGGGCAGGAGCATGTCACCGACCCGCTGCAGCAGGCGCTGCGGAACAACCGGGTCAATCACGCGTACCTGTTCAGTGGGCCGCGCGGCTGCGGAAAGACGACCAGCGCGCGCATCCTCGCGCGGTGTCTGAACTGTGAGCAGGGGCCCACGCCGACCCCCTGCGGCGAGTGCCAGTCCTGCCGCGACCTCGCGCGGAACGGGCCCGGGTCGATCGATGTCATCGAGATCGACGCCGCGTCGCACGGTGGTGTGGACGATGCCCGCGAGCTGCGGGAGAAGGCGTTCTTCGGGCCCGCGTCCAGCCGGTACAAGATCTACATCATCGACGAGGCCCACATGGTCACTTCGGCGGGCTTCAACGCCCTGCTGAAGGTGGTCGAGGAGCCCCCGGAGCATCTCAAGTTCATCTTCGCGACGACCGAGCCCGAGAAGGTCATCGGGACGATCCGTTCGCGTACGCACCACTATCCGTTCCGGCTCGTGCCGCCCGGGACCCTCAGGGACTACCTGGGAGAGGTGTGCGCCAAGGAGGCCATTCCCGTCGAGGACGGTGTCCTGCCGCTGGTCGTGCGCGCCGGGGCCGGGTCGGTGCGTGACTCGATGTCCGTCATGGACCAGTTGCTCGCCGGCGCCGCCGAGGACGGTGTGACGTACGCGATGGCGACGTCCCTGCTCGGGTACACGGACGGGTCGCTGCTGGACTCGGTCGTGGACGCGTTCGCTTCGGGCGACGGGGCCGCGGCGTTCGAGGTCGTGGACCGGGTCATCGAGGGCGGCAACGACCCTCGGCGCTTCGTCGCGGATCTGCTGGAGCGGCTGCGGGACCTCGTGATCCTGGCGGCGGTGCCGGACGCGGCGGAGAAGGGGCTCATCGACGGCCCCTCGGACGCGGTCGAGCGGATGCAGGCACAGGCCCAGGTCTTCGGGGCCGCCGAGCTCAGCAGGGCCGCCGACCTGGTCAACACCGGGCTGACGGAGATGCGGGGCGCGACCTCGCCCCGGCTGCAGCTGGAGCTGATCTGTGCCCGGGTGCTGCTCCCCGCGGCCTTCGACGACGAGCGTTCCGTGCAGGCGCGGCTCGACCGGCTGGAGCGAGGCGGCGGGGCGGCGTTCGTGGCGCAGGGCTCCGGGCCGGCGATGGGGTACGTACCGGGGCCGGAGGCGCATGCGCCGATGGTGCCGGGCGGCGGTCCCGCTGCCGCGCGCGCGGCGGTACGGGGCGGGGGACCGGCCCCCGAGCCCCAGCCTCAGCCCCAGGCTCAACCCCAGCCCCAAGCCCCGCCTCAGGTCCAGGCCGAGCCACAGCCGCATTCGGTTCCGCAGGCGCAGGCGCAGCCCGCCGAGCCCGCGGCCCCCGCTCCCCAGCCGTCGCCCGCGACGCCCGCCGCCCCTGCCGAGGAGCCCCCCGCTCCCCGGCCGGGAGCCTGGCCGGGTGCCGCGAGCCCCGGCTCCGGTGCGTCCGCCGCGTCCCGGCCCGGTGCCTGGCCCTCCGCCACCGCGCCCGGCCAGGGCCAGGGCCAGGGCCGTCCGGAGCCCGCGCCCGCGGTCACGCCGTCGGCCACGCCGACCGCCACACCCGCCGCCGCGCCTCCGCCCCAGTCCGCGCCCGCGGCCGTCGCCCCCGCCGCGGCTCAGGGAGCGGGCCAGGTGCGCACCATGTGGCCGGACATCCTGGAGGCGGTGAAGAACCGCCGCCGTTTCACGTGGATCCTGCTCAGTCAGAACGCACAGGTGGCGGGCTTCGACGGCACCACCCTCCAGCTCGGGTTCATCAACGCCGGCGCGCGCGACAACTTCGCGAGCAGCGGCAGCGAGGACGTGCTCAAGCAGGCGCTCGCCGAGCAGTTCAACCTCCAGTGGAAGATCGAGGCGATCATCGATCCGTCGGGTGGCGCGGGACAGCCCCCGGCGGGATCGCCCGGCGCGGGCGGAGGCGGCGGATACGGCGGCGGCAGCGGCGGATACGGAAGTGGCGGCGGCGGAGGTTACGGCGGCAGGCCCGACCAGGCCCCCCCGGCGGCGCCCGCCCAGCAGCCGGCCCGCCCGGTGCAGCAGGCTCCGCAGACCTCAGCGGCGGCCCCCGCGCCCGCTCCACGGCAGACGCCGTCCGCCCCGGAGCCCCCGCGTGCGCCCGCCCCGCAGGCCCCGGCCGCTCCGCGATCCGTCGCACCCGAGGACGACATCCCGGAGGAGGACGATCCGGACCTTGTGGACTCCGCGCTGTCGGGCCACGACCTGATCGTCCGGGAGCTCGGTGCCACGGTTGTGGAGGAATACACAAACGAGTAGGTGCGGGCGCTTCGGTGGCCCGCACAAGGTCACGAGTGGCGAGCGGGCTACCCTGGCTGCCGTGAAGGTCCTCGTCATCGGCGGCGGCGCCCGCGAACATGCCCTGTGCCGCGCTCTCTCCCTCGACCCCGACGTCTCAGCTCTGCACTGCGCGCCCGGCAACGCCGGAATCGCGGGAGTCGCCGAGCTGCACCCGGTGGACGCCGTCGACGGCGACGCCGTGGCCGCGCTCGCCACCGAACTCCAGGCGGAGCTGGTCGTCGTCGGCCCCGAAGCGCCGCTCGTCGCCGGTGTCGCCGACGCCGTACGGGCCGCAGGCATCCCCTGCTTCGGCCCGTCCCGGGAGGCGGCCCAGCTGGAGGGCTCCAAGGCCTTCGCCAAGGAGGTCATGGCCGCGGCGAACGTCCCGACCGCGCGCAGCTACGTCTGCACGACGCCCGAGGAGATCGACGAGGCGCTGGACGCGTTCGGTGCGCCGTACGTCGTCAAGGACGACGGTCTCGCGGCGGGCAAGGGCGTCGTCGTGACCCCCGACCTGGAAGAGGCGCGCGAGCACGCGCTCGCCTGCGGCCGCGTCGTCATCGAGGAGTTCCTGGACGGACCCGAGGTCTCCCTCTTCGCCATCACCGACGGCGAGACGGTGCTTCCGCTGCAGCCCGCGCAGGACTTCAAGCGGGCACTCGACGGGGACGAGGGCCCCAACACCGGTGGCATGGGCGCCTACTCGCCGCTTCCCTGGGCCGACCCGAAGCTCGTCGACGAGGTCATGGAGACCGTGCTCCAGCCCACGGTGGACGAGTTGCACCGCCGCGGCACGCCCTTCTCTGGCCTGCTGTACGCGGGGCTCGCCATCACCAGCCGTGGCGTACGGGTCATCGAGTTCAACGCCCGTTTCGGCGACCCCGAGACCCAGGTGGTCCTGGCCCGGCTGAAGACGCCGCTCGCGAGCGTCCTCCTCAACGCCGCGCAGGGCACGCTGGACGACGAGCCTCCGCTGAACTGGCGCAACGAAGCCGCCGTCACCGTCGTCATCGCCTCCCACAACTACCCGGCCACCCCCCGTACCGGCGACCCGATCGAGGGACTGGACACCGTCGCGGCGCAGGACGCCCCCGACGCGTACGTCCTGCACGCCGGGACCAGGAAGGAAGGCGACGCCATCGTCAGCGCCGGCGGCCGAGTGCTGTCGGTGACGGCGACCGGTGAGGACCTCGTACAGGCCCGCGACCGGGCGTACGCCGCGGTGGACCGCATTCACCTGGACGGCTCGCACCACCGCAAGGACATCGCCGCGAAGGCCGCGCGAGCCTGACCGTGCGGGGCCGGTCACGCACCGGCCCCCGCACCGGCCTCCGCCCCCGCACCAGCCTCGGTCTCGGCCCCGGCCCCCGCCCCCGCCCCGGCACCATCCGTCCCCGGGGGCTGAAGGCCTCTTCACCCCATGTCAGCGGCTGTCAGCAGCTTTGCCCAAAGGCATTCCATCGAGTGACCGCTGCCCCATCCGGATGACGCCCGCTCGCGCCCCAACTAGGGTGCGGCGCAAGCGTTCCGGCACTTGGCCCACCGGCATTGCGATGTCTGTGGCGGGTGCCACAGTGGGGGAGTGAGCAACGCCGCCGTAGGGCAGAGGGGCAGAGGGGGTGAGTCCGGCCGTGTCCGGAACCGTATTCGGTGAGGAAGTGGGCGCGCTGGCCGCGCGCTCCCGGGCTCTCGCCGTGCTGCGCGTGCGCAGCAGGGCACTGGCCCTCGCGCTGGTTCCCGCCGCCGTCGCCGTAGTGCTGCTCGTCGGCGAGGTCACCGGCCGGATCGGCGGCGAATCCTGGGACGCCGCACGCTGGGCGGTGACCTCGACCGCCGTGGTCGTGCTGCTGGTGGCCGCCGTCGTCGCCGCCGTGATCGCCAGGGCCAGGCCCGCCGTCAGCCCGACGGTGCCGCTGGCCGAGGCCTCCGCCCCGGATCTGTACCGGCTGGTGGAGGATCTGGCCGACCGGCTGGACGTCCCGGCGCCCTCCGCGATAGCCCTCACCCCTGACTGCGACAGCTGGCTCGAGGACCGTACGCATCCGTCGCACACCCCCCGCGGCAGCACCACCGGGGACGGTGCTCCTGTCCTGGTCATCGGTTCCCCGTTCCTGTGGTGGATGCGGGTCGCCGAGCTGCGCGCCGTCCTCGCCCCGGTCGTCGCCGGTACGGGTCCTTCGGCGCACCCGGACATAGCCGCGGCCCGCCGCTTCGTCCGCGGCCTCGACGCGGCGGTGGGGCTCGGCACCCGCCCCGGTCTCGATCCGGCACGACGGCTCGCGTTCGGTTTCGTCGGCCGGATCGCCCGGCTGCTGCTGCACGGCTGTCGCCGCCACGCCGCCGAGATGGAGCGGGGTGTCGCCGCGGCAGGGTCCGAGCGCGCCCAGGCGGTGGACTACGGTCTGCGGATCGTCGCCCAGGAGCAGGTCGGCCTCGCCTACGCGGGCTGGGACCGGCTGCTGACCCGCGTCGCACTGCCCGCCTGGCGGATGGGGCGGTGGCCGAGCCGCCTCGACGCCGGGGTGGTCTCGGCGCTGACGGAGCTGTCCCGCCGCGACCGGCTCGCCGAGGGCTTCGCGTCCCGGCTCGGTGAGCGTCCCGCCTGCGATCTGCTGGAGGAGCCGGGCGCGGTCGACGAAGCGGCCTCTCTGCTGGCCGCGCGCCTCTTCCACGGTGGGCCCGCCGAGGCCGGACCCGAGTGGTCCCCGGTGGACTGGCAGCAGTACCCGGAAGAGGTCGTGGACCGGAAATGGCGCACGGAAGCCGCGAGGCTGCACCGCGTTCTGGACGCGATGGGGGTACGGCCCGCCACCGGCGTCCCGGCGGGGCCGACGCTCGCCCGGGTGATGGAGCACCTCTCCGGCGACGGTCCGGTCACCGCCACGGGCCCGTCCGGGGGCGTGCCGGAGGCCATGGCGCAGGGCGTTCCCGAGGCCGATCCGGCAGATCCGGCAGATCCGGCAGATCCGGCAGATCCGGCTGATCCGAACGATCCCGCCGACCTCGCCGCGGGCGACCTCGCCGACCCTGCCGACCCGACCAACCCCGCCCCGGGCGCCGTCCTTGCCGCCCGGATCAGCGCGGACGTGGCCCGAGAAGAGGCCGCCCGTGAGCGCTCTGCGGTGCCGCGGGTCGTGGACTCCGCGGCGGGCGCCCTCGACGTCTGGGGCACCGATCCGCTGCCGCTCGTACCGCTCCAGCCGCCCCGTACCGCACGGGAGCTGCTCGCCGACCATGTCACCGCGATGGTCTGCTGCGCCGCCGTCGACACGGCAGGCGCCGTTCCCGGCATGGACTGGCTCGACGGGCCGGCCCTGCTGATCGACGGCGAGCGGCGTACGGACCTGGGCTCCCGGGTGCTGAGCCTGGTCGAGGACGGTGACCCGGAGCCGTTGCGCACCTGGCTCACGACGACGGGCATCCGCCCGGAGAAACCCGTCAGGCTGGTCTGACCACCCCGCCACCCGACCACGGCCCGGGTGCATCGCAGCCCCGCCACCCCGCAGCCCCCGTCGGTCCCACCTGCTTCACCCGCTTCACCCGCGCCTGCCGCCCCATACGCACCTTTTGTGCCGTCGAAACAGGAATAGTGAGTTCCGTTCACGTCAATTCGCGACGAACGGTGACGGAGTGCGCGCGTTATGTGATGTGCTGGGCAACGACGCTGACAGTCGGCGTGACAGGACAGGTTCCGGGGGGCCGAGGGAGGGGCGCACCATGGGGGCGGAGGAGATTCGTCGGGCGGAGCAGATTCGACGATGGGAATCGGGCGCCCTCGCCCATGCCGTCACGGATCCGTTCGGCCAGGGCCCGCTGCCCTGGCTGCGCGGCAGCGAGCACTACTTCGACGACACCGGCCAGGTCGTCCCCTGGTACGTGGACCCGGACCCGCTCGCCGGCAGCGTCAAGCGTGCCCGAGGCCTGCGTACCGCCGACGACGTGCACCGTCAGATCAAGGGCTTCGCGTCCACCGGCGCCGTCGCCCCGGGCGAGGCCATCGACTTCCATGTGACGGTCGACCCGCCGCAGCGGTTCTCCGTCGACGTCTACCGGATCGGTCACTACAGCGGCGACGGCGCCGCCAAGATCACCACCAGCCCCCGTCTCGCGGGCATCGTCCAGCCGCCCCCGCTCGCCGCCGACCGCACGGTCTCCTGCCACCACTGGTGGCTCTCCTGGCGGCTGCAGATCCCGTCCTACTGGTCCATCGGCGCGTACGTCGCCGTGCTCACCACCGCCGACGGCTACCGCTCGCACATCCCCTTCACCGTCCGCGACAGTCATCCGGCCGATCTGCTCCTGCTGCTGCCCGACATCACCTGGCAGGCGTACAACCTCTATCCGGAGGACGGGCGGACCGGCGCCAGCCTGTACCACGCATGGGACGAGCAGGGCAGGCTGCTCGGCGAGGACGACGCGGCGATCACCGTCTCCTTCGACCGTCCGTACGCGGGCGCGGGCCTCCCGCTCCATGTCGGGCACGCCTACGACTTCATCCGCTGGGCCGAGCGGTACGGATACGACCTCGCGTACGCCGACACCCGCGATCTGCACGCCGGCAGGGTCGACCCCACCCGCTACCGGGGCCTCGTCTTCCCCGGCCACGACGAGTACTGGTCGGCGCCCATGCGCCGCACCGCCGAACTCGCCCGCGAGCACGGGACCTCCCTCGTCTTCCTCTCCGCCAACACCATGTACTGGCAGGTGGAGCTCGGCCCGTCCGCGTCCGGCGTCGACGACCGGCTGCTGACCTGCCGCAAGCGCCGGGGCCCCGGCCGCTCGGCACTCTGGCGCGAGGTCGACCGGGCCGAACAGCAGCTGCTCGGCATCCAGTACGCGGGCCGGGTCCCCGAGCCCCACCCCCTGGTCGTGCGCAACGCCGACCACTGGCTCTGGGAGGCGACCGGCGCCGGCGACGGCGACGAGATCCCCGGCCTGGTCGCGGGCGAGGCCGACCGCTACTTCCCGCGCACGCCGCTGCCCGAGCACGAGGGCCGCATCCTGCTCGCCCACTCGCCCTACGCGGACGGCGAGGGCGCCGTCCGCCATCAGGAGACCTCCCTCTACCGGGCTCCCTCCGGCGCTCTCGTCTTCGCCTCCGGCACCTTCGCCTGGTCTCCGGCGCTCGACCGGCCGGGCCATGTGGACGAGCGGATCCAGCGGGCCACCGCCAACCTCCTCGACCGGATCTGCAAACGCGACTGACCCGCGACCGGCCGCGCTCCCAGGGTGCGAGAGAATCGAAGCGCTCCTGGATCAACCTACGCGGAGGAACCGTGTCCGGATTCGTAGAAAAGCCCGAGCCGATTCAGGTTCCGGGGCTGACCCATCTCCACACGGGCAAGGTCCGCGACCTGTACGAGACCCGGACCGGTGACCTCGTGATGGTCGCCAGCGACCGCATGTCCGCGTACGACTGGGTGCTGCCGACCGAGATCCCCGACAAGGGGCGGGTGCTCACCCAGCTCTCCCTCTGGTGGTTCGAGCGTCTCGTGGACCTCGTCCCCAACCATGTGATCTCCACCGACCTCCCGGCCGGCGCCCCCGCCGACTGGGCCGGCCGCACCCTGATCTGCAAGGCGCTCGACATGGTGCCGGTCGAATGCGTCGCCCGCGGTTATCTGACCGGCTCCGGCCTCGCCGAGTACAACGAGACCCGTACGGTCTGCGGCCTCGCCCTGCCCGAGGGCCTCGTGGACGGCTCCGAGCTGCCCGCCCCGATCTTCACCCCCGCCACCAAGGCGGCCGTCGGCGACCACGACGAGAACGTGTCGTACGAGAAGGTCGCCCACCAGGTCGGCGCCGAGACCGCCGCCGTGCTGCGCCGGACGACCCTCGATGTCTACGCACGCGCCCGTGACATCGCCCGGGAGCGCGGGATCATCCTCGCCGACACCAAGTTCGAGTTCGGCTTCGACGGCGAGCAGCTGATCATCGCCGACGAGGTGCTGACTCCGGACTCCTCGCGCTTCTGGCCCGTCGACCAGTGGCGGCCGGGCCGCGCCCAGCCGTCGTACGACAAGCAGTACGTACGCGACTGGCTGACCTCGCCGGCCTCCGGCTGGGACCGCAAGAGCGAGCAGCCGCCGCCCGCACTGCCGCAGGACGTCGTGGACGCGACCCGCGACCGGTATCTGGAGGCGTACGAGCTGCTGACCGGCACCACCTGGTCGTAGTCACGAAGAAGCCCCCCGGCCGATCGGCCGGGGGGCTTCTTCTCTGGAGCGGACGACGAGATTCGAACTCGCGACCCTCACCTTGGCAAGGTGATGCTCTACCAACTGAGCCACGTCCGCATGCGCCGTAGCGCGAGGACCACTATACCCAACCGCGCTCGCGTGCGAGACGCACCGCGGTGTGCCGGTTCTCGGCGCCCAGCTTCACGGCTGCCGACGACAGGTAGTTACGGACCGTTCCCTGGGACAGCGATGCCCGCTCGGCGATCTCCGCGATGGGCGCGCCGTCCCCGGCCAGTTCCAGCACCTCGGCCTCGCGCGCGGTCAGCGGGGAGTCCCCGGCGGAGATCGCGTCGGCGGCCAACTCGGGGTCGACGTAACGGTTTCCCGCGTGGACGGTGCGGATGATCTCGGCGAGCCGCTGGGCGCTGACGGTCTTCGGTACGAAGCCGCGGACACCGGCGGTGAGCGCGCGCTTCAGATGCCCCGGGCGGCCGTGACCGGTCACGATCATGGTCCGGCACTCCGGCAGCTCGGCCCTCAGTGATGTGGCGACCTTCACACCGTCCCCGCCCGGCATCTGCAGGTCCAGTACGGCCACATCGGGCCGGTGTGCCCGCGCCATGGCCAGTGCCTCGGATCCCGACGCGGCCTCGGCGACGACGAGCAGATCGTCCTCCAGCGCGAGCAGCGCGGCGAGCGCGCCGCGGATCAGGTGCTCGTCATCGGCGAGCAGCACCCGCACGCGATCCTGGTTCACGGTCGTCCTCCTGTTCCGGGGCATCGCCGGTCCCGCCGGTCTGTTCTGGGGCATCGCCGGTCCCGCCGGCGTTCGGGGACGGGCACTCCACGGCCGCTCGCGGTAGCGGAACCTCCGCCGTGAGGCGGAATCGGTCGCCCGCCGTGCGCTCCGCGTCCAGCGTGCCGCCCAGCGCGGCCAGCCGCTCCCGGAGTCCCGCGAGTCCCGAGCCCTGCCCTCGCGTGGCATCCGGAGCAGTCGAGTTGCGTACGCCGTCGTTCTCCACCGTCAGCACCGCGGAGCCGGCGGACACCGCGAGGCGGATCGAGCAGCGCGCCGCGTCCCCGTGCCGCAGCACGTTGGTCGTCGCCTCGCGGACGACCCACGCCAGCGCCGACTGGACCTCGGCCGGCAGGTCCGAGTCCGGCGACCCGATCGAGCAGTTGATCCCCGCGGCCGTCAACACGCCTCGCGCGCCCGCGAGTTCCGTGTGCAGGTCCGCCGCACGGTATCCGCGTACGACATCGCGCACCTCACGCTGCGACTCCTGTGCCGTGCGCTGGACCTCGGCCATCTGCTCCACGGCCTCCGGCCGTCCCCGCCGGGCCAGTTGCACGGCGAGTTCGCTCTTCAGCGCGATCACCGCGAGATTGCGCCCCAGCACGTCGTGCAGGTCCCGTCCGAACCGCAGCCGTTCCTCGGCGACCGCGAGACGCGCCTGCACGTCGCGTGCCTCGCGCAGCTCCCACATCACCGCGAGGACCCACATGGAGACGCGGATGGTGAACGCGGTCCACGCGATGGTGAAGCCGGCCACAGCGGCGAAGTGCGCCACGTCGGCCGACGTGGCCCCGCGCAGGGGAAGCAGCCCGGCGATCACGGCCAGCACCGCCCCCTGGGTCAGAGCGAGGGTGCTGCCCTTCGTGATCAGGCACTGGCTGATCACGAAGGGCAGCAGCGCCGTCGCCAGCATCATGACCAGCAGCCCTGTCGACGAGACGGCCGGGGCCAGCCCCAGCACGGTCCCGACGACCGCGGCCGTCGTCGACGCCGCACAGCCGACGACCCGGCGTGGCACCGCTCCCCGGCCCAGATACGCGTCCATCGACCGCCGCGCCAGCCGGGCGCAGACCAGGCCCATCGCGAGCGCGAGCGGTGGCCCGACCACGACCAGCGCCGGTGTGCCGCCTTCCCGGACCGGCTCCGTCAGCAGGAGCAGCGCAAGGCCGACGGCCGCGGCCCAGACGAGTCCGTAGACCGTGCCGCGCGTATAGAGGTCGACCTTGGCCGGCCGGCTGCGGCCGCTCCAGCCCTTCACCCGCACAGTCACTCCCGAAAGCTCACGAATCAGCGCCGCGGCTCCCAGCGGAACCACCGCCGCACAGCAAACACCGAGATCACGGTCCAGGCCAGTGCGCTCAGCGCGGCGCCCGCCCAGTCGGCCGCGCCCGCGCCGCCGAGCAGACCGGCCTCCACCAGCCGTACCGCACCGGTCATCGGCAGCAGCTCGCACACCGACGCGATCCGCTCCGGCAGCAGATCGAGCGGGACGAACAGCCCCGAGCCGGCCGCGGTGACCAGGAACAGCGGCATCGTCGTGATCTGTGAGCTCTCCACGGTGCGGGTGATCGCGGAGGTCGCGGCGGCGAGCGCCGTCATCAGGACCGTGCCCAGCAGCACGCCCGCGAGGAGCAGTTCGGGCCGTGGTGGCGCACCCGTGCCGAGGAACGCGGCGCCCGCGACGACGATCAGCGCACACTGCACGAGTGCCAGCGCGGCGGCCGGCAGCGCGGTCCCGGCGAGGACCTCCAGGTCGGACACCTCGCCCGTCCGCAGCCGCTTGAGCACCAGCTCCTCACGCCTGGCCACGAACGCGGAGGTGAGGTTGAGGTACACGACGAGGATCAGCACGAGCCCGATGGCGCCGGTCAGCAGCGCGCCGCCGACGGTCACTCCGGTCCCGGCGAGGTCGAAGCGGTCGAGCGTGGACCGCAGCGGGACGACCATCGCCACGGGCATCAGCAGCGCGACGAACAGCGCGGTCCTGTTCCGTACGAGGAGGGTCAGCTCGGCCCTTCCGAGCGCCGTCAGCCGGCCGGCCGCCGTCGTGGTCGTGACCGGGGTCGTGGTTGTCGTGGTTGTCGTGTTCACAGGGCACCTTCCAGTTCCGCGTCCGTCCGTGACCGGGCGATGTCGAGGAACGCCTCTTCGAGCGAGGCGGAGCGGGCGTCGAGCCCCTCCAGCCGTACGCCGGACTCCTCCGCCCAGCGGAGCAGTTCACCGAGCGATCGCTGCAGGTCGTGCGTACGGATCTCGATCCGCTGCCCCTCGGCCGCGGCACGCAGCGCGAGCGGCAGCCGCGCCGCCGGTACCTCCCGCGGCAGGACGAAGCGGATACGGGACGGACGCGAGGCGGTCACCTCGGCCGGGGTGCCGGTGGTGACGATCCGCCCCTCGTGCATGATCGCCAGCCGTTCGGCCAGCGTCTCCGCCTCCTCCAGGTAGTGCGTGGTCAGCAGCACGGTCGTCCCCGTGTCCCGCAGCTCCCGCACCAACTCCCAGGTGTCCCGTCGCCCTTCCGCGTCCAGGCCCGTCGTGGGCTCGTCGAGGAAGAGGACCTCGGGCCGGCCGAGCAGGGCGAGTGCCAGATCGAGCCTGCGCCGCTCACCGCCGGAGAGCTGCTTGACGCGTACCCGGGCCCGGTGTCCGAGGCCCACCAGGTCCAGCGCCTCCGGCACGGGCCGCGCCCCACTCGTGCAGCCGGCCCACATCCGCACGGTCTCCGTGACCGTCAGATCGGAGGGGAAGCCGCCCTCCTGGAGCATGACCCCGATCCGGGGCCTTACGGCGGCGCGTTCGCGGTACGGGTCGTGGCCGAGCACCCTCACGGTCCCGGCGCTCGGAGCGGCGAGTCCCTCCAGCAGCTCGACGGTGGAGGTCTTGCCGGCGCCGTTCGTCCCGAGCAGCGCGAACAGTTCGCCGCGTGCCACGGAGAACGTGATTCCGCTCACGGCCTCGTAGCCGCCCGTGTAACTGCGGCGCAGCTCGGCCGCCTCGATCACGTACCCGTCGGTCCCATCGGTTTCCATACTTCGAGGGTTCCGCCGGACCGGGGCCGGGGGCAGTGCGTGCTGTCATCGCCGCACATGACAAATGTCAGTACCGAGGCGCGGACAGAGGTCGCGCACATACCGAGGCGCGCACAGAGGTCGCGCACATACGACGAAGGCCCCGGTCGTGATGACCGGGGCCTTCGTTCACCTGAGCGGACGACGAGATTCGAACTCGCGACCCTCACCTTGGCAAGGTGATGCTCTACCAACTGAGCCACGTCCGCATTGCTGCCGCTCAGCTCTCACTGGGCGGTGCGTCACCACTGTACCTGATCCACCGGAGTGGTCGGTGAGCGGTGCGGAGCGGGTGACAGGAATTGCACACTGCGCCTTCCCTCTGGAAGAGGGCTGTTCTACTACTGAACTACACCCGCACGCTCCGTGAGGTCCGGCCTTCCGGCCTCGCCCCTCGGCGTGCTCCAGACTTTAGCCCACCTGCGGGGGTGCAGTGCAACTCGGTTCACCGCGGGTGCCGGTTGGCGGGTCCTTCTCCCCGTGTCCTGGCGGTTGTTCAGCTCGCCTCGCGGAACGCCTCGTACACGCGCTTGGGGATGCGCCCGCGGGCAGGTACGTCCATCTTGTTGGACTGGGCCCAAGCGCGGACGGCCGCCGGGTCGGGGGCGAGGGCGGTGTGGCGGTACTCCCTGTGGGGTCTGCCCGCGTGCTTGCCCGCCTTGCGGCCCGCCGCCACGTACGGGGCGAGGGTCTTGCGCAGTTTCTTTGCATTGGCGGGATTCAGGTCGATCTCGTACGACTTCCCGTCCAGGCTGAACGAAACCGTTTCCGTCGCTTCTCCGCCGTCGATGTCGTCGAAGAGTGTCACCACTACGCGCTGCGCCACGGATATCGGTCCTTTCCTGCGGTTCGCCGTGCCGTGTCGGTACAGGTCAGTACCGACACGGGGCGATACCGGTATTCCGGCTGCTGCGGGGCATTGCTGCTTTCCGCCGTATTCCTTTGTACAGCGGACGGCAGCGCATTGTGAAGCCCAGCCAATTGCATCCGCGTGTCCTCCGCAATGGGTCGGCGGAGTTTTTCTCTGGATTTTCACATGGGGTTCTCCCGATATCTATGCGCGTAGATTTTTCGGGCGGGTACGCTGAGGGAACCGCCTTCAGCACCACACCATCGGGAGTGCCAGTGGCACGCGTCGTAGTCGACGTCATGCTCAAGCCGGAGATCCTCGACCCGCAGGGCCAGGCGGTGCAGCGTGCACTGCCCCGCCTGGGCTTCGAGGGGATCGCGGACGTACGTCAGGGAAAGCGCTTCGAACTCGAGGTGGAGGGACCGGTCGACGATGCCGCCCTCGCCCGCATCCATGAGATGGCCGAGACGTTCCTGGCCAACACCGTCATCGAGGACTTCGTCGTAAAGGTGGAGTCGTGACCTCTCGTATCGGAGTCGTCACATTCCCTGGAACGCTCGACGACCAGGACGCCCTGCGGGCCGTCCGCCTCGCGGGCGCGGAGCCCGTTTCGCTGTGGCACCGTGACAAGGACGTCAAGCAGGTCGACGCGGTCGTCCTCGCGGGCGGCTTCTCCTACGGTGACTATCTGCGGGCGGGTGCCATCTCCCGCTTCTCGCCGGTGATGGAAACGATCATTGAGCAGGCGAAGGCCGGGCTGCCGGTCCTCGGAATCTGCAACGGCTTCCAGATCCTCACCGAGGCCCATCTGCTGCCGGGCGCGATGCTGCGCAACAACCATCTGCACTTCATCTGCCGCGACCAGAAGCTGCGGGTGGAGAACGCGGAAACCGCCTGGACCGCCGATTACGAGCAGGGCCAGGAGATCTCCGTTCCGCTGAAGAACATGGACGGGCGCTACGTCGCCGACGAGCGCGTCCTCGACGAGCTCGAGGCCGAGGGCCGGGTCGCGTTCCGCTACCTGGACGGCAACCCGAACGGCTCGCTGCGCGACATCGCGGGCATCACGAACGCCGCGGGCAACGTCGTCGGCCTGATGCCGCACCCCGAGCACGCCGTGGAGCCGCTGATCGGCACCGGCGGCACGGACGGCCTCGGATTCTTCACCTCGATCATCAAGAAGCTGGTCGCCGCATGACTCTCGACACCGTCAAGCACGCAACCGTGACGCCCGGGACCGAGCAGCCCTGGAAGGAGCTCGGCCTCAAGGAGGACGAGTACACGCGCATCCGCGAGATCCTCGGCCGCCGCCCGACCGGTGCCGAGCTCGCGATGTACTCCGTGATGTGGTCCGAGCACTGCTCGTACAAGAGCAGCAAGGTCCATCTGAAGCAGTTCGGCGAGAAGGCCCCCGAGAACGACGCGCTGCTCGTCGGCATCGGCGAGAACGCGGGCGTCGTGGACGTCGGCCAGGGGTACGCGGTCACCTTCAAGGTCGAGTCGCACAACCACCCCAGCTACATCGAGCCCTACCAGGGCGCGGCCACCGGCGTCGGCGGCATCGTCCGCGACATCCTCGCCATGGGCGCCCGCCCGGTCGCGGTGATGGACCCGCTGCGCTTCGGCGCCCCCGACCACCCCGACACCAAGCGCGTCCTGCCGGGCGTCGTCGCGGGCATCGGCGGCTACGGCAACTGCCTGGGCCTGCCGAACATCGGCGGCGAGGTCGTCTTCGACCCCTGCTACCAGGGCAACCCGCTGGTCAACGCGCTGTGCGTGGGTGTCATGAAGCACGAGGACATCCACCTGGCGAAGGCGTCCGGCGCCGGCAACAAGGTGATCCTCTACGGCGCCCGCACCGGCGGCGACGGCATCGGCGGTGTGTCGGTGCTGGCGAGCGAGACCTTCGAGTCGACCGGTCCTGCCAAGCGCCCGGCCGTCCAGGTCGGCGACCCGTTCCAGGAGAAGCTCCTCATCGAGTGCACCCTGGAGATCTTCGGCGAGAAGCTGGTCGCCGGCATCCAGGACCTCGGCGGCGCCGGTCTGTCCTGCGCGACGAGCGAGCTGGCGAGCGCCGGCTCCGGCGGTATGCGGGTCGAGCTCGACACCGTTCCGCTGCGTGACGCGACCCTCTCGCCCGAGGAGATCCTCATGAGCGAGTCGCAGGAGCGCATGTGCGCGATCGTCGAGCCGCGGCACGTCGACCGCTTCCTGGAGATCTGCGAGAAGTGGGACGTCATCGCCACGGTCATCGGTGAGGTGACGGACGGCGAGCGGCTGGAGATCTTCTGGCACGGCGAGCAGATCGTGGACGTGCCGCCGGGCACCGTCGCCCACGAGGGCCCGACCTACCACCGGCCGTACGCCCGCCCCGAGTGGCAGGACGCCCTCCAGGCGGACGACGCGGGCAAGCTGCCCCGGCCGGCCACGGGCGAGGAGCTGCGCGAGCAGGTCCTGAAGCTGGTCGCGTCCCCGAACCAGGCGTCGAAGGCATGGGTCACGGACCAGTACGACCGCTTCGTGCAGGGCAACACCGTGCTGGCCCAGCCCGAGGACTCCGGCATGGTCCGGATCGACCCGGACACCAACCTCGGTGTCGCGGTCGCCACGGACGGCAACGGCCGGTACGCGAAGCTCGACCCGTACACGGGCGCGCAGCTCGCGCTGGCGGAGGCGTACCGCAATGTCGCCGCCTCCGGTGCCAAGCCGCTCGCGATCTCCGACTGCCTGAACTTCGGCTCGCCCGAGGACCCGGCCGTCATGTGGCAGTTCGCCGAGGCCACCCGTGGTCTGGCCGACGGCTGTCAGCAGCTGGGCACTCCGGTGACCGGCGGCAATGTCTCGCTCTACAACCAGACGGGCGAGACCGCGATCCACCCGACGCCGGTCGTGGCCGTGCTCGGTGTGATCGACGACGTCACGCGCCGTACGCCGATCGCGTTCGCCGAGGAGGGGCAGCTGCTCTACCTGCTGGGCGACACGCGTGAGGAGTTCGGCGGGTCGGCCTGGTCGCAGGTGATCCACGACCACCTCGGCGGTCTGCCGCCGAAGGTCGACCTGGACCGGGAGAAGCTGCTCGGCGAGATCCTGATCTCGGCCTCCCGCGACGGCATGATCGACGCGGCGCACGACCTGAGCGACGGCGGTCTGGTCCAGGCGGTCACCGAGTCCTGCCTGCGCGGCGGCACCGGTGCGCGGCTGGTCGTCCCGGACGGTCTCGACGCCTTCACGTTCCTCTTCTCCGAGTCCGCGGGCCGTGCGGTCGTCGCCGTACCGCGCAGCGAGGAGCTCCGCTTCACCGACATGTGCGGTGCGCGAGGGCTGCCGGCCACGCGGATCGGTGTGGTCGACGGGGACGTGGTGGACGTACAGGGCGAGTTCGCCATCCCGCTGAGCGAGCTGCGCACGGCTCACGAGGAGACCATCCCGGCTCTGCTCGCCTGACGCACAGCGCGGCACAGCACGTCACAGGCCCCCGTCCGGACGGATCGTCGTCCGGGCGGGGGCTTTGCCGTGCGGCCGTCCGAGGGCTTGATTGAGATTACGTAATTACGTAACCTCTGACTCATGGAGCTGGAAGAGCGGGTGGCCGAGCTGGAGCGGCGGATGGCGGCGCTGGAGGGCGCGGAGCGCCGTGCGCCGGCTGTGAGCGAGGCGGACTTCTGGGCCCTCGAAGGGCTGAAGGCGCAGCTCGCGCGTATCGGGGACGAGGCCGAGGGCGGCGGCGGGGTGCTGTTCACCGGCGCCGTAGGACTGCCGACGCACGAGCGGTACGAGTGGCAGTTCGGCGCGCTCACCGAGCAACTGCTGGAGGACGACTGGTCCGCCGCCGCCGACTCCTTCGCGGCGCTCGGGAATCCCGTGCGCCTGCGGCTGCTGCGCGAGATCGTCGGCGGCCGTCGTACCGCGGCCGAGCTCGCCGAGCTCGAAGGGCTCGGCACGACCGGCCAGATCTACCACCATCTGCGCCAGCTGACCGCCGCGGGCTGGCTGCACACCACGGGCCGGGGCCGGTACGAGGTGCCGGGCGCCCGGGTGGTCCCGCTGCTGGTGGCGCTGACCGCGGCACGTCCCTAGGGAGGAACGGTCATGTCCGTACGCAAAGCCGGGGCACTCGCCATACGCGTCCTGTGGGCGGCCTTCTTCGCCCTGATGGCCCCGACTCGTCTCATCGACCTGCGCCCCGACTGGCTGCGCCTGCTGCCGGCGGCCGGCGCGATCGCCCTCGCCATCGCCCTGGGCCGTGCCGCCCGGCGCCGCATCGACGCGCGGAAGGGCGGCCCCGTCGAGACCGCACCCCCGGTCGCCGGCCGCTGGAGCGCCCTGAACGGCCCGGCCGACAAGGTGCCGAGCCATGGCACCCACGAGTGCGCGCAGAGCTTCGCGATCGACATCGTGGCCGAGTCCGAGGAACGGCCGCGGCCCCGTTTCGCCTGGCTGTGGCCGCTCGTCCGGCGAAACCGGGACTTCCCCGCGTTCGACGCCCCGCTGTACGCGGTCGCCGACGCCACCGTCGTACGCGCGACCGACAGCCAGCGCGACCACCTCAGCCGGAACTCGATGCCGGCCCTGATCTGGTTCTTCGCGGAGGGCGTCGTCCGGATGCTCGGTGGCGCGCGCCGGATCCTCGGCAACCATCTCGTGCTCGACCTGGGGGACGGTACGTACGCGGCCTACGCCCACCTCCGGCGGGGCTCGCTCGCCGTGCGGGAGGGGGAGCGGGTGCGTGCCGGGCAGCTCGTGGCCCGGTGCGGCAACTCCGGGAACTCCACCGAGCCGCATCTGCACTTCCAGCTGATGGACGGGCCCGACCCCGAGGCAGCGACCGGCGTCCCGTTCACCTGGCGCGGCACCGGTGTACCGCGCAACGGGGAGGCCTTCACCGCTCAGCCGGCGGGGCCCCAGAACGCGTCCGTCTCGTCGATGTCCTGAACGCACTCGTCGATGTCGGTGATCTTGCCTCCGACGATGGTGAACCAGAGGCCGCCCGGCATCTCGATGCCACGGTCCCCGCGCTCGGCGTAGTACTTGTGTACGGCCATGACGTGTCCCCGGCCGTCCGGATAGGCGCCGTGCAGCTCGACCCGCAGGCTGCCGCCGGCGAGCTCCATGCGTTCGCCGTACATCTCCAGGATGTTGTCCTGCCCTTTGTAGTGACCCGAGAGCCGGCTGCTTCCCGGGATGTGGTGGATGCAGTCCGCTGTCAACAGGGTGCGGAGGGTTGCCATGTCGCCCTTGTTGAAGGCGTCGTAGCCCCGGCGTACCAGGGCACTGTCCGGGTGCTCAGACATGCTGTTTCACACCTTTCGTACCGGTATTCCCGCCACTCTCATCTTCTGACGGCTCCCATACCCGTGCCATGCGACAGGGAACTGCCCGGTGCCGAGGACTAACCTCAGCCCATGCCACCGGCCAGAAAGCGCACCCGCAGCTATGACTCCGTCAAGATCCGCGCCGCCGTCCTCACCCAGTTCGGGCATGTCCGGGAGGCGGTAGGGACGTTGACCCCCGAGCAGCTGGAACTGCCGACCAGGCTCGGGGACTGGACCGTCCGCGAGCTGGCCACGCACATCGCGATCGGATTCGCCTCCGTCGCACGGGCGGCCGAGCTGCCGGAGCCGGCGACGGCGGAAGTCGCGCTGCTGGACTGGCCGTCCACGACGGCCGCGCGGGCCGACGCGGTCGACGAGGGGGTACGGGCGGCGGTCGACGCCTCTCAGGACCTCGCCGCGCTGTACGGGCGGGCCGCCGAGGACGTCGGCGACGTGCTGTCGGGGACGCCGGGTGACCGGCTGGTCCAGACCCGCGGGGGTGCCCTGCGTCTCGATGACCTCCTCGTCACCCGCGCCGTCGAACTCGTCGTCCACACCGACGACTTGAACGCCGCGACCGGGCTGGGCGTCCCGTACGACCGGCAGGCGCTCGCGGCCTGTGTGCGGCTCCTCGCGGACGTGCTCGCCGCGAAGGCGCCCGGTGGTTCGGTGGAGGTGCGGATCCCGCCGTACGCCGTGGTGCAGTGCGTCGAAGGGCCCCGGCACACCCGCGGCACCCCGCCGAACGTGGTCGAGACCGACCCGCTGACCTGGGTCCGGCTCGCGACGGGACGTACGCGATGGGACACGGAACTCGACGCGGCCGCCGTGAGCGCGAGCGGTGAACGCGCCGATCTGTCGGCGCTGCTGCCCCTGATGAGCTGAGGGCTGCCGCGCCGCCCTGATGGGCCGAGGTCGGGGCCCTGGGGGAACCGGAGCCCCACCCGCCCCGTCACAGAGGCATGCGTACTCAGCTGATCGTTCCCGCAGTGGCCGCCCTGACGGCCGTCCTCACGCTCACCGCCTGTGGCACCGAGACGGGCTCGGGAAAGGGCGCGGGGGACGGCTCAGGAGACTCCGTGCGGCCCGCCGCGCCCCTCACCGGCGTGCGCTGGACCGTCGAGAGCGTCACCGTCGACGGGAAGAAGACGGCGGCCCCGGCCGGAGCCCACGTCGAGTTCCAGAAGGGCCGGGCCGAGGGCAACTACGGCTGCAACCACTTCGGCGCCGACGCGAAGATCGAGGGCGACACGATCACGGTCGGGCAGGCCCAGATGACGGAGATGGGCTGCGCCAAGGACGTCCAGGGCTTCGAGACCGCGCTGAGCAAGGCACTCTCCGGCGAGCTCAAGGCGAAGGTGTCCGGCGCGTCGGGCGAGGCGGGCAAGACCGCCAAGAACCTCGTGCTGACCACCGCGGACGGCGACTCCGTCGCACTGGCCGCGCAGTCCCCGGCGCCGCTCGTGGGCACGAAGTGGACGGTCACGTCCCTGCTCAAGGGCGAGGTCGCGTCCTCCCTGCCCGCCGGCACGGAGAACAAGGCCCACCTCGTCATCGGCAAGGACGGGTCCGTCCGCGGCAACCTCGGCTGCAACACCTTCCGGGGCGAGGCGAAGGTGGACGGCTCGACGATCACCTTCGGCCGCCTGTCCACCACGCGCATGATGTGCACCGGCACCTCGGCGATGGTGGAGCAGTCCGTGACCGAGGCCCTCACGGGCAAGGTGACGTACAAGCTGGACCACCGCAGCCTGTCCCTCACCGCGGAGAGCGGCAAGGGAGTGTCGGCGACGGCGGGCTGACCTCAGGTCGTACGCCCGGGCTGACCTCGGGGCGTACGCCCTCGGAAGGCGCCCGGTATGTCCCCGGAAGGGACCCGTACACGCCCGGGCGTCCTTCGGAACGGACGGTGCGGAGAGTGATGTGCGGCACGCCTCAACGCGCGTCACCACCACCCGTATGTCCCGCCAAAGGCTTCATTACGCGGCTTTTGTGCGAACATCTGACCTGATCAACGGCCGTCCGTCGCCATCCCCAATTCGGACCAGTGGTCGATCTCGCCTACACTCGGTGCCGTGCCACGTGGTGACGGACGACTCAACCACGACCTGCTCCCCGGCGAAAAGGGCCCCCAGGACGCTTGCGGCGTCTTCGGTGTCTGGGCTCCGGGCGAAGAGGTCGCCAAGCTCACGTACTTCGGGCTCTACGCCCTTCAACACAGGGGCCAGGAATCCGCGGGAATCGCGGTCAGCAACGGCTCCCAGATCCTCGTCTTCAAGGACATGGGCCTCGTGTCCCAGGTCTTCGACGAGACCTCACTCGGCTCCCTCCAGGGTCATATCGCGGTCGGTCACGCCCGCTACTCGACCACGGGCGCCTCCGTGTGGGAGAACGCGCAGCCGACGTTCCGGGCGACCGCCCACGGCTCCATCGCGCTCGGCCACAACGGCAACCTGGTCAACACGGCCAAGCTCGCCGAGATGGTCGCCGACCTGCCCCGCAAGGACGGCCGCGCCACCCAGGTCGCCGCCACCAACGACACCGACCTCGTCACCGCGCTGCTCGCGGGCCAGACCGACGACGACGGCAAGCCGCTCACCATCGAGGACGCGGCCGCCAAGGTCCTCCCCGACGTCATGGGCGCCTTCTCCCTCGTCTTCATGGACGAGCACACGCTCTACGCCGCCCGCGACCCGCAGGGCATCCGCCCGCTGGTCCTCGGCCGGCTGGAGCGCGGCTGGGTGGTCGCCTCCGAGTCCGCCGCCCTCGACATCTGCGGCGCGAGCTTCGTGCGCGAGATCGAGCCGGGCGAGCTCATCGCGATCGACGAGAACGGACTGCGCACCTCCCGCTTCGCAGAAGCGAAGCCCAAGGGCTGTGTCTTCGAGTACGTGTACCTCGCCCGCCCCGACACCGACATCGCCGGGCGGAACGTGTACCTCTCCCGGGTGGAGATGGGCCGCCGCCTCGCGAAGGAGGCGCCCGCCGAGGCGGATCTCGTCATAGCGACGCCGGAGTCCGGCACCCCCGCCGCCATCGGCTACGCGGAGGCCTCCGGCATCCCCTACGGCGCCGGACTGGTCAAGAACGCCTATGTCGGCCGGACCTTCATCCAGCCCTCCCAGACGATCCGTCAGCTCGGCATCCGCCTCAAGCTGAACCCCCTCAAGGAAGTCATCAAGGGCAAGCGCCTGGTGGTCGTCGACGACTCGATCGTCCGCGGCAACACCCAGCGCGCCCTGGTCCGGATGCTCCGCGAGGCCGGCGCCGCCGAGGTCCACATCCGGATCTCGTCCCCGCCCGTGAAGTGGCCGTGCTTCTTCGGCATCGACTTCGCGACCCGCGCCGAGCTGATCGCCAACGGCATGACGATCGACGAGATCGGCACCTCGCTCGGCGCCGACTCGCTCTCGTACATCTCCATCGACGGCATGATCGAGGCCACCACCATCGACAAGCCGAACCTCTGCCGCGCCTGCTTCGACGGTGAGTACCCGATGGAGCTGCCCGACCCCGAGCTCCTCGGCAAGCAGCTTCTGGAGACCGAGCTTGCGGGTGGCGCCGACGCCGCCGACGCGCTCCGTCGTCCGTGATCAAGCCCCGTAATCCCAACCGAAAGATCCCAGGCAATGTCTGAGACAGGTGCTTCCTACGCGGCCGCGGGCGTCGACATCGAGGCAGGCGACCGCGCCGTCGAGCTGATGAAGGAGTGGGTCAGGAAGACCCGGCGCCCCGAGGTCCTCGGCGGCCTCGGCGGCTTCGCCGGCCTCTTCGACGCCTCGGCTCTCAAGCGCTACGAGCGTCCGCTGCTCGCCTCCGCCACCGACGGCGTCGGCACGAAGGTCGACCTCGCCCGCCAGATGGGCGTGTACGACACGATCGGCCACGACCTGGTCGGCATGGTCGTCGACGACCTCGTCGTCTGCGGCGCCGAGCCGCTCTTCATGACCGACTACATCTGTGTCGGCAAGGTCCACCCCGAGCGCGTCGCCGCCATCGTCAAGGGCATCGCCGAGGGCTGTGTGCTCGCCGGCTGTGCGCTGGTCGGCGGCGAGACCGCCGAGCACCCGGGCCTGCTCGGCCCGGACGACTTCGACGTCGCGGGCGCCGGTACGGGCGTGGTGGAGGCCGACCGGCTGCTGGGCGCGGATCGTATCCGTACGGGGGACGCGGTCATCGCCATGGCGTCCTCCGGCCTTCACTCGAACGGGTACTCGCTCGTGCGGCACGTGGTCTTCGACCGGGCCGGGTGGGCGCTGGACCGGGAGATCCCGGAGTTCGGCCGCACCCTCGGCGAGGAGCTGCTGGAGCCCACCAAGATCTACTCGCTGGACTGCCTGGCGCTGACCAGGACCACCGAGGTGCACGCCTTCAGCCACGTCACCGGCGGCGGGCTCGCCGCCAACCTGGCCCGGGTCGTCCCGGACGGGTTGCACGCGGTCGTCGACCGGTCCACCTGGACGCCGGGCGCGGTCTTCGATCTCGTCGGCACGGCAGGTCAGGTCGAACGGCTGGAGCTGGAGAAGACGCTCAACATGGGCGTCGGCATGATCGCCGTCGTCCCCCAGGAGTCCGTCGACGTGGCCCTGACGACGCTCG
This sequence comes from Streptomyces sp. NBC_00259, assembly GCF_036181745.1. Lineage (NCBI taxonomy): Bacteria > Bacillati > Actinomycetota > Actinomycetes > Kitasatosporales > Streptomycetaceae > Streptomyces > Streptomyces sp. NBC_00259. Next base: position 3,732,287 of record NZ_CP108080.1, on the reverse strand, counting down.
CGGACCGTGGCGTGGACGCCTGGGTCGCCGGCGAGATCACCGAGCGCGGCGAGCACACCACCGGCGCGGCCCTGGTCGGCGACTACGCGAGCTGAACAGCACAGAACCCGGTCCGGGGTCGGGCCCCGGACCGGGTCTGAAGTAAGCAGGTGCAGGCGTCAAGCACCGCGACGCTGCGACGACGGATCGGACTCTTCGTCCTCGTCATCGTCGTCGTTGTACATATCCGCGTAGCGGGCGTACGGGTCGTCTTCCTCGTCGTCGTCCTCGAACGGCTCGCCGTTCGGCGGCTGACTCGAAATCGGACTCGAAGTCGATGCGCCCAGCTCGTTGGCCAGACGCGACAGGTCAGTCCCGCCGCTGTTGTACTTCAGCTGGCGGGCGACCTTCGTCTGCTTGGCCTTGGCCCGGCCGCGCCCCATGGCTCGACCCCCTCGGTGACGGGGCTCGACGGCCCCAGAGTCTTGACACGCGTTCATGGTTCGGAGCGGGCTCTCCTTGGAGAGACCGTGTCCGTAGGGCTTCAACGGTACCTGCTTCCGCGGCCATACGGTACGCCGCCCGCATCACGTGCCACCTCGCAGGACCGGCGAGGCGCCCCGTCCTCGCTGGTCAACCGCGATTTTAACCTGTTCTTGGCGGGCGGCTCGCCGACCGGCGTGAGTCTTGTCTCCCCGGTGTGCTCCGGCCCCGGTGCACACCGGGGCCGGTCGGCGAGACCGCCCGCGAGGTACTACCGGCGGCGCGCCTCGGACATGCGCTGCTCGGCGATCCGGTCCGCCGCAGCGGCCGGCGGAATACCGTCGTCCTTCGCACGTGCGAATATCGCAAGAGTGGTGTCGAAGATCTTCGACGCCTTCGCCTTGCACCGGTCGAAGTCGAAGCCGTGCAGCTCGTCGGCGACCTGGATCACCCCGCCCGCGTTCACGACGTAGTCGGGTGCGTAGAGGATGCGGCGGTCGGCGAGGTCCTTCTCGACGCCCGGGTGCGCGAGCTGGTTGTTGGCGGCGCCGCACACGATCCTGGCGGTCAGCACGGGCACGGTCTCGTCGTTCAGCGCACCGCCGAGCGCACACGGGGCGTAGATGTCCAGCCCCTCGGTGCGGATCAGCGCATCGGTGTCCGGCGCGACCGTGACCTGCGGGTACTTGTCGGTGATACGGCGCACCGACTCCTCCCGCACATCGGTGACCACGACCTCGGCGCCGTCCTCCAGCAGATGCTCGACCAGGTAGTGGCCGACCTTGCCGACCCCCGCGACACCGACCTTGCGGCCGCGCAGCGTCGGGTCGCCCCACTCGTGCTGGGCGGAGGCGCGCATGCCCTGGAAGACGCCGTAGGCGGTGAGGACCGACGAGTCGCCGGCGCCGCCGTTCTCGGGGGAGCGTCCGGTGGTCCAGCGGCACTCGCGCGCCACGATGTCCATGTCGGCCACGTAGGTGCCGACGTCGCACGCCGTGACGTAACGACCGCCGAGCGAGGCGACGAACCGGCCGTATGCCAGCAGGAGCTCCTCGGACTTGATCCGCTCCGGATCACCGATGATCACGGCCTTGCCACCGCCGTGGTCGAGGCCGGCCATGGCGTTCTTGTACGACATCCCCCGGGAGAGGTTCAGCGCGTCGGCGACGGCGGCTTCCTCGGAGGCGTACGGGTAGAAGCGGGTGCCGCCGAGGGCGGGGCCCAGGGCGGTGGAGTGGATGGCGATGACGGCCTTCAACCCAGTGGCACGGTCCTGACACAGCACGACTTGCTCATGTCCGCCCTGGTCCGAGTGGAACAGGGTGTGCAGGACGCCGTCGGTCACATCGGTCACGGTGGTGACTCCCAAGTACGAAGCGGCGATTGAGGGCCCTCCTGCGGGTGGGGAGGGACCTGATGGGCAAGAGAGTAAGTCCTACGCGGGGGTAGATCGCTCGCAGTGCTCAGGATCACCCCCTCCCGGAGTACGCGCGTGGAAGGATCTGTGACATGCCGGCCGCCACTTCTGTGCTCGTCCCGTACGCGTCCTACCTGCGGGTGTACGAGCCGTTGGCGGCTTTTCCCGAACCGGAGCGGAGCCATTGGGCGCGGTACGCCCGGCGCGAGCGCACCCCCACGGCGCAGGACGAACTGCGACGGTCGCTCGCGGACCTGCTGCCGACCCCTCCCGTGGCCGTCCCGGTCCACGAGAGCGCCGACGCCTTCGTCACGGAGGCCGACGGCGTCGTCTGCGTCTGTCCCTGGCGCACGCGGCTGCGCGGCTGGCTGGCCCTGGAGGAGCTGACGGAGCTCTTTCCTCCCACGGTGCTCGACGCGGTCCTGCCGCCGGTGGTGCGCGGCCAGGCCGCCGCGGACTACGAGGCGTGGCGCGAGCGCAACCCGGACGCGCGGCCGTGGATCAGGACGGCGGTGTGGCAGGTGCCGGTGCGCTGGTTCACGCTCTTCGCGGACGACGAGCGCGAGTACGAGCCGGGGGACGTGGCGGGTGTGGCGCCCGTACTGCGCTACCGGACGCCCATGGTGCAGGCCAGGCGCCGGCTGGCGCGCTCGCTGAAGGCGCTGCGGGAGTCCGTCGACGAGGGGCCTCTCACGGAGGGCCTGGTAGATGTGGGGCGGTGGCTGGAGGAGTTCCATCCGCGTTCCCTGGTCGAGCTCGACTACGGCGGACTCGTCCACGCCCTGTCTCCGGCGCAGCTCGCCGAGGACCACTCGGCCGCGGATGTGGCCGAGGGGATCGCGGCGCTGCGGGACGGGGACGGCGAGGGCGCCGGAGAGGCCTACGGCCGGCTCACGGACCGCTGGCGGGCGGTACGCGATCGTCAGTTCGCCAACTGACGATCCGGCCTCCGCGGGCTGAACGAGGAGTGTCCGGGACGTAGGTCCCGATCCGGGCCTTTGTCTCAAGCGTGACGGACAGCACTAAGTCGTCCCTTGCGTCGCTCGCCCACCCTCGTGCCAAAATAGGACAAGGAGTCCGGGGAGGGTTCCTTCCGCCTACCTAAGGGCGGAAATCTCAGCATTGCACTCTATGGGGGGTCTGATGACTCCTGATCGCTCTGTGACTGATCGTCACTGTGACGTGACTGTCCGTTATGGCATGAACCATCGGCTTCCGCCGCTGATGAACACCTGAGAGGGCAATTCCATCGGTTTGGCCGACGTGGCTGGACAGATGGTGTAGTTGTAGTGCCGAGGACAAGCCGTTCGTCCTATAACCGACTCGGCCCGCGTCCGCCATTTCGGGCAACGCGGGTCAAGGTGCAGAATTTAGAGGAAAGAACCGAGAAGGTTCGGTTCTCCCGAGGAGGCCGCTCATGACCGCTCGCACCCCTGATGCCGAGCCGCTGCTGACCCCGGCTGAGGTTGCCACGATGTTCCGCGTGGACCCGAAGACGGTCACTCGCTGGGCAAAGGCAGGCAAGCTCACGTCCATCCGTACGCTCGGTGGACACCGCCGGTACCGCGAGGCAGAGGTCCGCGCACTGCTTGCGGGTATTCCGCAGCAGCGCAGCGAGGCCTGAAACCCCGATAGCAGGGCATAGCCGGGTCCCCCAACCCCGCAGCCCGAACTGAGCTCGACACGGCGGGCGCCTGCCCCAACAGGTTTCGTCGTCGATCGCGCTGGACTCCGCCGGGTCCAGCGCGATCTTTTTTATGCCCGGAAGGGGCTCCCGCGAGGGCGCGTTCGCAGGTGGGCGCGGGGTTCGCGTGCGGCCGGCGCAGGGCGTCGGCGGACCCTTCGGAGTCGGGCGGGGCTGCTCAGAAGGGGGTGCAATTGCACGTATTTGATTTTTCGGTTGTAGGGAGGGTGTAAGTTCCCCTGTTTCCCAAACAACTTCGGTGACTCCCGTCACATGCCGACGGTCTTGCCAAGGCGAGCCTGCCACGTGTGCGGATCGGGACAAGGCGCCATTGGTCACGCATGGGAGGGACCTTCGTCCTCGGTGCCGATGCCCGGTTCGGGCCCCGGCATCGGTCCCCGCTCGGCGGGCATCGCCCCCAGCTCGGCCCTCAGCTCCGCGCCTCGCTCCGCCCGCCACTCGGCCGGCCTCGGCTCCGGGAGCGGCTCCAGCTCCTCCGGGGCGCCCTCGGAGGGATCCATCGGGACCGTCTCGGAGGGATCCATGGCGAGGCGCAACAGCCGATGGCAGACCGGACAGTGCCGGGTGAGGTGCCGATAGCCGGAGACGGCCGCCAGATGGGCGCGCAGCAACGCCCTGGTCTCGTGCCTCGCTGTGGATGCCGCCATCGCGCCACCTCCGCGGTCGGGGGCCCCGCAACCCCTGTCCTGACTGGGTACCGGCGGCAGGGCACCGCAGTCAATACGTCGAAAGGCCCGCACCACTTGGGCGGGCCTTCCGGTGACGGCACGACGAAGGCCCGCACCAGCTGGTGCGGGCCATCGGTGATACGCGCGGTCCTGACGGGATTTGAACCCGCGGCCTCCACCTTGACAGGGTGGCGAGCACTCCAAACTGCTCCACAGGACCAGGTTTCGCAGCCCCACTTGCTCGTTGGCTGCGAGAGAGACTGTACAGCAGGTCAGAGGGTCCGGTCGAACTCACTCAAGGCGACGGCCGCGTCACGGTGCCGCCGCGTCGATCGCCTTGACGATGCGCTTGTCGGAAACGGCGTACGCGGTGCCCAGAGCGTGGGCGAAGTAGCTCACCCGCAGTTCCTCGATCATCCAGCGGATGTCCAGGACCTCCTGCGGCACCGGCCGCCCCTTGGGCAGCTGTTCCAGCAGCCAGGCGTACTCGTCCTGCATCTCGTGGACCTTCGCCATCCGGGTCGTGTCGCGCTGGACGGCCGTCGGCATCTGCTGCAGCCGGCGGTCGACCGCGACCAGATAGCGCATCAGGTCGGGCAGCCTGCGCACCCCCGTGCGCGTCACGAAGCCGGCCGGCATCAGGGCCGTCAGCTGCTGCCGTACGTCCTGGACGTTGTTCATGAGGGCCAGGCTGTTCGTGGCCTTGAGCCGACGCTCGCAGGCCTGCCAGGCGGCGAGGATCTGTCCGACCTGGTCGACGGTCCGCACGGTCGCGTCCACGAGGTCCGCGCGGACCTTGTCGTACAGCTTCCGGAACGATTCCTCATCCCAGGCCGGCCCGCCGTGGTCGGCGATCAACCGGTCCGCGGCCGCCGTCGCGCAGTCGTCGAAGAGCGCCTGGATCGAGCCGTGCGGATTGCGGGACAGAGCGAGCTTCTGTTGGTTCGTCAGCCGCTCGGAGGCGAACTTCGCGGGGTTCACCGGGATGTTCAGCAGGATCAGCCGGCGCGTGCCGCGCCACATGGCCTGCATCTGCTCGGCCTCGGTGTCGAAGAGCCGTACGGAGACGGTCTCGCCGTCGTCCACGAGCGCGGGGTAGGCCTTGACGGGCTGGCCCGCGCGCCGGGTCTCGAAGACCTTCGTGAGCGTGCCGATCGTCCAGTCCTTCAGGCCCGTCCGCTCGATGGCGTCACCGCCCGAGCGCCCGGCCGTGGCCGCGGCGGCCTTGGACAGCGCCTGGCGGGCCTTGGGCTTCAGCTGGAGCCTCAGGGCCTCCAGGTCCTTGTCCTCGGCCAGGTTGCGGCGCCGCTCGTCGATGATCCGGAACGTTATCTTCAGATGGTCCGGGACCTTGGACAGGTCGAAGTCGTCACCCGTGACCGGGACGCCGACCATGCGCTGGAGCTCTCGAGCGAGCGTGACCGGCAGCGGCTCCTGCAGGGGCACGGCCCGCTCCAGGAACGCCTTCGCGTAGTTCGGCGCCGGCACGTAATGGCGGCGGATCGGCTTCGGCAGCGAGCGGATCAGCTCCGTGACGACCTCTTCGCGCAGGCCCGGGATCTGCCAGTCGAAGCCCTCGTCCCTGACCTGGTTCAGCACCTGGAGCGGGATGTGGACGGTCACGCCGTCCGCGTCCGCGCCCGGCTCGAACTGGTAGGTGACCGGGAACTTCAGCGGTCCCTGCCGCCACGAGTCCGGGTAGTCGTCCTTGGTGACCGCCCCGGCCTTCTCGTTGATGAGCATCTCGCGCTCGAAGTCGAGGAGGTCGGGCTCCTCACGGCGCTTGTGCTTCCACCAGGAGTCGAAGTGCGCCCCCGACACCACGTGCTCGGGCACCCGCTGGTCGTAGAAGTCGAACAGCGTCTCGTCGTCGACGAGGATGTCGCGGCGGCGGGCCCGGTGCTCCAGCTCCTCGACCTCGGTGAGCAGCTTGCGGTTGTCCGCGAAGAACTTGTGGTGCGTACGCCAGTCGCCCTCGACCAGCGCGTTGCGGATGAAGAGCTCGCGGCTCGCCTCCGGGTCGATGCGGCCGTAGTTCACCTTGCGCTGGGCGATGATCGGCACGCCGTACAGCGTGACCTTCTCGTACGCCATCACCGCCGCCTGGTCCTTCTCCCAGTGCGGCTCGCTGTAGGTGCGCTTGACCAGGTGCTCCGCGAGCGGCTCGATCCACTCGGGCTCGATCTTCGCGTTGACCCGCGCCCACAGCCGGGACGTCTCGACCAGCTCGGCGGACATGACGAAGCGCGGCGGCTTCTTGAACAGCGCGGAGCCGGGGAAGACCGCGAACTTGGCGCTGCGGGCGCCCAGGTACTCGTTCTTCGTGCCTTCCTTCACGTCCTTCATCCCGATGTGGGAGAGGAGGCCGGCGAGGAGCGAGACGTGGACGGACTGCTCGGCCGCGTCCTGCTCGTTCGGATGGATGCCCATCTGCTTGGCGACCGTGCGCAGCTGCGCGTAGATGTCCTGCCATTCGCGAATGCGCAGGAAGTTCAGGTACTCCTGCTTGCACATCCGGCGGAAGCTGGAGGAGCCGCGCTCCTTCTGCTGCTCGCGGATGTACCGCCAGAGGTTGAGGAAGGCGAGGAAGTCGCTCGTCTCGTCCTTGAAGCGGGCGTGCTGCTGATCGGCCTGCGCCTGCTTCTCGGCGGGACGCTCGCGCGGGTCCTGGATCGAGAGGGCGGCGGCGATCACCATGACCTCGCGGACGCAGCCGTTCTTCTCGGCCTCGATGACCATCCGGGCCAGACGCGGGTCGACGGGCAGCTGCGCGAGCTTGCGGCCCAGCTGCGTCAGCCGTTTCCTCGGATCCTTCTGCGCGGGGTCCAGCGCGTGCAGCTCCTGCAGGAGCTGCACACCGTCGCGGATGTTGCGGTGGTCCGGCGGGTCGATGAAGGGGAACTTCTCGATGTCGCCGAGCCCGGCCGCGGTCATCTGGAGGATGACGGACGCCAGGTTCGTACGGAGGATCTCCGCGTCGGTGAACTCCGGGCGGGCCTCGAAGTCGTCCTCGGAGTAGAGGCGGATGCAGATGCCGTCGGACGTACGGCCGCAGCGGCCCTTGCGCTGGTTGGCGCTGGCTTGGCTGATGGCCTCGATCGGGAGGCGCTGGACCTTGGTGCGGTGGCTGTAGCGGGAGATACGTGCGGTGCCCGGATCGATGACGTACTTGATGCCGGGGACCGTCAGCGACGTCTCGGCGACGTTCGTCGCGAGGACGATCCGGCGGCCGGAGTGCGCCTGGAAGACGCGGTGCTGCTCGGCGTGCGAGAGCCGGGCGTAGAGGGGGAGGACCTCGGTGCCGCGGAGGTTCTTCTTGATGAGCGCGTCCGCGGTGTCGCGGATCTCGCGCTCGCCGGAGAGGAAGACCAGGATGTCGCCCGGTCCTTCGGACTGGAGCTCGTCGACGGCGTCGCAGATGGCGGTGATCTGGTCGCGGTCGGAATCGTCGCCGTCCTCTTCGAGGAGGGGCCGGTAACGGACCTCCACCGGATACGTACGGCCGGAGACCTCCACGATGGGCGCGTCGCCGAAGTGCCGGGAGAAGCGCTCGGGGTCGATGGTCGCGGAGGTGATCACGACCTTGAGGTCCGGCCGCTTCGGCAGCAGCTGGGCCAGATACCCGAGCAGGAAGTCGATGTTGAGGGACCGCTCGTGGGCCTCGTCGATGATGATCGTGTCGTACGCGCGCAGCTCGCGGTCCGTCTGGATCTCCGCGAGGAGGATGCCGTCCGTCATGAGTTTGACGAAGGTCGCGTCCGGGTTCACCTGGTCGGTGAAGCGGACCTTCCAGCCGACCGCCTCGCCGAGCGGGGTGCGCAGCTCCTCCGCCACTCGCTCGGCGACGGTCCGTGCGGCGATCCTGCGCGGCTGGGTGTGCCCGATCATGCCGCGTACGCCGCGGCCGAGCTCCATACAGATCTTGGGGATCTGCGTCGTCTTGCCGGAGCCGGTCTCACCCGCGACGATCACGACCTGGTGGTCCCGTATCGCCGCCAGGATGTCGTCCTTCTTCTGACTGACCGGCAGTTGTTCGGGGTACGTGATCCCGGGCAGGCGTGTCGCGCGCTCGGCGGTCCGGGCGGCGGCCTGCGCGGCCTCGGCCGCGATCTCGTCCAGCACGGCCTGCCGGGCCTCGGGCGTACGGATACGGCGGGTGCCCTCGAGGCGCCGCCCGAGCCGGTGCGCGTCGCGCAGCGAGATCTCGGCCAGCTGCTTCTGGAGATCGGCGAAGGAAGTAGACATACGGGATCCAGGATCGCACCCGTGCGAGCGGAGTGGCGAACCCATTTCCGGGTGGGTTTCCGGGGGCGGGGCGCGGGGGCCGCGGAGGGGGGCTCCGGGCGGTGCTTCGGGGCGGTGCTTCGGGGGTGGCGGTCCGCAGGCCCGTACGATTACGGGCACATCGATCAGCAGATCAAGCAGATCAAGCAGATCAACCAGATCAAGCGGATCGAGCAGATGACGCCGATCAAGCCGATGAAGCTGATCAAGCCGAACACGTCGGTCGACAGGAGAGCACCCGCCCATGCCCGGCCCCAGCAACAGGTGGCGCCGCGTCCTCGCGGTCGTGGCCGCGCTGACGGCGGTGCTGACCGGCGTGCTGCTCGGCACGGGGACGGGCGCCGCGGCGGACACCGGCCGGACGGTCGCGGTGACGGACTCCGTCGCGGTGGCGGCCCCGGCCGGGGCGGGCGTCCCGACCGCGGTGGCGGCCCCGGCCGATGGGCGACAGGCACCCGGCTGCGACGACGGCGCCGGTGACGACGGCGGGTTGAGTCCCGCCACTCCGCCGCGCGGGTCGTCCGCGTACGAACTCCCGCCGGCCCTGCAGACCTCCGCCCACGGTGCGTCCGGCTGCTGGGCCGTGCACGGTGCCGTGCTCGATCTCGCGCCGGGGCGCGCTCCGCCGCCGGTCGCGGCTCCGAGCCCGATAGATCTCTCCGTCCTGCGCGTATAGGCGCGGCACAGCCGAGCCCAGCCCTTCCCCTCGCGTCCCGGAGAGAACACAGCCATGCCCGCTGCCCGTCGTACCCGCCTTCCCAAGTCGCAGACCACGTCCACGTCCACGTCGCAGTCAAAGCGGCGGCCCCGTTCCATGAAGCCGTACGCGTTCGGCGCCGGAGTCGCCGCGGCCGCGGTCCTGCTCGGCGTCGTCTCGTACACCGCCACCAGGCCCGACGATTCCGCGGCCGGCGGGCGCACCGTCGCCGAGGAGTCCACGGACCCGCAGGCCGACGTGTACGCCGAGCTGGAGAAGCTCGCCCGGCGCGATGCCCGCGACCCGCTCGCGCTGGGCCGCGCGGACGCACCCGTCGTGATGATCGAGTACGCCGACTTCAAGTGCGGCTACTGCGGGAAGTTCGCCCGCGACACCGAGCCGGCGCTGGTGAAGAAGTACGTCGACAACGGCACCCTGCGCATCGAGTGGCGCAACTTCCCGATCTTCGGCGAGGAGTCGGAGGCGGCGGCGCGCGCGGCCTGGGCCGCGGGGCAGCAGGGCAGGTTCTGGCAGTTCCACGAGGCCGCGTACGCCGAGGGCGCGAAGGAGAAGGGCTTCGGCGAGCAGCGACTGAAGGAGCTCGCCGCCCAGGCGGGGGTCAAGGACCTGGACCGTTTCGTGCGCGACGCCGACGGGGAGGCGGCCCGCCAGGCCGTGGCGAAGGACCAGCAGGAGGGGTACGGGCTGGGCGCGACGTCCACGCCGTCGTTCCTGGTCAACGGCCGGCCGCTCGCCGGCGCCCAGCCGCAGCGGGCCTTCACCGACGCGATCGAGGCCGCGCGGAAGGCCGCGACGGAGAAGGCGGCAGGATCGACGCCTTCGGGACCGAAGCCGTCGGGACCGAAGCCGTCGGGATCGAAGTCTTCGGGACCGGCGGGCGGCAAGTGAGCGACATCGGATACCTGGCCGCCTTCCTCGGCGGCCTCCTCGCCCTGCTCAGTCCGTGCAGCGCCCTCCTGCTGCCGGCGTTCTTCGCGTACTCGATCGACACCGCGACCAGACTCATGGCGCGCACCGGCATCTTCTACGCCGGCCTCGCGACCACGCTGGTGCCGCTGGGCGCCGCCGGTTCGTTCGCCGGCCGGCTCTTCTACGGCCACCGGGAGCTGCTGGTCACCACCGGCGGCTGGATGATCATCGCGCTCGGCGTGGCGCAGCTCGCGGGCCTCGGCTTCGCCTCCCGAAGGCTCGCCGCGGTCGGCGGCCGTATCCGCCCCACGACGGCGGTCTCCGTCTACGCCCTCGGCCTGGTCTACGGCCTCGCGGGCTTCTGCGCGGGCCCGATCCTCGGCAGCGTCCTCACGGTCGCGGCCCTCAGCGGCAGCCCCGCCTACGGAGGACTCCTCCTCGCCGTCTACGCCCTCGGCATGGCGGTGCCGCTCTTCGTCCTCGCCCTCCTCTGGGAGCGCTACGAAATCTCCCGCCGCCGCTGGCTCCGCGGCCGGACCGTCCGCATCGCGGGCCGCTTCGAACTGCACACCACCTCGGCCCTGTCCGGCCTCTTCTTCATCGTCCTCGGCACCCTCTTCCTCGCCTTCGACGGCACCACGGCCCTCCCGGGCCTCCTGTCGGTCGACGACTCCTTCGCCGCGGAACAGTGGGCGTCCTCGGTGGGCCGCGCGATCCCCGACTGGGTACTGCTGACAACGGTGGTGGCGATCGCGGCGATCGTCCTCGCGGTACGGGGGTGGCGGGGCCGGGACCGGGCGTGAGCGGTCCGCTTCCGCTGTGGGGCCCGTCCGGAAGGACGGGCCCCACCGGTCATCAGCCGAACTGAACGACCTCGGTGGCGGTCAGGGCACCCGAGAACGAACGGATCTCGTCCACCGAACCATGCAGGTACTCGCTCCAGCCGTCACCGGCCGTGGCCCTGCCGACCTGAAGGCCGCCGCCGCTCTTCCACGCACTTCGGAAAGCGGCCGTCGAGCCGACGGTCGTGTGCCCGTCCAGGTAGAGCCGGATCTGGTCCGCCGCGTCGTCGTAGACGATCGCCAGCCGGTGTCCGGACCCTTCGCCGCCGTCCGGTGACGCGATCGAAGCCACCACGGTCTCCTGCGCGCCGGCCGTATCCGCGTGTGTCATGACGAGCTGCCAGCGGTACTCGGCGGGGACGTAGCGGAGTCGGAACGCGTCGGCCTGTTCTCCGCGCTGCGACAGGACGGTCATGGGGCCGGCCGGCTCACGGTCGGTGAGCCTCACCCGTACGGCGAGAGTGAAGCTGTCGCTGGTGTCGACAACGGGCTCCTCGGTGGCCGCGTACCCGTCCACGCCGTCCAGTTCGAGGTGCCCCTCGCCGTCCAGCGGCCAGGGCGCGGGGACGCACTCCGGATCCAGCAGATCGCACTCCTGCGACTGCGTGTAGATCGAGGCTCCACCGCCGAGTCGCAGCGCCTGCCCGCCGCTCTCCTCCTGGGAGACTCCGTCGGGGGCGGATTCGAGGGACCAGTGCCCTGTCTGCTGTGCGGCGCGGCGGGCGAGCCGGGTCAGTTCCTCGGGGACGACGACCCGGTCGTACGTCCGGACATCACCGATCTCGCCCTGCCAGCGGTCCCGGTAGCCGAGCTTGCCCTTGGCGCGCCCGATCTGCAGATTGCCGCTCGCGGTCGAAGGGGTGGCCTGCACGGCGGTGCCGGTCTCGGTCCCGTTGACGTACAGCCGCGCGGTGCCGGTCTCCGCGTCGTACAGCCCGAGGACGTACGCCCATTCGCCGGTCTCGGGAGCACTGCCGCTGACCTTCGCGTCGCCGATCTCGAACGACCAGACGGGCGCCGTGTCCGCCGTGCGCAGCCCCAGGGTGAAGCCCGGGGCCGTCGTCCCGGCGTCCTGGCTGACGGCGGTCATGTCCCGGTCGGTCCGCTCCGGGCGTACCCAGCCGCCCACGGCAAAGGTCTTCCCGGGTGTGACGGCGGGAACGTCCGGCGTCAGGAAGCCGTGCCCGGAGCCGTCCAGGCGGGCGGTGCTGGTGAGCCCGGTCCCGCTCGGCGCGGCGGCGCCGAAGGTGACGCCGGCCCCGGCCCGTGCGACGGGGCCGTTCTCGGCGGTGGCGCTCCGGGAGCCGGCCGGGTCGGCGAGCTTCCAGTGGGCCAAGGGGGCGCGACCCCTGTTCACGCCGAAGGAGTAGTACGTGGTGCCGCTGCGCCGACCGGACCGGTCCACCGCGTACACATCGAGCCGGTCCGGCCCGTACCGAAGAGGGAGGTGCCGGATCGTGACCGATCCCCCGGGCGTTTCCGGCTCCGCGGAACCGTACGGACCGCCCATGAAGCCGTACTCGTACCTCACGACGTCGTCGGACGGCGAGTCGACCGTGAAGCTGCCGTAGACACCTTCGCCGTCCGTCCAGGTGTCGGCCGGATAGTCGGTCGATGTCACCGTGGCCTTCTCGGGGCTCACTTTGTCGTGAATGAACTGACAGGGCGCCCCATTACCGTCGGAACTCCAGGGCGACCATGCCGTGCCGTCGAAGGCGCGGACCCGCCAGGAGATCAACGTGTCGGCCGGAATGTCCGCGGGCACCTGCCAACGGTGTGAGCTGCCCGAGCCCTGCTGGTACTCCGACGAGTAGGACCTGCGCTGTTCCTGCCCCTGCGGATCGGTCCACCACATCTCGAACTGCGCCGTGAGCCCCACGTACAGCGGCGGCACCGCGTCGGGGTCTCGGAGAACGGCCGTGAGTGCGGGCGGCTGGGCGACGTACAACCGGTTCTCGCCCGTGGCGCATCCCTCGTAGCCCGTCTTCAGCTCACTGATCAGCGGCTGCGACGGCGGCTGGTTCTCCGCCGCCACCGCCGCTCCCGGCGCCGTCATGACACCCAGCGCCGCGACGGCGATCACCGCCGTCGTTCTGCCTCGGAAGCGTCTTCCCAAGGTGTGTCCCCTCCCCTGTGACGCCCGCCCGGGCGGCGGGCCGCTGGAGCGTAGCAACGACCTCCGACACGGGCATGCCATTTCGGGGGTGGGCCCGGGGGGCGGATCCCGGGTACGACGAAGGCCCCGATCCAGAGGATCGGGGCCTTCGGTACGGTGGCTGGGGCCGGGGTCGAACCGGCGACCTTCCGCTTTTCAGGCGGACGCTCGTACCAACTGAGCTACCCAGCCACGCGACTCACGAAGAGTCGCAGCGGTCCTGACGGGATTTGAACCCGCGGCCTCCACCTTGACAGGGTGGCGAGCACTCCAAACTGCTCCACAGGACCAGAGGTGATGCATTGTGCGAGAGCAAGTCTCGCACACGGTTGTACGTGCCCCCAACGGGATTCGAACCCGTGCTACCGCCTTGAAAGGGCGGCGTCCTGGGCCACTAGACGATGAGGGCTAAGGGCCCGCCTGGGCGCTTCGCAGCGCGTCGGGGACGTGAGAAGCATATGGGATGCGGGGACCTATCGCCAAAACGGTTTACGAGGCGGGGGAGGGCAGGGTCGCCGGGGGCGTGGTGCGCTCGGCGTCGGGGCCCTGTGGTGGCGGCTCGGTGGCCAGGTGGCGGCTGACCTCGGCCGTGGTGAGGCCCAGGCCGCCCAGGGTGATCTCGTCCCAGGCCTGGAGGGTGCGGGTGCCCCGGTCGAGGTAGAGGACGGAGGCGCGGACCTTCTCCGGCTTCTCGTTCTCGACGGCGCGCAGTCCGCCGCCTCCCGTGGAGCCCTCGATCTTGAGGCGGGTGCCGAGCGGCAGGAGCTCGGTCTCGCGGTGGTGGACGTGGCCCGCGAGGACGAGCGGGACCTCGCCGTCGGTCTCACGGGCGGCGACGGGGTTGTGGGCGACCGCGATGTCGACGGGGGTGCCGGCACGGCTCTGGTCGCGGAGGGCGGAGGCGAGGCGGATCCCGGCCATGCGCTCGGCGGGGTCGCCCTGGGCAACCGTCGAGCGGTCCGGCGTGAACTGGGGGTCGCCCGTGCCCGCCACTCGCAGCCCGGCCACGGTGACCGCGCGGCCCTCGTCGAGGACGTGGACGTGCTTGAGGCGCTGGAGGTAGCGCTGGGTGACGATCGAGTCGTGGTTGCCGCGGACCCAGACGTACGGCGCGCCGAGATCCGGGATCGGGTCCAGGAAGGTGTTCTCGGCCGCGGTGCCGTGGTCCATGGTGTCGCCGGAGTCGATGATCACGTCGATGTCGTACTGCTCCACGAGCGAGCCGATGATGTGCCACGACGCCGGGTTGAGGTGGATGTCGGAGACGTGCAGGACCCGCATGGTGCCCGGGTCCGGCTGGTAGACGGGGAGCGTGGAGGTCGCCTCGTACAGCTTGGTGACGTTGGTGACGAGGCGCGCCAACTCCTTCTGGTAGACGTCGAACTCGGTGACGATCGAGCGCGCGTTGCCGACCACCGAGGGGGCGCTGCTGAGCAGGCCGGAGAACTTCGGCTCCAGGACCGACTGCGGGTTCCAGGTGGTGTACGCGCTGATGCCGGAGGCCGCCAGCAGGGTGAACGCGAGTCCGCCGGCGGCGAGGGCGCGGCGCGGGCGGCGGAAGACCGCGAGGCCCAGGGCGGTGGCGCCGGAGACGACGGCGACGCAGGAGCGCAGGGCCAGCTCGCGGGTGCCGGCCGCGACGTCCTGGGTGACCTCCTCCTGGAGGCCGGCGAGACGCTCGGGGTGTTCGACGAGGGCCTGGGAGCGGACCGGGTCGAGCTGGTCGATGTCGACGTCGAGGCGGATGGGTGCCGTGTGCGAATCGAGTTCGAGGGCGCCGAGCGGGGACACGTTGATCTTCGTGCCGCCGGAGAGGGAGGGGCGGAGCGTCATGCTGGTGTCCATGGGGCCGACCGGCGTACGGACGGACCCCACGATCAGCAGGCCGAGCCAAGCCCCCAGCAGGACGACGACGATCAGCCCGAGGGCGCGGCCGTACGGGTGGGGTGTGTGGACGAGGGTGCTGATGGGGCTTGTGTGGCGCGAGCGGTAGTGGCGCTTGAGGCGGGCGAGGCCGGCATGGAGCCGTTCACGAGCGGCCATTGGTCCCGTATGCCCATGTGCGCGGCAGGCTATGCCCGCCCGCCGGGGCGCATGTGCGTGACAATGGCCGGGTGCTGGAGATGACGCGCGAGGAGTTCGAGGAACTGGTCGCCGAGGCGCTGGACAGGATCCCGCCGGAGCTGACACGCCTGATGGACAATGTCGCCGTGTTCGTCGAGGACGAACCCGACCCGTCCGACCCCGAGCTGCTCGGGCTGTACGAGGGGACTCCGCTGACCGATCGCGGCGAGTGGTACGCGGGCGTGCTCCCGGACCGGATCACGATCTACCGGGGGCCGACGCTGCGGATGTGCGATTCCCGCGAGGACGTGGTCGAGGAGACCGAGATCACGGTCGTCCATGAGATCGCGCACCACTTCGGGATCGACGACGAGCGGCTGCACGCCCTGGGGTACGGATGAGTGAACACCCCGGTCCGGCCTCCCCCGAACCGAACCCGCACGATCCGCACTCCCGAGATCCGCACTCCCGAGATCCGCACTCCCGAGATCCGCACTCCCGCGATCGGAGTAAGCGCGATCCGCACTCCCGCGATCGGAGTAAGCGCGATCCGCACTCCCGCGATCGGAGTAAGCGCGATCCGCACTCCCGCGATCGGCGTCCGCAGGCGATCGATCCGGACGTCGACCTCCATGTGCCGGCCCAGCGGGCGGAAACCGCGGGTGCCGCGAAGTGGAAGGTCCTCGCGGCGGTTTCGGCGGGCGGGGTGATCGGGGCGACCGCGCGGTACGCGGTGTCCCTGGCCTGGCCGTCCGTTTGGGCCACGTTCGCCATCAACGTGCTCGGGTGTGCGCTCATCGGCGTCCTCATGGTGCTGGTGAGCGAGCGTCAGGTGGTCAGGCGGCCGCTCGCGCGGCCGTTCCTCGGCGTCGGGGTGCTCGGCGGATTCACCACCTTCTCGACGTACGCCCTGGACTTCGCCGGGCTGCTGGAGCGTCAGCAGAGCGGCGCCGCCCTCGCGTACGCCGCGGCCACGGTCGCGGGGGCGCTGGGCGCGGTGTGGCTGGGGGCGTCGGTGACCCGCAGGATGGTGGGTCCATGAACTGGGTCCTGGTGATCGTGGGAGCGGCGGTGGGCGCCCCGCTGCGCTATCTGATGGACCGTGAGGTGCAGCTGCGGCACGACTCGGTGTTCCCGTGGGGCACCTTCGTCGTGAACGCGTCGGGGAGCTTCGTGCTGGGGGTGCTGGCCGGAGCCTCGGTCGGCTCGGGGACGTACGCGCTGCTGGGCACCGGGCTGTGCGGGGCGCTGTCGACGTACTCGACCTTCTCGTACGAGACGCTCAGGCTGGCCGAGCGCGGCTGGGGCTTCCTGGCGGTGGCGAACGTGCTGGTGTCGCTGCTGGTCGGGCTGGGCGCGGTGGTGCTGGGGGCGGGCCTGACGGGAGGGCTGGAGGGCTAGCGGGCACGGAGCCGCCTCCCGGGGGGCGTGTCCCTTGCGGGGCAAAGGGAGTTGGGCAGGGAAACCCGTGTCCCGTGTCCCGGAGGTGCCGCCCGTGCGCCAGTTGTCCGCCCCAGGCCGTTGTGCCGTTTGGATCGCCTCCGCCCTGGCAGCCGCGGCCTCCGCCGGCTGCATGAGCGTGAGCGACGGCGCCGACGAGCCGGTGCCCGTGAAGTCCCCGCACCGCGGCACCGCGGCGGAACCGGACGGCGGAGGCGCCGCGCCCGGCGCAGCCGGTGGCCACGGCCGTACGGGCATGGGCGGAGCCGCGCCTTCCGAGGCGGGGGCCAGGAGCGGGAAGCCCAGCGGCACGGCGAGCCCGGGCGCCACCGTGGCGCCCCCGGCGACCCCGCCGAAGGGCGACGGCGGCCCGAAGCCGCTCGAGCCCCAGTGGCCCACGACGCCGGGCGATCCCACCTCGCCCACGGATCCCACTCCACCGGCCGAGCCGACGCCGCCCACGGACCCGAGCCCGCCCGGCCCGGACCCGGATCCGGACCCCAGCGAGCCGCCGACCGAGCCGCCGACCGCGTCACCGGCGGCCGATACGCAGATGGGCGCGATGCGGGAGGCCATCGACGACGAGGAGGACGAGCTGCGGATCGAGCCGGAAGCCTCGCCGCAGATGGGGCCTGAGTGACCGCCCGCCGGGTCACGGCGTAGGTACCGGGCGTCGGGCAGCCAACGGCTTTCGGGCAGCGAACGGCCTTCGGGAAGCCGAGGGGCTTCGAGGGGAGGCCGAGGAGTGTGACGAGCGACGCAGGGCGGCGGTTTGCCATCGGAGGGTGAGGGTGCGTATGGTGGTAGATCGTTTGATCCCATTTGCCCGGCGCCAGCAGAAGCGCGCCGCGTGTGGCGCGTACTCTCCCTTGCCGTGGCTGACCGCATTGAGGCGGTCGAATTGCGAATCACGGAGTTTGGGCGCGTGCCGAGACTCCGGAAGGTTTCGCATTTCGCATGTCCATTTCCAGTACTGACCGTGCCGTCCTGCCCGAGAACGACGAGAACATCGACGACGCGCAGAGCGTCGAGAACGTCGAGAACGTCGTCGAGGCCGAGGCGGCCGACACGGCCGACACCGAGGCCCCCAGCACCCCCGACGTGACCTTCGGCGACCTCGGTCTCCCCGAGGGCGTCGTCCGCAAGCTCGCCCAGAACGGTGTCACCGTCCCGTTCCCGATCCAGGCCGCGACCATCCCGGACGCCCTGGCCGGCAAGGACATCCTGGGCCGTGGCCGTACCGGCTCCGGCAAGACCCTCTCCTTCGGTCTGCCGACCCTGGCCACGCTGGCCGGCGGCCAGACCGAGAAGAAGAAGCCCCGCGCCGTCATCCTCACCCCGACCCGTGAGCTCGCGATGCAGGTCGCGGACGCCCTCCAGCCCTACGGCGACGTCCTCGGCCTGAAGATCAAGGTCGTCTGCGGCGGTACGTCCATGGGTAACCAGATCTACGCGCTCGAGCGCGGCGTCGACATCCTCGTCGCCACCCCGGGCCGACTGCGCGACATCATCAACCGTGGCGCCTGCTCCCTCGAGAACGTCCAGGTCGCGGTCCTCGACGAGGCCGACCAGATGTCCGACCTGGGCTTCCTGCCCGAGGTCACGGAGCTGCTCGACCAGGTGCCCGAGGGCGGCCAGCGCATGCTCTTCTCCGCCACCATGGAGAACGAGATCGGCACCCTGGTCAAGCGCTACCTGAACAACCCGGTCAGCCACGAGGTCGACAGCGCCCAGGGCAACGTCACGACCATGACCCACCACGTCCTCGTCGTGAAGCCGAAGGACAAGGCGCCGGTCACGGCCGCGATCGCCGCGCGCAAGGGTCGCACGATCATCTTCGTCCGTACGCAGCTGGGCGCCGACCGTATCGCCGAGCAGCTCGTCGACGCGGGCGTGAAGGCCGACGCGCTGCACGGCGGCATGACGCAGGGTGCCCGCACCCGCGTCCTCGCCGACTTCAAGGACGGTTACGTCAACGCGCTGGTGGCGACCGACGTCGCCGCCCGCGGTATCCACGTCGACGGCATCGACCTCGTCCTGAACGTGGACCCGGCCGGGGACCACAAGGACTACCTGCACCGTTCGGGCCGCACCGCCCGTGCCGGCCAGTCCGGCACGGTCGTCTCGCTGGCGCTCCCGCACCAGCGCCGCCAGATCTTCCGTCTGATGGAGGACGCGGGCGTCGACGCCTCGCGCCACATCGTCGGCGGTGCCGGCGCGTTCGACCCGGAGGTCGCCGAGATCACCGGCGCCCGTTCGCTGACCGAGGTCCAGGCCGACTCCGCGAACAACGCGGCCAAGCAGGCCGAGCGCGAGGTCGCCCAGCTCACCAAGGAGCTGGAGCGTGTCCAGCGCCGCGCCGCCGAGCTGCGCGAGGAGGCCGACCGTCTGGTCGCGCGTGCCGCGCGCGAGCGGGGCGAGGACCCGGAGGCCGCGGTCGCCGAGGTGACGGAGGCGGCCGAGGCCGAGGCCGTTGCGGCCGCCGTCGAGGCGGAGCCGGTACGGGAGGCCCGCGAGGAGCGTCCGGCGTACCGCGACGACCGGGGCAACTACGAGCGTCGCGACCGCGGTGGCGACCGTGGCGGTGACCGTGGCGGCTTCCAGCGCCGTGACGACCGCCGGGACAACGACCGTGGTGGTTTCCGCCGGGACAACGACCGTCCGTCCGGTGGCTTCCAGCGCCGCGACAACGACCGTCCCTCCGGTGGTTTCCAGCGCCGCGACAACGACCGTCCCTCGGGCGGCTTCCAGCGCCGCGACAACGACCGTCGTGACGACCGTGGCGGCTTCCGCCGCGACGACCGCCCGTCGGGCGGCTTCCGCCGGGACAACGACCGTCGTGACGACCGCCGGGACGGCGACCGTGGCGGCTTCCAGCGCCGTGACGACCGTCGCGACGACCGTGGTGGCCGTTCCTTCGAGCGCCGGGACAACGACCGTCCGTCCGGTGGTTTCCGCCGCGACAACGACCGTCCCTCGGGCGGCTTCCAGCGCCGCGACAACGACCGTGGCTTCGAGCGTCGCGACCACCGCGGTGGCAGCGACCGTCCGTTCAACCGCGACCGTCGTGACGACCGCCCCTCGGGCGGCGGCTTCCGCTCCGGCGGCCACGACCGTCCGTACGGCCGCCGCGACGACCACCGCGGTGGTGGCTCGAACTCCGGCTCCTTCGGAGGCGGCCGCCGCGACGACAAGCCGCGCTGGAAGCGCAACGGCTGACGTTTGACGCACCGAGCAGGGCCCGTACCCCACGAGGGGTACGGGCCCTGCCCCGTTGTCGGCGGCGTCTACGTGTAGATCGGCACCGGCTTCGCGACCAGACCCCAGTTCGAGGGCTCCACTCTGCTCGGCAACGGCTGGTGCCAGTTCAACCCTCACCGCGCCCGGAGACCTGACCGGTGACGGCCGGGCGGACGTACTGACGATCATTCAATCCTGTACAACCCGCAGCAGGTCCGGGCGGTCATAGCTTCCAGGACGACGATGGGACGTCGCGTTCACCAGGGGGCCGACCATGACAACCCGCACCTTCAGACGCACACCGCTCACGATCGGGACCGCCGTCGCACTGGCCGCCGGCGGTCTCGGTCTCTCCCCGCTGACCGCGGCCGCCACGCCCGGGTCGGCGCGCGCCGCCGACGACGAGGTCGTCATCACGCTCGGCACCCGCGACGGCCGCCCGGCCAGGCCGGAGGGGATCGCCCTCGGCGGCGGCAAGCTCAGCGTCACGGCCTGGATCGACCCGGAGCAGTGGCGGGGGCTGTACGAGTACGACCTCGCCGCCGCCGGCACGCCCACGCCCGGCCCGCAGCGGCTGGCCGAGCCCCACTTCTGGGTGCAGTGGCCGTGCGGGCCGGGAGCCGGGGAGTTGTGCGACGGCTTCGAGTCCCGGCTGTGGGCGCTCGGGGACGGCCGGGTCGCCTACAACGTGCCGATCGGCGTGGGCCAGGAGGCGGCCGGCGGTCGCGTACCGCAGAGCGAGGTCTCCCTGGGCTGGTGGGAGGCGCCGGACCTGGTCGCCGGGGCGGCGGGACCGTACGTCGTCGTCAACAACACCAGGCAGGGCAAGCAGCTCATCGGGTCGTTCGACGAGGCGGACCGCAATCCGTCCGGCGAGCCCCTGGGGCTCGTCCACACACGCTCCATCACCGCGTCCGCCGTGTGGGGGGACAAGCTCTGGAAGCCGGGGACGCGCGTCGGCACGGTCAACTCGTACGACCTGCGGACGAAGGTGAACTCGCCGGACCTCGTGCTCGGTTCCGGCTGCCGGCCGGACGAGCTGCAGGCCGTGGGCCGCTGGCTGTACTGGCGCTGCACCGACGCGAACAAGTCCGGCGTCTGGGACCACACCACCGGTCGCGGCATCCCGGTGCCGGTGGTGCAACGCGCCCAGATCGGTGACGGATTCCTCGTCTGGAAGGACCCCGACCCGACGAAGCTGCGGCTGCTCGACTTCCACCGGGGCGGCGGACAGCCCACGTCCGAGCAGGTCGTCGACGCCGGGCAGTACGTGTGGGACTGGACGGTCGACAAGTACGGCGGCCACCTCGCGTACACCGACGAGGCCGGCCGCATCCACATCAAGCCGGTGACCGTGCCGCGCTCCCCGATGGTGCTCCTGGACGCGCGTACGGACGCGACGCTCGACCTGCGCAAGGAGTCGGCGCGCTGGTCGGGCCACTGGCGCCTCAGCCGGCCCGCCGGCTCCTGGAAGCTGACCCTCAAGGACGCGTACGGGAAGGTCGCGAGGGTGCTCTCCGGCACGGAGCGGGACGGCGCCGCGATACGGATCAGCTGGGACGGGCGCAGGGACGACGGCCGCACGGCGGCGAGCGGCCCGTACACCTGGGCCCTCACCGCGGACGCCGGCGACGGCACGGGCACGGGCACGCGGAGCCTCGGCTCCGGCTCGATGCGGCTGACCGGCGGCGCGTCGGCGTTCCGGGACGCCAACGGGGACGGGCTCGGCGAGTACTACGCGATGACGACGGCGGGGAAGCTGTCCGCGCACCGCATCGGCGCGACCGGCTACTGGGCGACCGGTCCCTGGAACCTGGCGACGCGGTTCGTCCCGATGGGCGACCTCGACGGCGACGGCTGTGAGGACATGGTGCTCCGCACCGTGGACGGCAGGCTGTGGCGCATCGGCGGCCGGTGCGAGGGGGTGTACTTCCCGTCCGGCCAGGCCTCCACGCATACGCTCATCGGCACCGGCTGGAACAGCATGGACGCCCTCGTCGCGCCCGGCGACCTGACCGGCGACGGCCGCCCCGACCTGCTGGCCCGCAACGCCGCCACGGGCAAGCTCTACCTGTACCGCTCCAACGCCCGCGCGGGCCTTGACCCGGGCGTCGTCATCGGCACCGGCTGGAAGGGCTACCGCCTGATCGGCGCGGGCGACATCGACCGCGACGGCCACGCCGACCTCCTGGCCCGCGACCCGGCGGGCGAGCTGTGGCGCTACGGCGGCACCGGAACGGGCACGCTGAAGCCCCGCGCGCTGGTCTTCAGGGACTGGGGCGCCGGTCGCACCGACATTCTCGGCGTCGGGGACATCTCCGGCGACGGCCTCCCGGACCTCCTCTCGCGCGACGCGAACGGCAAACTGCTCCGCAACAAGGGCGACGGCAAGGGGTCGTTCGGCGCGACGACGACACTCGCCACGGGCTGGCAGTACTACCGCACACTCTTCTGACCGGCCACGCTCCCCGTTCCCGGCCCGCTTTCCGCCTGCGACGACGCCCGGCAACCGATACCCGATCGGATGCCGGGCGTCGTGCGGCTATGCTCGGGGATGACTCGCCGAGGGCCGTTAGCTCAATTGGCAGAGCAGCGGACTTTTAATCCGTTGGTTGTGGGTTCGAGTCCCACACGGCCTACCTCCCAGTGCCCGGCCGGCCCCAGGTCCGGCCGGGCACTGACGCGTCATGGCAGACATGTGCGACCGGAAGGCCAACCCCCGTTCCGGGGCGTCGGCGACGGGTCTGCGCGGGTCCATGTCCTGTGGCCGAGCAGCAAGTTCATGGAGCCGGGGGAGCCGGGGGAGCCGGGGGAGCCGGTGGGGCCGGGGGAGCCGGTGAGTCCGGTGGCAGCGGCTGGTCGTGGTCGCCGGGGGACGCGCGCGGCCAGTTCCGCAGCAGGTGGTCGAGTGCCTCGATGGCGCGCTCCCAGGATGCCTGTACGTCGCGTTCCGCGCGGAAGCCGCCGTTCGCCTCCAGGCTGCTGTAGCCGTGGAAGGTGCTGCGCAGCAGGCGTACGGCGTCGGTCAGGTCCGGTTCGGGGAGGTCGTAGGCGCGCATCATGGCGTAGGTGGCGTCGATGATGCGGCGCGGGCCGGCGGCGAGGTCCGGCGATGCGTCGATGAGGGATGCGTCGAGGAGGGACGGGTCGAGCCGGCTCTGGGTCGCCGCGTAGCGCCCCGGGTGGTCCAGGGCGAACGTCCGGTACGCCTCGGCGAAGGCGGTCAGGGCGTCCTTGCCGGCCCGGCCCGCCACGGCGGAGGTGATGCGGTCGGCGAAGTCCCGGGTGGCGAGGAGGGCGACCCGGGTCCGCAGGTCCGACAGGTTCCTCACGTGCGAGTAGAGGCTGGCGTCCCTGACGCCGAAGTGCCGGGCGAGCGCGGAGACCGTGACGCCGTCGA
The DNA here is from genome assembly GCF_036181745.1 of Streptomyces sp. NBC_00259. Taxonomy (NCBI): domain Bacteria; kingdom Bacillati; phylum Actinomycetota; class Actinomycetes; order Kitasatosporales; family Streptomycetaceae; genus Streptomyces; species Streptomyces sp. NBC_00259. Next base: position 3,708,983 of record NZ_CP108080.1, on the reverse strand, counting down.
ACCCCACCTCGTCCGAAAGGTCGGCTGCCGCACGCACCACGCGCTCGGTGTTGAGTCCGGCGCGGCCGTGAGTGCGGGTACGGGCATCAGCAGGGGGCATGCACACCCTTCCTAGGGGAATTATTCGTTTGCCTAGGGATCCTAGGCAAACGTAGCGTCCCGCGTCATGAAGGCACTCACCGAGTCCGCCGTCCGCGCGTCGTTCATCAACTGCTCGAAGGGTGAGGCCAAGCGTCTCGCCGTCCCTCGCGACCTCGACGCGCGGCCCTGGGACGACCTGGACTTCCTCGGGTGGCGCGACCCCGGCGCCCCCGACCGCAGCTATCTCGTCGCCGAGCGGGACGACGGCCCGGCCGTCGGGATCGCGCTGCGCTTTCCCTCCCGGCAGCGGGGATATCTGCATCGCAGCATGTGTTCCCTGTGTCTGACCACCCACCCGGGAGACGGCGTCTCCCTGATGACGGCCCGCAAGACGGGCCAGGCCGGCCGGGAGGGCAACTCGGTCGGGCTGTACATGTGCACCGACCTCGCCTGCTCCCTCTACGTACGGGGGATCAAGACCCCGGTTCCCGGCGGCCGCCTCCAGGAGTCGCTCACGGTGGAGCAGCAGGCCGAACGCACCCGGGACCATCTCTTCGGCTTCCTGGACAAGCTCTCCGGATGAGCCGAACGGGTGCGCCAGGTGTGCTCCCGGTGCGCTCCGGGCGTGCGGGGAGGTCGCCTGAGTGGGAAAACTGGAGGTATGACTACCAAGGCACGCCTGGAGGGCGGGCCGGACGATCTGCAGGGGCAGATCGTCCCGATCACCCCTCCGGGACAGGAGCTGAAGATTCCCCACCGTGGCGGTTACGAGCACTTCAAGGCCACGACCCGGCACGAGGACAGCGCGGAGGGGCGGCTGACCGTGTACGAGTGGTGGGAGCGGACCGAAGTCGCCGAGTAGTCGCGGGCAGGGACGTACGTGGTGGGCCGATCGAGGGCCTGCTGAGGGCTCGCTTCAGCCTGCTTGGGCCCGCTTCGGAATGCTCTGGCCTGCAGTTTTCCGCGTTCTGAGGGGCCCGGCGGGAAAAGTGGAGTGGATCTTGCTCCGGATGGCGTAAGGTTGTGTTCACCGACGCGGGGTGGAGCAGCTCGGTAGCTCGCTGGGCTCATAACCCAGAGGTCGCAGGTTCAAATCCTGTCCCCGCTACTGAAGGCCGATGGCCCGGGACCACATGGTCCCGGGTCATCGGTGTTTTCCCGGTTCTCCAGGCTTCCGTGGTGCTTTCCCGGCTTCCGGCGCGGTGCTCTCCCGTCGCCCGCGTTCCGGTGGCCGTCTCCGTCCGCCCGGCCTTGACCTTTACGCAACGTCAAGATTTAGCGTGAGGGCCATGGAGTGGTCCATCCAGGAAATCGCCAAGAAGGCCGGTACGACGAGCCGCACGCTCAGGCACTACGGCGAACTCGGCCTGCTCGCACCCAGCCGCGTCGGCGGCAACGGTTACCGCTACTACGACCAGGACGCCCTGATCCGGCTGCAGCGGATTCTGCTGCTGCGCGAGCTGGGTCTCGGGCTGCCGGCGATCGCGCAGGCCCTGGAGGGGCAGCGGGACACGGCCGCCGCCCTGCGTGCCCATCTGGGGCTGCTGGAGCAGGAGCGGGAGCGCATCGGGCGACAGATCGCCTCGGTGCGGACCACTCTCGACCGCACGGAGAAGGGAGAGGAACTCATGGCGGAAGAAGTCTTCGACGGCTTCGACCACACCCGGTACGAGGAGGAGGTCACCCAGCGCTGGGGCCGCGAGGCGTACGAGAAGGGCGACCGCTGGTGGCGCTCGCTGAGCGCGCAGGAGAAGAAGGCGTTCCAGGACCGTCAGCTCGCGATCGCCCGCGATTTCGGCCAGGCTCTGAAGGACGGGCTCGCGCCGGACAGCGACGAGGTTCAGGCGATCGCGCAGCGGCACTGCGAGTGGCTGTCGGTGACGGCCGCACCGACCAGGTCGTACGTCATCGGGCTCGGTGAGATGTACGTCGCCGATCCGCGCTTCACGGCGAACTACGACCGGCACGGGGACGGAACGGCGGTCTTCGTCCGCGATGCGATCACGATGTACGCGGAGCGCAACCTCAGCGACGACTGAGGCGCGCCACGTGTGGTGGTGTCACCAGGAGGGCCCCCTGGTGGCGTCGGCACGGCCGGACAGCCCGCCGACAGCACGGACAGCGGCATTGGCCACAACGGCGTGGCACAACGGCACGGCACAACGGCACGGCCAGGGGCAAAATGGCACAGCCGCCGGCCCGCTGGTCCGGTTGGCCGATGGCGATTCGTCGTGCGGTGCGGTTACGGCCAGCCTGGAGAGGGCGCGGTACCGTCCGCAGCCGGGCGGACCTGGCAGGAGACCACTGGTGGGGCAACGAGAACGCGACGAACGACCGCGGCGCAACGGTGGCCGCAGGGTCGTCGGAGCGTTGCCGGTGCTGCTGATCGTGACCGGGGTCTTCTTCGATCTGGGCACCCCGGAGTCGTTCACCGCCTCGCCCCTCTTCGCCGCGGCGCCGCTGGTCGCCGCTCCCTTCTTCTCCGCCCTCTACACGCTGCTCACGGGCGTCGCCTCCGTCGCGACGGTGGCAGGACTCCACGCGTACAACAGCAGGACCAGCGAGATCCCGGCCGTGACGGAGCTGCTGACCGTGTTCACGGTCTCCGTGCTGGCCCTCTTCATCAATCAGGTCGTACGCCGCAGCGGCGAGCGCCTCGCGTCGGCGCGGGTCATCGCGGAGGCCGCGCAGCGCGCCGTTCTGCCCACGCCGGACGAACGGATCGGCGGGCTGCTGGTCGCGGCGCGGTACGAGGCGGCGCAGCGGGACGCCTTCATCGGGGGAGACCTGTATGCCGTGCAGGAGACTCCCCACGGGGTGCGGCTGGTCGTCGGCGACGTACGAGGGAAGGGACTGGACGCGGTCGAGGCGGTGGCCGTGGTGCTCGGGGCGTTCCGGGAGGCCGCAGAGCAGGAGTCCTCGCTGGAGGGTGTCGCCCAGCGGCTGGAGCGGGCGCTGGCGCGTGCGGGCACGGGGCGCTCCGGGTTCGACGCGTTCGAGGGTTTCACCACCGCGGTGCTCGCGGAGATCCCGCACGGGAGCGGCCTGGTCAGGATGGTCAACCGGGGTCATCCGCCGCCGCTGCTGCTGGGCGCGGACGGTGGGCTGGACGTGCTGGAGCCGCCCGAGCGCGCCCTGCCGCTCGGCATGGGCGATCTGGACGCGTGGCCGGACCGGGCGTACGAGACCCCCTACCTGCCCGGCGCCACGCTCCTCCTCTATACGGACGGACTGTCGGAGGCGCGTGACAAGCAGGGTGCCTTCTACGATCCGCGCACACGGCTGAGCGGCCGGATCTTTCCCGGGCCGGAGGAGCTGCTGGACGCGGTCGTCGAGGACGTACGGCGGCATACGCGCGGCAGGTCGACGGATGACATGGCGCTGCTCGCGGTCGGGCGGCCGGGGGAGCGCCAGCCGGAGCGGCGCAGGACGATGCCCGTCGTCCCGTGACCCCTGCGGTGGAGGGGGCGCCACGGACCGTGATCGAAGGACACCGCTCCGCATAACATTTGATAGACCGTCAGGAAAGTGGAGTGGATCGAGGGTTGGTCAACTTGCCCGATTCGATCCTCTTGTTGCTGGTAAGTCCAGGCCAACGTCGTTAACGATCAGTGGGAACAGCTTGGAATCCGACCTCGGTGTCTATTAACGTTCGATAACGCAGCGCGGTCGTCCCAGCCGTCGCAAGAGACGGCACCGTGCGCATGCGCCGAATTCCGCAAGGGAACCGGGGAACCACCAATTGGGGTGAATCGGGCACTACGTCGTGCTCGTAGGAGACCTTCCTGCTCCGAACCCGTCAGCTAACCCGGTAGGCGAGAAGGAAGGAAAGGAGCACGCCTCCGTGGCGTCAAACGAGCCTGCCCTCCAGGAGCCTCCCACCACACAGTGGGTCCCCAGCGACCAGTGGACACCGGCCACCGGGGCGGAGGAGTGGAACCCGACCGAGGAATCGGTCCGTCCGGTCCGTGGCAGGCACCGCGTCGTCAAGCAGCGCAACGGACTGGCCCGGAGTTCCACCGTTCTCGGCGTCGGCGTCATAGCCGCGGTCGGCGCGGGTGGCATCGCCACCGCGCAGGACAAGCCGGCCGTCTCCATCTCGCTCCCCGACGCCATCACGGACAACCTCCCGGATCCCGGATCCCTTCCCGGCGTGGGCTCCTTCATGTCGGACGACTCCGACCAGGAGGACGGGAACGACGCGCCGCTCACCGCCTTCGCCGCCTCCCAGACGGCGGCGGACGGCGCCGAGGGCGCCGGTGACGCGGGCGAGGCGCTGCGCGCCCGGATCCTCCAGCAGGCCGATCAGCAGCGGGCCGCTGCCGAGGCCGAGGTGAAGGCGGCCGCCGAGAAGGCCGCCGCGGAGAAGGCAGCCGCCGAGGCGAAGAAGCAGCAGACCGAGGCCGCCGAAGTGGCTGCCGAGGCGAAGGCCGAGGCCGAGGCCGAGGCCGCGCGCAAGGCGGAGGCCGAGCGCCTCGCCAAGCTCGCCGCGAGCTACTCGCTGCCGACCTCGTCGTACACGCTCACCTCCACCTTCGGGCAGTCCGGTTCCATGTGGTCCTCCGGCTACCACACGGGTCTCGACTTCGCGGCCCCGACCGGTACGCCCGTCAAGGCCGTTCACGGCGGGACCATCAAGTCGGCGGGCTGGTCCGGTTCGTACGGCTACCGCATCGTGCTGGAGCTCGAGGACGGCAGCGAGGTCTGGTACTGCCACCTGTCGTCGATGACCGTCGGCGTGGGGCAGAAGGTCTCCACGTCCGAGACCATCGGGCGCGTCGGCGCCACCGGCAACGTCACCGGCCCGCACCTGCACCTGGAGGTGCACACGGCGGGCGGCGACGGCGTGGACCCGGCGGCGTGGCTGCGCGGCAAGGGCCTCTCTGTCTGAGGGCCTTCCGCTGAGGGTCTCTGCGTCCGGGGGTCTGTCCGTCCGAGGGCTTTCCGGCCGAGGACCTCTGCGTCCGGAGGCCTCTCCCTCTGAGGGCCCTTCCGCCTGAAGGCATCTCCCTCTGCGTGCTCCTCCGGGTCGGCTTCCGGCCCGGGGCCGCGGCCCGGTTCCGGTTCTCGCCGGACCGGGCCGCACCCGTGTGCGTACGAGGACGCGTGCTCGTACGCGTGCTCGTCCTCCCCCAAGTCGCCGGCGGCCCTGGCGCACTCCCCCCGACGCCTGGGTCGCCGGTCTGCCCTGCCCGGACGCCATGCCGCGAGGACGGCCCCGAAGGCCCTAGCCGCGATACGGGTTGTAGCCCCCGTAGTCCAGATACGGGGGCGGCTGCCAGACCCGGCCCGTCGCGCGGGCCGCGTACGTCAGGGCCGGGCCCGCCACGTCCCTGCGCTGCCAGAGGTGGTGGAGCAGCTCCTGCTCACGGGCGACGAAGTCCGTGCCCGCCGCGCCCCGATGGGCCCGGTGCCGCAGAAAGGCCAGGGAGGTCGCGAAGACCTCGTACTCGGAGACGGCGCGGGCGGCCTCCCGGCCGTGCGTACGGCCCGCCATGTCGCGGGCCATCGTGCGGGCCCGCATGGACGACAGGGCGTGCGGCTCGGCCGGGGCGAGCCAGCCCGCTGCCGCGTACGCGGGCAGTTCGGCCGCGACCGTGCGCAGTTCGCGCTGCCGGGTCCAGACCGCCAGCCAGGTCAGCAGGCCGAAGGCCGGCACCATGAACGCCGCGTACACGGCGTAGAAGCCCCACGGGCCGAACACCCCTGAGCCGTTCCACAACGCGTGCATGCCGATGGAGAGGACGAGGCCGAGCAGGGGCAGTACGGTCCTGCGGAACTTCCGGCGCTGTGCGCCGGCGGCGGCGAGGCCGAAGCCGATGCCCGTCAGCACGGTGAAGAGCGGATGGGCGAACGGCGACATCACGATCCGTACGAAGAAGGTCGCGGCCGTGACGGAGGCGAAACCGGACGTGCCGATCTGCTGGTCCTCCCCGAAGGCGGTGCCGAGATACAGGATGTTCTCGGTGAAGGCGAAGCCGGTCGCGGTGAAGCCGGCGACGACGACTCCGTCGACGACGCCGGTGAAGTCCCGTCTTCGGAAGAGGAAGATGAGCAGCACGGCCGTCGCCTTGGCGCTCTCCTCGACCACGGGGGCGATGACGGTTGCGCCGATCGTGTCCGCGTGCGAGGGGTCGGCCGTGGCCGTGGCTATCCACTGGGTCGCGAACGAGTTCGCGATGATCGCGACGAGGGCGGCCGCGCAGGCGCCCCAGGCGAAGGCGAAGAGGAGGTTCCGCCAGGGGCCCGGCTCGACGCGGTCCAGCCAGCGGAACGCCGCCATCAGCAGCGGTACCGGCAGCACGGCGAGGCCGAGGCCGACGAGGAAGCCCTCCGTACCGGTCTGTTCGCGCACCAGCGCCAGGATGACCAGACCGGACAGCGCGAGCAGGGTGATCAGGGTCCCGGCGCGCACGGCCTTGCTGCGCCAGAAGTCACGGCGCGGCTTGTACCGCCAGCGCGCACGCTCCGGTACGGCGTCGAACAGCGGCTGTTCGTCGAACGTCGGAACGTCGGGGCGGGCGGCCTGTTGCGGCTGCGGGGACCAGTCGGACACCAGACGACCCTAACGAGCACCACCGACACCGCGCGACGGCGATACCGCCGTTGGGCTTCCTCCGGCCATGGTCCACAGCGTCCGTGCGGCGCCGCCGCCCGGCCCGGCGCGGTCAGCCCGCGCGATCAGCCGGCGCGGTCAGCCCGCGCGGCGGAAGAGCAGGTCGTGCACCACGTGGCCCTTGTCGAGGCCCTGGCCCTCGAAGCGGGTCAGGGGGCGGAACGCCGGACGGGGAGCGTAGCCGCCGGCCGGTTCGGTGTTGTCGAAGTCGGGGTGGGCGGTGAGGACCTCGAGCATCTGCTCGGCGTACGGCTCCCAGTCGGTCGCGCAGTGCAGGACCGCACCCGGCTTCATCCGGCTCGCGGCGAGGGTGAGGAACTCGGGCTGGATCAGCCGGCGCTTGTGGTGGCGCTTCTTGGGCCAGGGGTCCGGGAAGTACACCCGCAGTCCGTCGAGCGCGTCGGGGGCGAGCATCTCGCGCAGCAGGATGATCGCGTCACCGTTGGCCACGCGCACGTTGGTCAGCCCCGCCCGGTCCGCGAGGCCGAGCAGATTGCCCTGGCCGGGCGTGTGGACGTCGACGGCGAGGATGCCGGTGCCGGGGTCGGCCTCGGCCATCCGCGCGGTCGCCTCGCCCATCCCGAAGCCGATCTCCAGGACGACCGGCAGCCCGTCGAACATCTCGCCCAGGTCGAGGGTGCGCAGCCCGTCGATGTCCAGGCCCCAGACCGGCCAGAGCCGCTGCAGGGCCTCGCCCTGCCCGGTGGTCACCCGGCTCCGGCGCGGCTGGAAGCTGCGGATCCGACGCTCGTGGTGCGATCCGGCGGGATCCGCGGCGGGGCCGCCGGGGAAGCGCGGCTCGCCCTTGGGGCGGACGGTGACGGTACGGGGGGAGGACACGCGGGGACCTTCGGTGACGACGTTCTCGGACTCAGACACAATGCCCCGATTGTACGGCGGCCCGCCCGGTCCCCGGGTGGTGCGCGTCACGCATCCGTCAGGTGCGCGAGAGCCCGTCTGGCCACCTCACGGCCGATCGGGAGGGACGCCGTCGCCGCCGGTGACGGTGCGTTCAGGACGTGGACCGTACGGAGGGACTCCATGATCAGGAAGTCGTCCGCCAGGGTGCCGTCCCGGAGCACCGCCTGGGCGCGGACGCCGGCGGCGGCCGGCCGCAGATCGTCCTCCGTGACGGGGGGCAGCAGCCTGCGGACCGCCGTCGTGAAGGCGCGCTTGGAGAGGGAGCGGTGCAGCTCGCCCGTGCCGTAGCGCCAGTGGCGGCGCGCGATCTGCCAGGTGCCCGGCCAGGTCAGCGTGGCCGCGAGCTCGCGCGGGTGGACCGTGGACCAGTCGTAGCCTTCGCGGGCCAGCGCCGGGACCGCGTTCGGCCCCACATGGACGCCGCCCTCGATGCCGCGGGTGAGATGGACGCCGAGGAAGGGGAACGCCGGGTCCGGGACCGGGTACACCAGTCCGCGGACCAGCTCGGGCCGGGCCAGCTCGTAGTACTCCCCCCGGAAGGGGACGATCCGCATGCCCGGCTCGTCACCCGCGAGCCGCGCGACGCGGTCGCAGTGCAGCCCCGCGCAGTTCACCAGCGTCCGGGCGCGGACGACGCGGCCACCGGCCGTACGGACCGCGACACCCCACGGCCGGCGGTCGACGACCCGCACCTCCTCGCCGTAGAGCACCTCCGCACCCGAGGCTCCCGACGCCTCCGCGAGCTGCGCCGCGACCGCGCCGAAGTCGCACACCCCGGTCGTCCCGACCCGGATCGCCGCGACGCCCTGCACCTGCGGCTCGTACTCCGCGATGCCCGCGGGGCCCAGCTCGCGCACCGGAATCCCGTTCTCCCTGCCGCGCTGGACCAGGGCGTGCAGCCGGGGCAGCTCCTCGCGGTCCGTGGCGACGATCAGCTTGCCGGTGACCTCGTGGGGGATTCCGTACTCCGCGCAGAACTTGACCATCTCCGCCGCGCCGCGCACGGCGAAACGTGCCTTCAGCGAGCCCGGGCGGTAGTAGATCCCGCTGTGGATCACTCCGCTGTTCCGCCCGGTCTGGTGACGGGCCGGGCCCGGCTCCTTCTCCAGCACCACCACGGAGGTGCCCGGCGCCGCACGCGTCAGGGCATACGCCGTCGACAGGCCGATGATCCCGCCGCCGATCACCAGCACGTCACAGTCGAACGCGGCTGCCGTCACCACACACCTTCCACCCCGGCAGTGCTGCCCCGGGAAAGCACCCGGGACCCCCGATGATGCACTGGCCCACTGACAAACGCGTTAAACCAGGTGGGACACGCATCACGGGACGGAGTACGGCCGGGGTACGGCTCACGCCGGGGTCATCAGCAGCGGTCTGGCCCGCTCCCGCAGCTCCGCCACCCGTGGCTCGTCCCCGTACGGCTCCAGCCGGTGCAGCAGATCGCGTACGTACTCCGTCGTACGCGCGGACGAGATCCGGCCCGCGACCTCCACCGCCCGGGTGCCCGCCGCGCACGCCGCGTCCAGGTTTCCCGACTCCAGTTCGGCCACGGCGCTCACCACCAGGCGCAGCCCGTGCGAGCGGACGAACTCCTCCGTCGGCCGCGAGAGCGCCTGCTCCGTGAAGCGCCGCACCTGGCGCGGCGCCTTCAGGTCCCGGTAGCACTCGGCGGCGTCGGCCGCGAACCGGTCGTACGAGTAGAACCCCAGCCAGGACGGGTCCGCGTCACCCTCCCGGGACCGCTCCAGCCAGCTCTCCGCGGCCTTCAGCGCCGCCCCGGCCGCCGCCGCGTCGCTCGCCTTCGCGTGCGCACGTGCCTCCACCAGCCGGAAGAAGCTCATCGTGCGGGCCGTCGCCAGCCCGCGGTTGCGCTCCACGGCCGCCTGCGCGAGGTCCACGCCCTCGTCGGCGAAGCCCCGGTACGTCGCCTGCAGCGACATCGACGCCAGGACATAGCCGCCCAGCGGCACGTCGGCGGCGGCGCGCGCGAGCCGCAGCGCCTGGATGTAGTACCGCTGCGCCGCCTCCTGCTGGCCGGTGTCGAAGGCCATCCAGCCCGCCAGCCGGGTCAGCTCCGCGGTCGCGCCGAACAGCGCCCGGCCGACCTCGTCCGAGTACGAACCGAGCAGCAGCGGCGCCGCGTCGACCCGTAAACACTCGGGGACCATCGACGAACGCCAGTCCCCGCCCCCGTACTTGGAGTCCCAGCGCCGGGCGTCCTCCGCCGCCTCGCGCAGCTTGGCCACATCGCTGTGGCCCACTCGCACCTGGCCGTCCTCGGGGCTCTCGCCCGCGCCCTCGGCGCTCGCCGTGCTCTCGACCGCGCGCTCCACCGACGAGTCGGCGGGGGTGATCAGCCAGCGGGACGCGGGAGTCGCGTACGCGCTCACCGCGAAGGAGCCCGCCAGCGACTGCCAGATCCCGCCACCGCCCGCGCGCCTGCCCGCCAGGTCCAGCCGGTACAGCTCGGTGGCCGCCTTCACCGCCTCGCCCACGTCGCGCGGGAAGGCGAGCCCGACCTCGGGCGCCGGGTCGGCGTCCGCGAGCCCGATCTCCTGCAGCGGCACGGGGCGGCCCAGCTTCTGCCCGATGGCGGCGGCGATGAGATGCGGCGCGGCGCCCTGCGGCACCATGCCCTTCGACACCCATCGGGCCACCGACGTCTTGTCGTAGCGAAGGGTCAGACCGCGCTGCGCCCCGAGGTCGTTGACCCGCCGGGCGAGGCCGGCGTTGCTGATTCCCGCGAGGGCGAGAACGGTGCCGAGCTTTTCGTTCGGCCCGCGTTGCTCCCTGGACATGCGCCACCCCTCGACACACAGACGGCCGCCGGGCTTCCGCGTCCGGCGTTCGTTCTGCCCCTCACCACAGTGGGACAACCCCCCGGAACCCGGACGCAAGAGCGCGTGGCCGAGCCCCCAGGAATATGCACCCCCCGCGGAGAACAGCAGTGACACACAGGGTAGTTCGCCGCATCCCGACCGTTAAGAGGCGGTGTTCCGTATGGCGGGATTGTTGTGTGCCCGGGCGAGGGACGGGGCCGGGACCGTGCTCCGGGTGTGTGGCCGTGCGCCTGTCCGTGCGCTCTCGTCCGGCCTCGGCGGGAGCGCTTCCATGAGTGCTGCGTGGGTCGGCCCACTGGCCAGGGATCCAGTGGGCTGGGGGACACCGCCGCCTCAATTCCCCGCGGGCGGCGGACCGGTCCGGGAGGCGAACAGCGCCTCCCGGACTGTGCGTCTGTCCGGATGTCTGGGGGTATGTTCGGTTCCCCGGTGCTCAGAAAATGGCCGAATGCCGCCCTTACCCCGGCGTTTTGTCCCCGAGGGTCCCCGCCCCGGGGCGTGCCGGACGGCGTGGGGTCGCGTGGGGCGGCGTGGGGCCGTGCGGCTCGTGCGCCGGGTGCGGTGGTCGCACGGCGACCCTGTGCGGTCGCGTGGCGGTCAACACGGCCACCCTGTGGCACCGGGTGCCGTCGACCGTCGGCAAATGGCCAATGCCAGGGGCGCGTTCACTTTTTGCGCACGCGACCCGGAGACCCTCCTGTGCGCCGTTGTCGTGGCAGCATGTCCTCATCGGGTGCACCCGGTCCGCCGAATCAGGGGTCCGGGTGTGCCGAGAGTTGTCCACAGGCTGTGGAGGCGCGATGCGGTGGCTGGTGGGATGGAGCAGTATCGCCGCAAGCTTCGGCACGGCAGGAGCGGTCGGATCCCGTACACCCACCACCACGGCCGACGACGACAGCCGCACCGTCCACCCCGTCGGCGCCCGGCTCCTGTGGGGCGACCCCGATCCGCTCTGGGCCGTCGGCGACTGGCGCCCCGACGAGGTCCGCGTCGTCACCGTCGACCCCAACACCCGCCTTGCCGTACTGGGCTGTTGCGCCGCCAGCGACGAGGAGCTGCGCGTCGGGCTCTTCGCGGCCCGCGGTGGCGCGCTGCGGCATCTCACCGCCTGGCCCGGCAGCTACACCGCGGTCGTCCAGGTCGGCCGCCGCATCACCATCGCGGGCGACCTCGCCGGCGCACGGCCCGTCTTCTACACGCCCTGGGCCAACGGCACGGCGTACGCCACCGCCGCGCTGCCGCTGGCCGACCTCATCGAGGCCCAGCTCGACATCGGGTACCTCGCCGCGCTCCTCGCCTGCCCCGAGTCGCCCGAGGCACTGCGTGACTCCACCCCGTACTCCGGAGTCAAACGGATCCCGCCCGGACACGCACTGATCCTGCGCGAGGGCTCGCGCGAGATCACCGGGTACGAACCGGTCGCCTCGCTCGCCGTCGCCGCGCCCCAACTCGACCCGGTCCAGGCCATGGAAGGGATGCGGGACGCGCTCGTCGACGCCGTACGCGCGAGACTCACCGCGCCCCGGCACGCGCCCGAGACGCTCCCGCCCGATCCGGGACCCGTGCCCGGGATGGGACCGGCGGAACGGCGCGCGGCACGGGGCGCGCCCGCGCCCGGCATCGGCGCCGACCTGTCCGGAGGAAGCGCCTCCGGAACGCTCGCGCTGCTCGCCGCCGGGCTGCCCGGAGTGCCGGGCACGATACTCGGCCACGGCACGGGCGCCGGCGAGCGACTGCTGGCCGTCACCTTCAACGACCTGGCCGTGCCGCAGGGCCGGGAGGCCGAGATGGAACGGGCCCGGGCGATCGCCGAGAACCCCCGGCTGCACCACGTGGTCGTCGCGGCCGGCGAGGAGGCCCTCCCGTACGCCGACCTCGACGGGCCGTTGACCGACGAGCCCGGCCCCTCGCTCGTCGAGGCCGAACGCAACCGGAGACGGCTGGTGTCCGGCAGCGCCGACCACTTCACCGGGCTCGGCGCCCGCCAGGTCCTCGACGCGCACCCGGCGCGCCTCGCGGACCTGCTGATGGACCGTCGGCGCCGGCCCCTGCTCCGTCCCGTCTCGGCACTGGCGCGTGCGTCCGGTCCGTCCGCGGGCTCGCTCCTCGTCCCGCTGACCGTGTACCGGGCCGCGCGCAGGCTCGCCCGTACGCCCTACCGCACCGGACTGGAGTCGGCGGCCGCCCGGTTGCCCGAGGCGAACCGCCTCGTCCCGGCGGTCAACGGGCCCCTGGGCGCGTCCCTGGCCGCCCTGTCCTGGTCCCGCCCCGGGCCCGCGGCGCGCTGGCTCACGGGCGAGGCGCTCGCCGACGTATCGGTTCGGCTGCAGGAGGCGGCGACCCGGCCCACGTCGGTGCAGCGGCCGGGCGAGGCACGCGCTCGTGCGGCGCTCGCCCGGCACGCGGCGGACCACCGAGTGCTGGAGCAGGCGGCGGAGGTACGCAGCCAGCGGCTGCACGCCCCGTTCCTCGACAACCAGGTCGTACGGGCCGCACGCGACCTGCCCGAGGCGCTCCGGGTGCAGCCGGGGGCGCGGGCCGCGGTCCTGCGCACGGTCCTCGCGGGAGCGGGCATCCACGACCTGCCGACAGGGTGGGGCGCACCGTCCCAGACGGCGTCCAGCGCGGCGACACGGGCCGGGCTGCGCATGTCGCTGCCGCATCTGCTGGACCTGTTCGACACCCCCCTGCTCGCGGACGCGGGCATCGTCGAGGCCCGCGTCGTCCGCAAGGCCCTGCGCGCGGCCTCCGAGGGCGAGCCGGTCCCCCTGGACGGGCTCGCGGACCTGGTCTCCACGGAACTGTGGCTCCGCCGCCTCCTCGCCCGGCGCGGCACCTGCTGGACGGGCACGGCGGCGCCGCGCCGCCGAGCGGTGGCGGCGGGCGTTCCGAGAAGGCCGACACTGCAGGCGTAGCGGGTCCGGGGCCGCGTCGGGACCGCTCGTGACGCTGACGGTCCTGCGACCACCGCCGCCGAGCCCGGTCCTCCTGGCGGCGGGGGCGTCAGCCGCAGCTGATCCGGGACTGCGCCCAGTCCGCGACGGCCACCGAAGCGGACGGCCTCTGCGGTGCCACGACCAGCCGAATCGTTTCTTGGCCGGAGAGAACGACGTGCACGGGGACCGCCGCGTCACCGCCGCGCATCGGCGGCGACTGCCACAGCCGCACCCCGTCCCCGTACACGGAGAACCGCACCGGGCCCGAGCCCGGCGACATGTCGTCGACGCCGACCAGCGCGTCGTACGAGGTGCACCGGCGGTTCAGGTCGATGGTCACGGAGGACCTGGCGTGGACCGAGATCCCGTGCCCGTACCGGGTGCCGTCGATCGACATGCCCCGGCGCTTCCAGACCCAGCTGCTCTCACCCAGCCGCACCTCGGGCTCGGTGTGATCGCCGAACGTTCCGTACTCCAGCCGGTTGACCTGGTAGACGGACGCGGGGGGCGCCGGGGGCGGCGTGCTGGGCGCGGGCTTGCGCGCTGGCGGTTCGGGCGCCGGCTCCGCCGGTGCGGGCGGGGGAGACGAAGGCTTCGGAGCAGCCGCTTCGAGCTTCGGCTCCTCGGGCCGGGGCGACGGCCGCTCGGGCTCGGGCTCGGGCTTCGGCGCCGGAGGCGAGGGCGGGGCCGGAGGCTTCGGCGCCGACGGTGCGGGCGGCTCGGGTACGACGGGCTGCGCGGCCGGCGGCTGCGCCTGCGCCTGCGGCTTCGACACCGGCTGCGGGTCGCCCGCGAGGGCGAAGACCAGCCCGGCCGCCACCGCGACGGCCACCAGCGCGGCGATCCCGGCCTTCACCGGGGCCCCGATGCCCTCCGAGGCCGCGGCCCCGGCCCCGGCGGAACCACCGCCACTGGCGGATCCGGACCCGCTCGTGGCGGCGGCAGCACCGGCGCCCGCCGCCCCCGCGGCGCCGCCCGCCACGATCCCGGCGGCCTTGAGCGAGTACCCGCCGGCGAACCAGCCGATGACCGCGACCGGCAGCAGGGCGGGGATACCGGCGTTGACCTGCTCCAGCTCGCCTGCGGCCAGCCGGCACTTGGCGCACTCCTCCAGGTGCTTGCGCAGCCCGCGCTCGGCCCGCATCCGCAGGCCGCCCCGGGCGTACGCCCCCAGCCGGTCGGCGTACCGCGCGCAGTCGCCGCCCGAGGTGAGCGCGGAGCTGACATGGGCCTGCAGATAGGCCTGCTTGAGCCCTTCGCGGGCCCGGCTGGCCAGCACCGCCGTGGCGTTGGCGGTGAGGCCGAACAGCGGTGCCACCGTGCTGGGCGACTCCTCCTCGACGGTGGTGTGCCACAGCACCGCCTGCCAGCGCTCGGGCAGCGAGCGGAAGGCCTGAAGTGCCATCGACCGATCGGCCTCGTGCATCGCGCGCACATCGGCGCCCAGATCGAGCGCGCTCTGGTCCGGTACCTCGGACGAGCGGGCGGCCTGGTCGGCGAAGACGGCGAAGTCCTCGACCAGTTGCTCCCGCCTGGAGGAACTCGTCCAGGCGGCGGCGACACGGCGCACGGTGGTCAGCAGATAGGCCCGTACGGCCTGCTCGGGCCCCGCGCCGCCGCGTACCGCCTGGAGCGTCCTGGCGAACACCTCGGCCGTCAGGTCGTCCGCGGTGTCGGCATCGCGGCAACACGTACGCGCGTATCGGCGCACGGCGTCCGAGTGGCGGCGGAACAGCTCCTCGTACGCGCTGTCCTCGCCCCCGCGCATCCGCTGGATCAGGTCGGCGTCGGACGGCGGCGGACCGCCGGCGGCGCTCGCCGCACCGCCCTCCCGCTGCGGCGGCACACGTCCGCCGGTTTCCGCGCCCGCCCCACCGGCGATTGGCTCGTTCCGACCGTCACCGCTCATCGCGGAAGCCCCCGTACGCACCCAGTGACCCGAAGTATCGGCCAAGAGTGCCACAGCGAGGCGACGGCCCGGACTCCCCGGTACCCCAACCACCCGTCCGGGGAGGCCTTTCCGAAACCAAGCACGACGATTCACCCGCACAACAGACACCGAACGTGCCGTACGACCGGCCACCGCGCGGACACCGTGACGCCGCCGTGCAGCGCGCGGCGCGGACACCGTTACGCCGACGGCAGCCAGGCGGACGACGTCACATGCGCACCGTCACGCCGTCCCACCGTCACGCCATCGCACCGTCACGCCGGTCGCGAGCGCAGCCCCTCCAGCAGGATGTCCAGCAGCCGGGCCGAGGCCGCGGCCTGCTGCGCCGCGTCCGGAAGAGACGGTGCCGCCGTGGCTATCACGAGCAGCACATCGGCGACCGTGACATCGACCCGCAGCTCACCGGCCTCCCGCGCCCGCTCGACCAGCCGACCCACGACCTCGAGCAGCTCGCCCGCACCCGCGTCGTCCAGCTCCGCCGGGGGCACCGGACGCGGTGCGACGACGCGCAGACCGTTCTGCCCGGCGACGCCCAGCCGCTGCTGAGGCACCCGCGTCTCGTCCCGAGTCTCCTCGCGCGCCACGTCCGCGACGACCGTCGAGTCGTCCACGTCCACACCGACCCGAAGCACGTGCGGCGGCAGCAGCCGTCCCGCACCCGACGCGACCGACGTCCGCAGGAAGCGGGAGAGCGCGGACCACGGCTCCTCCTCCTGCCCGAGGGCCGTACGCGCCTGCTCCGTCAGCCGGGACGTCTCCTCCTCGGCTATTCGCCGTACCAGCACGTCCTTGCTCGGGAAGCGGCGGTAGACCGTGCCGACACCCACCCGGGCCCGGCGCGCCACGTCCTCCATCGGCGCCCCGTAACCGAGCTCGCCGAACACCTCGCGCGCAGCGCGCAGTACATGCTCCAGATTGCGCTGCGCGTCCACACGCAGCGGCGCGGAACGGCCGGTCACTGCCGTACCCACACGTCCGTTCACGCCGGCCTCGGAAGCGACAGCACCCGGCCAATGCGAATCCTGAATGTGCATATGTGTTCCCCCGGTAATGATTTGTCTCCCCCCGGAGACGCCCCGTCGTGGCAGCCAGGATGAATCAGACGAGTCACCGGCCCGACATCCCGACGGGGTACGAACATAGTTGAGACGAGGTCAATTCAGAAGGGGTAGTTCCGCACGGTGCGCCCCCCGATCGGACCAAGGGCCGGAACCTTCCTGATTCCGCCCCTGCCCAAGACCCCCCAAATCCTCGCTGACCTGCGCATCTTCCACTGCGGTAGGTACCGGCCCCGGTGAGGTCTGGCCAAAACCTCCGGTCACACAATTTGCCGGGCCTGTGGACAAACTCCTGGGACCGTTGCCTCATGGGATGGTGAAGGCTGCATACTCCCGGGACACGACCCCCGGCTCCTCGCCGCGCACGCGCATTCTCGTCGTCGGCGGCGGCTACGTGGGGATGTACACCGCGCTCCGTCTCCAGCAGAAGCTGAAGGCCGAGCTGGGGCACGGTGAGATCGAGATCCTCGTGGTGACGCCCGAGGCGTACATGACCTACCAGCCCTTCCTCCCCGAGGCGGCGGCCGGCGCGATCTCGCCCCGCCACGTGGTGGTCCCGCTCCGTCGCGTCCTGAACAGATGCCGGATCCTCATCGGCGAGGTCAGAGCCGTCGACCACGCCAAACGCACCGCGACCGTCGCGACCCTCGCCACCGAGGAGGAGGGCGCGGGCGCGGTCCAGGTCGGCTACGACGAGCTGGTCATCGCGCCCGGCTCGATCTCCCGCACCCTCCCGGTCCCCGGCCTCGCCACGTACGGCATCGGCTTCAAGTCCGTCGAGGAGGCCATCGGCCTGCGCAACCACGTCATCGAGCAGATGGACATCGCCTCCTCCACCCGCGAGCCCGGCCTGCGCGACGCGGCGCTCACCTTCGTCTTCGTGGGCGGAGGCTTCGCCGGTGTCGAAGCGCTCGGCGAGCTGGAGGACATGGCCCGCTACGCGACGCGCTACTACCACAACATCAAGCCGGAGGACCTGAAATGGGTCCTCGTGGAGGCGAGCGGCCGCATCCTCCCCGAGGTGGGTGAGGAGATGGGCAGGTACGCCATCCGTGAGCTGCGCGCCCGCAACATCGACGTACGCCTCGACACCCGGCTGGACTCGTGTGAGAACCGCGTCGCCGTTCTGAGCGACGGCTCCCGCTTCCCCACTCGCACGGTCGTGTGGACCGCCGGCGTCAAGCCCGCGCCCGTCCTCTGCGCCACGGACCTCCCGCTCAACGAGCGCGGCAGGCTCAAGTGCACGGCCGAGCTGACCGTCGAGGGAGTCGAACACGCCTGGTCGGCCGGGGACGCCGCCGCCGTGCCGGACGTGACCGCGAAGGAGGCCGGCAAGGAGTGCGCGCCGAACGCACAGCACGCCGTCCGCCAGACGAAGGTGCTCGCCGAGAACATCGTCGCCTCGCTGCGCGGGCAGCCCCTCAAGGAGTACGTCCACGCCTACGTCGGATCGGTGGCCTCGCTCGGTCTGCACAGGGGCGTGGCGCATGTGTACGGCCGCAAGCTCAAGGGCTACCCGGCGTGGCTGATGCACCGCGCGTACCACCTCAGCCGCATGCCCACCTTCAACCGGAAGGCACGCATCCTGGCCGAGTGGATGCTGTCCGGACTCTTCAAGCGTGAGATCGTCTCGCTCGGCTCGCTGGAACATCCGCGTGCCGAATTCGAACTCGCCGCGGGCGGTGTCCCGTCCAGGCCGCTGGAGCGCCGCCATGAGGACCCGCCTCCGAGAGGCCGCGAAAGACGACGTGGACAGGCCCCGGGCGCGGCGCCCGAGGCGGATCCCGGAGAGGGCTGATCGCTCACCGTCCCCTCTCTGTCAGTGCGGTCGGTCACACTGGACGTGTGACGATAGGTGGACCTGCGGCCTGCACAGAGTGATTCGTCCCTGGGCGATCCCGCCTGCGCAATCCCGACCGGCAACGACACCACGAGGCTTGGCTGTTCCACCCGGGGACGACCCCGGACCCCCCGCAGACACCACGGGCGCAGCCGCGCACACCAATCAGCAACGACACCACGAGGCTTGAAGATCCGTGAACTTCACGCGTTGGAGCGCCCGGCTCCCCGGTACGCAGCGTCGCGCCGCAGCGCGGCTGGACCGTGGCTCCGTGCCCGCGGCCCGCGGTGAGTACGACCAGCGGCCGGACCGCGAGGCCGACGCCACCGACGCCCTCACCGACCCGCAAGGCACAGCAGGCGCACCAGGCACACCGGGCACACCGGGTACGCCGGGTACGCCGGGCGCATCCGGCACACCGGGCGTGCCCGCCGTGCCCGCGCTGGAGCACTTCTCGGCAGGGGAGCTGCTCGGCCCGCTGCCCGCGCTGGTCGCCCTCGTCCACGGGCCCGAGCACCGCGTGTCCTACGTCAACGAGGCGTACGAGGCGGCGTTCGGCGCCCGCCCCGCCGGTGCCACGGCCGCCGAGGTCTGCCCCGAGTTCGCCGAGCTGGGGCTGCTGCCGCTGCTGGACCAGGTGCTGCGCAGCGGAAAGCCCCGCACCGTGAAGTCCCGCCGGATCCAGGGCGGCGGTTCGTACACGGTCACCTGCCTGCCCGCCGAGGCCCCCGACCCCCGCCACGCCGGCGAGGTCATCAGCGGAATCCTCGTCTTCGCCGCCGACGTCACCGCCCACGCCGAGGCCGCCGAGCGGCTGCGCGCCAGCGAGCGCCGCCACCGTGAGACCGCCGTCACCCTCCAGCGCTCACTGCTCCCGCAGGAGCTGGAGCAGCCGGACGATCTGCGGATCGCCGCCGAGTACCGCCCGGGAGGCACGGACGCCGCGGTCGGCGGCGACTGGTACGACGTGATCACGCTCGGCGCCGGCCGCACCGCCCTCGTCATCGGCGACGTCATGGGCCGCGGGGTGCGCGCCGCCGCCGTCATGGGCCAGCTGCGCACCGCCGTCCGTGCCTACGCCCGCCTCGACCTTCCCCCGCACGAAGTACTGCAACTGCTCGACGGACTGGCCTCCGAGATCGACCCCAGCCAGATCGCGACCTGCGTGTACGCGGTGCACGACCCGAACGAGGGCCGGCTCGTGTACGCGTCGGCGGGCCATCTGCCGATCCTCGTACGCGACGCCGACGGCACGGTCCACTCCGCGGAGGAGCCGACCGGCCCGCCGCTCGGCACCGGCGGCTGGCTCCACTCCTCGGGCACGATCGCGCTCCAGCCCGGTTCGACCGCCGTCCTCTACACGGACGGTCTGGTCGAGCGGCGCGGCGAGGACATCGACGAAGGCATCGCCGCGCTGGAGCGCGCGCTGGCCGGCGCGACCGGCACCCCCCAGGTGGTGTGCGACCGGCTGATCCGTTCCCTTGGCGTGACCGCGGAGCATGACGACGATGTCGCGGTCCTCGTCCTGCAGCACCCCACCCGCTCCGGCCCGGACGCGGAGCTGTTCCACAACGCCGCCCTCGAACTGCTCGGCGGAGTGGAGGCCGCACCACGCGCGCGTGCCTTCGCGTCAGGAGTGCTGGCTTCCTGGAGGTTCCCCGGCGAGCTTCGTGATCTCGGCGTCCTCGCGGCCAGCGAGCTCGTCGCGAACTCGCTCCAGCACGGCACGCCACCCATGCGCCTGCGGCTCCGCCGCACCGACCGCCGGCTGATCATCGAGGTGACGGACGGCGACGACCACCTGCCGCGCCGCCGCCGAGCGGAAACGGAGGACGAGGCGGGTCGCGGGATCTCCATCGTCGCGACGATCGCCTCGTCCTGGGGGAGCCGCCGCACTCCTGGCGGTGGCAAAGCGGTGTGGTGCGAGTTCGCGCTGCCCGGTTAGGCGGTGGCCTCGACCTTGTCCTGCTCGGGCCGGTGCCGAGCGACGATGCGCGACTTCGACGCGAGCGCCGGCTGGTCCTGTACGGCCGTCAGGTTCCGGCCCAGCTTCAGGGCCAGCGCGGTGATGCCCAGCGAGAAGAGGACGAAGGTCACGATGTACGGGCCGTGGAGCGCGGCGCCCATCGGCCCGCCCACCGCCGGACCGACCGCCAGGGCGAGCTGCTTGACCAGCGCGAACGCCGAGTTGTACTGCCCGACCATCGACTCCGGCGCCAGATCGGCGACGAGCGGCGCCACGGTCGGCGAGAGCATCGCCTCACCGAGTCCGAAGAGCGCGTACGTGGAGATGAACGCGGCCGTCGCCATCGTCTGGCTGCCGTGCCCGAGGCCCGCGTACCCCGCGATGACCCATGCGACGGCCCAGATCAGACCGACCGCGGCGATCACGCGCGAACGCCGCCGCCGCTCGACGAACCGCAGCACGAGGAACTGGGCGAGCACGATGACCGCGGTGTTCGCGGCCAGGGCGTAGCCGAGCCCCGCGGGGTCGATCCCGGCGGCCTCGGTGCCGTAGGCCGCGAGCCCCGACTCGAACTGCCCGTAGCAGGCGAAGAAGAGCACGAAGCCCAGTACGCACAGCTGGACCATCGCCCGGTGCCCGAGCAGCGACCGCAGCCCGCCCCGGGCCTTGGCCTCGGTGTTCTCCGGCATCGCGTCGGGGATCGACGGAGCCTTCGGCATCCGCACGGTCGCGGCGATCACGGCGAGCACGACGAACATCGCCGCCTCGATCGAGAACAGCAGGATGAAGCTGTCGGGGCGGGTCTTGTCGACGATCTGCCCACCGATCAGACCACCGACGCCCAGCCCCAGGTTCTGCAGGAAGAACTGCATGGCGAACGCCCGCGTCCGGGTGGACGGGCTGGAGCACCAGACGATCATCGTCGCCAGCGCCGGCTGCATCACGGCGGTACCCGCGCCCAGCAGCGCGGCGGCAAGGACGGCGGCGGGCACACTCCCGGCCAGCCCCATGGCGAGCGCACCCGCCGAGGCCAGCAGCGCGGCCACGACGAGCACGGGCAGCGGCCCGCGCCGGTCGATGGTCCGCCCGGTGAAGGGGAGAACGACGAGCGCGGCCATGGCGAAGACGGCGAGCACGGCACCGGCCGTGCCCGCGCCCAGGTCCCGCACCTGAGCCACATACACATAGAGATACGGAACGGTGAACCCGAGCCCGAACGCGCTCAGCACGTTCCCTGCCTGGATCCGGCGCATCGCAGCGCCCATCGCCTT